>JBOHSJ010000295.1:0-6150 GCA_050733035.1 Gemmatimonadales bacterium | reverse complement strand
AGATGGTGCTCCCCAAGGCGGCTGGCGTACCGCTCGTGTCGCGCATCAAGATCATGGCGCAGCTCGACATCGCCGACCGGCTGCGCCCGCAGGACGGGCGCGCCCGCGTGGCGGTGAACGGCCAGCCGATCGACCTGCGCGTCTCGACCCTGCCGGCGCAGCTGGGCGAGAAGGTCGTGATCCGCATCCTGGACTCACGCGCCACGGTGAAGTCTCTCGACTCGCTCGGCCTCAACCCCGGCGAGGGGGAAGCGATCAAGCGGCTGCTCGAGAACCACGAAGGCATCCTCCTGGTGACGGGGCCGACAGGGTCCGGAAAAACCACGACGCTCTACTCCTGCATCAACCAAATCAAGAGCGAGGGCGTCAACATCGTCACGGTCGAGGACCCGGTCGAATACCGGATGCAGGGGATCGTGCAGGTGCAGGTGCAGGAAAAGGCGGGGCTCACGTTCGCCGCGGCGCTGCGATCGATCCTGCGCCAGGATCCCAACGTGGTGCTGGTCGGGGAGATCCGCGACAAGGAAACCGCGCAGATCGCCGTGCAGGCGTCGCTGACGGGACACCTGGTGCTCTCGACGCTGCACACGAACGACGCCGCCAACGCCGTGACGCGGCTCGTGGATATCGGTGTGGAGGCGTACAAGATTGCCGCGTCGCTGCGCGGTGTCGTGGCGCAGCGCCTGATGCGGAAGCTGTGTCCGACCTGCAAGGAAGTGTGGATGGAAGCGCCGCCGGAACGGCTGCGGCGCTGGATTCCCAAGGGGACGCCGCTGTACCGCTCGGCGGGATGCCCCGACTGCGCGATGACCGGGTATCGCGGGCGGTTTTCGATTCTGGAAATCCTCACGATGACCCCGGAACTGGAGCGCCTGATCGCCGCCGGCGATGCGGCCGATCGCATTGCGGAGGCCGCGCGGCGAGGGGGCATGAAGGGGCTGTGGGACTCGGGCCTGGCGCACGTGACGCGGGGCGAATCCACGATCGAAGAGCTGACCCGCGTCGTGGACATCCCATCCGAGGACGAGGCCCCGCAGCCGGCGGACAAGGCACGCGCGTCGGGCTCCAACCGCCCGCCCAAAGCCGACGCCCAGCGGGTCACACCCGAGCCGGTCGCGCCGGTGTCCACGCATTTCGATCTGCTCGAGGAGCACGCGCCGCCGCGCCGATCCGGCGCGCACGGCCTGCCCGCGTCCAAGGTGCTGCTCGTGGACGACGAGGACAGTCTTCGCAAGGTCATGCGCGACCTCCTGGAGCGAGACGGCTACGTCGTCACGGAAGCACGCGACGGCGTGCAGGCGCTCGACCAGGTGGATCGGGTCGGGCCCGACATCATCGTGCTCGACTTGAATCTTCCCGGGCTCGATGGGTACGGCGTGCTGTCGCACCTGCGCTCCCGTCCCGCGACCGCAAACATTCCCGTCATCGTGTTGACCGCGAAGGGCGATGAAGACAACGAGGTGCGCGTCTTCGAGCTCGGCGCCGACGACTTTCTCACCAAGCCGTTCCGCGCCCGCGCGCTCTCCGCGCGGCTCGAAGCGGTCCTCGGCCGGCGGCGCTGACCTCCCTCCGGGTGTCCTTTGTGGACACGTACGCGCTGCGCGGCGCCGGTGACACGCTGGAGGTCCTCGCGCTGCGCCGCGGTCCGCAGGGTCGCAATCCGGGATCGTGGGAGACGGTGCACGGCACGATCGAAGTGGGTGAAACACCGGTTGACGCCTCGCGGCGTGAGCTCCACGAAGAGACTGGCCTCGTGCCGGAAAAATTCTACAATCTCAGCCGCACCGAAGCGTTTTATCAGCATCGCAGCGATGAGATCGCGCTGATTCCCGTATTCGCCGCGTTCGTCGCCGTCAATGCGACGGTCAGGCTGTCCGCCGAGCACGACCGCGCGGAGTGGTTGCGCGCAGCCGAGGCCGCGCGGCGCTTTGCCTGGCCGCGGGAGCGCAGAGCAATGGAAGACATTTTGTCAATAGTGGGGGGTGGGGACGCGGGCTTGCTGGAAGATGTTCTGCGAGTAAGCTAGTAGCGGGCTCCCTTGTGAATCCATTCTATCATCGGATCTACCGCGTGGTCCGTCACATCCCCAAGGGACGGGTGGCGACGTACGGTGTGATCGCGCGGCTGGCGGGGCGGCCCGGCGCCGCGCGCACGGTCGGATGGGCGCTCTCCGCACTTCCCGAAGACAACGATGTACCATGGTGGCGCGTCATCAACGCGGCGGGCCGCATTTCACTTTCGGGCCAGGATCACAGCGCCGTGCTCCAGCGCGCGCTGTTGTTGCGTGAAGGTGTGCGGTTCGCGCCGGGGAGCGGCGTGGGGGGGGGCGTGAATCTCGGAACGTACGGGTGGCCGTCGGAAGCCTACGACAGCGCCGTTGCCTCCCACAAGCGCGCCGCTTCGACGCGAAGATCGCGCAAGTTGAAAGGCTTGCGCACGTAACGCACGCCGAGACGCGCCAGCGTCTCTTCCGTACTGGGCCGCACGTCGCCCGTGGCGACGATGATCCGTTCCCGCAGCGCCGGCAGCCTCGCCACCAACTCCTCCGCCAGCAGCGTTCCCCGTTTTCCGGGCGCCATCGCGCGCGCGTCGGTGATCACGAGATCGAAAGCATTGCGATGCGCGAGATCGAGCGCGTGTTGTGGATCGCCCGCCACCTCCACGTCGTGGCCATCGCGCGCGAACAGCGCCTTGATCGTGCGCTGCACGGCGGGATCGGCGTCCACCAGAAGGATCGTGCGCTTCACGGACGACGCCGCGTTGACCGTGGGCGTCCCCTGGGCGGGTGTGAGCGCGGGCCGGGCGGCGTCGGCCGGCGCCGGCGGGAAATCCACGCGGAATGCCGCGCCACCGCGGGGACCGCGCGGCTCGATCGTAATCTGGCCGCCGTGGCTCTCGACGATGGAATAGGTGATCGACAGCCCGAGACCGGTGCCTTTCCCGGGCTCTTTCGTCGTGAAGAACGGCGTGAACACGCTCGGCAAGAGGTCGTCGGGAATGCCCGGCCCGTTGTCCGCGACACGAAGGTGGACCTGCCCGTCGAACCACGTCGAAACGGTCACGTCGCGGGTGCGCTCGCGGGGGAGGTCGGCGACGGCCTGCGCCGCGTTCGACACGAGATTGAGCACCACCTGCTGCAGCCCGTGCCGATCCCCGAGCACGTCGGGGAGCACGCCGCTCAGCTCGCGCGCCACGGTGATGTCCTTGAGCTTCAGGTCGTACGCCATGAGCGACAACGTGCGGCGAATGACGTCGTTCAAGTCCACCGGAACCCGCTCGGCCGCTCCCTTGCGCGCGAACGTGAGCAGGTTACGCACGATGCGTCCCGCGCGCTGGGCCTGCTCCTGAATCACCTGCAAGTGGCCCCGATCCTTCTTGCCCAGCTCCTTCTGCTCCAGCAAGAACTCGGAGAGGCCGGCGATAGAAGTGAGCGGGTTGTTCAGCTCGTGCGCCACGCCGGAGACCAGCTGGCCGACCGCGGCGAGCTTCTCGCTCTGCACGAGCTGCGTTTCGAGCGCCTGCTGCTCGGTGACGTCCTCGACCATCACGACGATGCTCTGTTCGGTGATCGCACCGGGGATGCGGGCCGCGTTCACGCGCACGGCGCGCCCCAGCCGCTCGGACCGCGCCACGAGCGGGGCAGGGCGCTCGCCACGCCGCGTCGCGGCGAGCAGCTCCGTCAGCGCGCCCGGTTTGCCGAGCAATGCCTCGCCGAGGGGCGTGCCCACCATGCTCTGCAGGGGCGTGTTGAGCAGGCTCGCCATGGCGCGATTGGAGCGGCGCACCCGGCCTTCGTCGTCCACCACCGCGATACCTTCACTCAGCGCATCGAACGCCGTCTCCCACTGCTCCTTGGCGCGCCGCACCATCTCGAAGAAGCGCGCATTGGCGATGACGACCGCCGCGTGCGTCGCGAGCGTCGAGAGCAGCCGGATGTCCTCCGGCACAAAGACGCCTTCCCGCGGATCGGTGATGATGAGCGTGCCGATGACGGTGCCATGCGAGCGCAGCGGCACCGCGGCGGCGGCGGCCGCCTGGAAGCCGTGCGTGATCGCGGTGGGCTCGGCGCCCGAGTTGCGCACCAGCTCGAGGTGCTCGCGGCCGGTGGACCGGGCGATCAGGCCTGGGTCGTCTACAGGGATCCGCTGCGCCCGCAGTGGGGCGAGGGTGCCTTCGGCGGCCGCGACGTGCAGTGGATCAGTTGGGGCGTCGCCCATCAGCGCGAGCAAGGCCCCCTGCGCGTCGAGGAAGCGCACCGCGTAGCGCACGACCTGCTCGACAATGCGATCCAGCTCGAGCGAGTCGGACAGCACGTACGACAATTCCTGGAGCGAAAACAGCTCCGACAGCCGGCGGTTCAATTCCTCCGCCGCCCGGCGGCGTTCCCGCTCGGTCCGGATCAGCCGCGCGCGCAGGCGCCAGATGAGCACGCCTGAGGTGACGACCACCAGCCCGAGAATTGCACCCAGCAAGGGCCACTGCGTCAGCGAATTCACGATCCGCCAGTTTAACATCTACTTGCCTGGTTAAATCCGACAAATATATTCGTGTATCATTCCCGACAATTTTGATCAACTTTTATGGAGGAACAAGCGCATGTCGTATGCCCGCCAGCATCTGGCACTCGTTGCGGTGTGCATTCTACTCGTCACTGGCGCCTCGCCGGCGATGGCCCAAGAGTCCACTACGGTTGGGGGATATGGGGAAGTGCATTATACGAATCGATCTGGACGAAATACGCCGGCCGAGGTAAACCTTCGCCGGTTCATCGTTTATCTCGCCCACATATTCAACGACCGCTTGGCCTTCCGTTCTGAGCTGGAGGTGGAAGATGCCAAGGTCGAAGGCGGCTCGTCGGGCGGCGAGGTCGCGCTGGAGCAGGCGTTCCTGGATTATCGGTTATCCGACCGGGTCACGCTGCGCACCGGCTTGGTCCTCCCACCAGTTGGCATCATCAACGAAACCCACGAACCGCCGACCTTCAATGGCGTCGATCGTCCCGCCTTCGATCATGATGTGATCCCCACGACGTGGCGCGAGTTGGGTGTGGGTGTGGTGGGAACGCTACCCGTCGCCGAAGGCCTCAGCTACCGTCTTTACCTGGTCAACGGACTGCGCGCAGATGGCTTTTCAGACGAGGAGGGCATTCGCGGGGGACGCCAGGAGGGCCGGGAGGCGTCATTCGCCAATCCGTCACTCACGGGACGGCTGGAATGGGTCCGGCCCGGGCTCCGGGTGGGCGGCTCCTTCTGGTACGGCGGGACCACGGCCGGTGACACGCTCCTGGGTACCGGCTCGTTCGACGCTCCGGTCACCGTCTTCTCGGCGGACGCGCGGTATGAGCAGGATGGAGCTTCGCTCCGCGGTGTGATCGCGACCGTCAGCGTCGGCGACGCGGAGCAGATCAACGCGCTGTACGGCACCGCCGTGGGGAGCCGGATCTCTGGTGGGTACATCGAGGGTGCGTACGACCTGTTACGATTGTCCTCGCGCACCACGCAGAAGCTGAACGCGTTCGTGCGGTATGAGCGCTACAACACCCACGCCGCAGTTCCGACCGGCACGACGCGCAACGCCGAGTTCGCGCGCCGCGTCACGACGGTCGGGTTGGCGTACAAGCCGACTTGGAATACGGTGTTCAAGGGCGATTACGAGATTCGGCGCACCGCCGCGGGCACCGCGGAAGGCGAGACGCTCCGTCTGGGAGTAGGCTACCAATTCTAGCGCCGCTGATCACGCTGCTCCTGGCGCAGATCGTCACGGCGCCGCCTCCAAAAGTGGCGGCGTCGGTGCGGCGCATATTCGGCGCCGGCGCCACCGCGACGCCCCTCGTCGTGAACGCGGATACGGTGTTTCGCGTCGCGCGTGGCGATTCGCTGCTTGGGTTCGCCGTCGTGCGCGCGGTGAAAGGGAAAGACCAACCGATCACGTTTCTCGTCGCCACCGATCCCGCGGACCGGCTGCGGGATGTCGACATCCTGGTGTATCGCGAGCCGTACGGAGGCGAAGTGGCGTACGAGGCGTGGCGGCGACAATTCCGCGGCAAGTCAACCGAGGACCAGCTCGAGGTGGGGCGCGATGTTCGCAGTATCTCGGGCGCGACGATCAGCGTGAACGCCGTCACGCTCGGCGTGCGGCGCGCGTTGGGCG
>JBOHSJ010000294.1:0-16860 GCA_050733035.1 Gemmatimonadales bacterium | reverse complement strand
GCCGCCAGGCGTGCCTCGACTTGCGCCGCTTCCACCTGCCAGCGGACGCGCTGCTCGCGGGCCGCCTCCTGCTGCGCCTCGAGGTCGGCGAGGCCGGCGCGCTCGCTGCCGAGCTGCTCGGCGGAGCGGAGCCGCTCGATTTCGCGCTCCTGCAGCTCACCGTGCAGCGCACCGAGACGGGTTTCCACTTCGGCGAGCCGGCGCGTGAGCCGCTCGACGTGCGCGGCGGCCTCCTCGGCCTGGCGGCGGGCGTGAATCAGGCCGCGGTCCGCTTCGCCTTTCTCCGCGCCGGCTTCCAACTCCGCGCGTCGGGCCTGTTCCGCTCCCTGACCGGCGGTGGTGAGCGATGCTTCCGCCGCGGCGAGCTCCTTGACCGTCGATTCCTCGGCCGTGCGCGCGCGATCGCGATTTGCCTCGGCGTCGCGCAGTTCCTTCTCGAGTGCCTCGAGCTCGGCGCGCCGCTGCAGCGGCCCGGCCGCCCGCGTGGTGCTGTCGAGGAAAACGGCGCCATTGGCCCGGCGCAGTGCGCTCGCACCGATGACCTCGTGACCGGCGAGCAGCGCCCGGACCCAGGCCGCGGCCGCGCCGTCCACGCGGAGCTCGTCCGCGAGCGGATGGCCGTCGGCGCCGAGCCGGGGCCCGGGCACGCACGGCAGCAGCACGAGTGGCCCCGGCTGGGTTTCCGCATGCCACGCGCGCACCGAGTCGATGGCGAGCGCGTCGCGGACCAGGACTGCGTGCAGCCATTCGCCGAGCAGGCGCTCGGCCAGCTCGGCGTCGCGCCGGCTGGTACGGACGAAGTCGGCGAGCGGTCCCAGCACGCCCGGCAGTTTCGCCTTGAGCAGCGCTTGCGCCGCCGGGGCGAGACCGACGTGCTCGCGGTCCAGCTCGCTCAGGGCGTCGCGTCGAGCCTCGAGCTGCGCGAGCGCAGCTTCGGCCTGGCGCCGCGCAGAGCGCGCGCTCATTTCCTGTTCCTGGAGCGCCGCGACGTGACGGCGCGCGTGCTGCAACGCTTCGACCGCGCGGACCGCGGCCTGCGCGTCACGATGGACGCGGTGCGCGGCAGACTCGGCTCCGCGCGCCGCGTCGTGGGCGGCCACGTCGCGATCCTGACGCTCGGCGGTGGCGAGCGCCAGCTGCTCGCGCAGCTCGCTGCGCTCCCGGTCCAACGCGCCACCTTCGATCTCGAGCGCGCGCGCCGATTCGGCGCGGCGCTGGAGCGCTTCTTCCAGCTCGCGCACCGCCAGCCGCTCCGCCGTGAGGCGGCCGCGCACATCGTCCTCTTCCCCCGTCCGCGCGCTCAGCTCCGTCTGCACGGCCGTGAGGTCGCGCTCCGCGGAGGTTTGCTCGGCCGCCGCCGCTTCGTGCTCGCGCTCGGCTTGCGCCGCCCGCCGTTCGGCCTGCACTCGCTCTTCCGCCGCCGTCTGCCGGCGCTGTCCCGCGTTGCTCAGCCGCTCGGCCGCGAGCGCGAGATCGCTTTCGAGGCGACCCACCTCGAGCTTCGCGTCACCCAACCGTCGCTCGACCTCTGTGCGCCGCGCCTCCGCCGTATGCCGTGCCTGCACGCGCGTCTCGCGCTGGCGTTCGGCGTCGCTCAGCCGCGTCCGCGCCGCCGGCAGCGCCTCGGCCAGCTGGCGGGCGCGCACGCCCAGCGCTCCCAGCGACAGCTCGAAGTCCTCCAACTCACGACGCACCAGCGTCATCGCAACGCCGAAACGCTCTTCGATCATCTTCCCAAACCGCTCGGCGCGCCCGCGCTGGCGCGCCAGACTGCGCACCTGCGTCTGCACTTCGCTGATCAGGTCTTCGAGGCGCGCGAGATCCGCGGCCGTTTCCTCGAGCCGGCGTTCCGTGCTCTTCTTGCGGTCGCGATAGAGGCCGATCCCCGCGGCTTCCTCGAACAGGGCGCGGCGCTCCTCGGCTTTCTCCGAGAGCAGCGCCTCGATCATCTTCGCTTCCATCACCACGGCGGCGTCGGCGCCCAGGCCCGTGCCGCGCAGCAGGTCTTGAATGTCGCGCAGCCGCACCGGCGAGCGATTGAGCAAGTAGTCGCTCTGGCCGGAGCGGGAAAGGCGCCGCGTGACGACGACTTCCTGGTAGGCGATGGGCAGGCTGCCGTCGGAGTTGTCGAACACCAGCGAAACTTCCGCGACGTTGACGGGTCGGCGTCCCGTGGATCCCTGGAAGATCACGTCTTCCATCTTCCCGCCGCGCAGCAGGCGCGGGGACTGCTCGCCCAGCACCCAGCGCACGGCGTCGGAGATGTTCGACTTGCCGCAGCCGTTGGGGCCGACGATCGCGGTGACTCCCTGATCGAAGGGCAGCTCCACCGAACCGGCGAACGATTTGAAGCCTGAGAGCTCGAGCCTGCTCAGTCTCATGGTGTCCCCATGCGAGGGAGTAGGTTCGCGCGCACGCCGGCGCGCTTGAGTGCGGCTTGCGTGAACGCCGCCTGTTCCGGTGCCTCGAAGGCGCCGAGCAAGATGACGCCGGTGGACCAGCGCACGGCGGGAAGACCGCGGCGGCGCAACTGGTCGAGTGATGAGCCAGCCGGCGCGTTGTACGAGTACGGCGCGCGCAGCAGGTCGCCGATCCCTTCCGCGACGATGCCGCGGCGCCACAGATCGGCGCGCGCTTCCGCGGCGTCCGGGCGGGTCGCGTACGAGCCGGCCTGCACGCGATACCACACCGGACCATGCTCGCTCTGCGGGACGGGCGTCACCAGGGCCGGCACGCCTGCATCGGCCGCAAGGCGGTCGGCATGTGCCAGCGCCTTATCCAGCGATGCGTAGGCGGCGAGCTGGACCGTCCACGCGAGCGTATCGAGGCGCGGCTTCGGAATCGGTGTCGGAGCGGGAGCAGGGAGCGGGGAGCGGGAAGCAGGAACGGCGGTGGGGGCTGGAGGCGGCGCGAGGAACGCCGACTCGCGCGCTCGCGCCAGCAGTGCCCATCCTCCCACCGCGAGCGCCGCGACCACGAGGGCCGCCAGCACGACGCGCAGGCCCCGCCTCGGCTCTCGCTCCATCGGCATCGCCAGCGGCGGCGGAGAGAGGCGCGAAACACCCCCGGACGGGAGCCAGCGATCGCGCACCACGCCAAGCAGCGGCACTTCGCGCGCGATGGCGTATCCGGGAAGCAGCCCCTCCGGCGCGAGCACCATCACTCCATCGGGAGTCGCCGAGAGCTGTCCCAGTCCCGCGGGTGGGAGAAACAAGATCAGGAGCGCGCCCTCGGAGCGAAATCCGGCTTGGAGCTTCCGCCACCGCTCATGCGCGTAGACTTGCCCGGCATTGGCGGTGTCCGATCCGGCGGGAATGAAAAACACGCCCGTGATTTCGTGAGCTGCCTTGTTCAGTGAGACGCCATACTCGAACGCATCCACGATTCCTTCGGTCGTCTCGAGGCCCACGATGTTGTGCAGCGCAGGGTGATCGACGTACAGGTCCACGAGCGCGACGCGGCGTCCGTCGCGCGCCGCGATGCGCGCGATATCCCACGCCGCTTTCGCCGCCCACGTCAGATCGTCGGTCACCGGCATGAGCGCAACCAACGCCGCTCCGTTGATGAGCGGCGGGACCAGGTGGCCGAGGCGCGAGAGCGGCAGCTGCCGGTAGGTCGTCATTGTCCGGGCTGGTAGATCCAGAAGGGCCGGCCGAGCCGGCGCCCGGTGGCTTCCGCCTGCGCGCGCGTGGTGAACGGGCCGAGCACGACGCGATACCCGTCATCGGGATGCTGCGGTGGCAGCACCCGCGCTGCCATGCCCGCGCGCGACAGATCGTCCGCGAGATGTCCGGACCATTCCGGGTTCTGCGACGTGGACACCTGCACGTACAGCGGGCCTTCCGCGCCCCCCCCCGCGCCTCCTCCGGCGCTGTCCGACTGCGCCGTGCTCGCGACGCTCGCCGGAACGCCGCGCGGCAGCCACGTCGTCAGGATCCACTGGTCGGCCGCGCCCCGCTCGACTTTCCCGACTTCGGTGAGCGAGTCGGGGCGCACGGCCAGCACGTCGGTGCGGCGCCGGTAGATCAGCACACCGTCGGGAGAAATCGCCGGCAAATCCGCTTGCCATGCGGTGGGCACGATGCCGGTGTGCTGCTTGATCGGCAGATCGACGATCCACGCCGAGTCACCGACGGCAGGACGCGCGAGCAGCCAGCGGCCCAGCGGATCGAGCCGCAGCGCCGCGACGGGTCCCGGCAATGCCACGCCATCGAGCTCTTTGCGCTCGTAGCGATCGAGCACGGCCAGGCCGGGCCCGTTGCGCCGCGCGACATAGATGCGGTGGCCGGAGGGCGAGAAGGCGAGCGCGCGCGGCGAAGCGCCGAGCTTCACGAACTGCGGCGTGCGGCGCCCCAGCGGATCGTAGAACGTCACGCCGGAATCGCTGGCGACGGCGACGAGATCGCCCCAGCGCGTGGCCGCGACGTCGCCGCCCGCGGCGATCGGGTGCACGGTCGGCGGTTGATCGGCGGCCGCCACGAGCAGCCGGTCCTGCGGAATCACGCCGACGAGACGTTGATCCGTCGCGCCGAAGAGATCACGCGGCAAAGCGGTGAGCGGCTGCGGCCAGGCAAATCGCGTGCGGCGCGACAGCGAGATCACGCGCCGCAGCGTATCGACCGCGTACAGCGTGCCGTCGGGCCCGAGCGCGGCTTGCGCGACGCCGGTAGCGACGGTGTCTACGCGGCCGCTGCCGAGATCGAGCCCGAGCAGCTCTTTCTTGGGGGTCGCGACAAAGAGGAATTCCGATTCCGGATCGAGCCCAACCACGCGTTCAACGGGGGGGAGTTTGCCGCGCAGGACGCCTTCGATGACCGTGAGGCGGGGGAGGCGATAGATCTGCGGCGTGCCCCCTTTGGCGGGCAGCCGAATCGCCACGCCGGGTGTGCGCGCCAGGATCTGAAGCTGGCTAACACGTTGTGGCGTCTGTTGTTGTGACGATGCGACTGCCGGCGCTTGGGATCGGCAACCCCAAAGCGGAAACATCGCAATGAGAAGGAAACGAGAGATGGACAAATGGCCTCGCCGGACAAAATAGACAACCGGCGAGGCCATTGCAACTGTTTTAGCGAAGCGGAGTTAGAACGTCGGACCTAAACTGATGGTCCAATACGATTTCTTGTACGCCCGGTCCAGCGGCTTGGTATAGTCGAACCGCAGAATCATGAACCCCAGCATGTTCGCCCGGACCGATGCGCCCCAGCTGCGCAGCGGCGTGCGCACGAGCACTGGGTCCTCGGTCTCCGACCGGTTCCACTTGATGATGCTCGCGTCGTCCCACGCCATGCCCATGTCGTAGAACACCGCGCCTTCGATCGGTGGGAAGCCCACCGGCAAGAATCCGAGCACGAGCGAGCGCGTCAGCGGGAACCGCAGCTCGATCGTCGTGAGCGCGATCTTCGAGCCGATCAGCTGATCGAGCTCGGGGCAGGTCACCTGGGTGTTCGGATCCGCCAGGCACTCGTGATCGCGGAGCGAACCGGCCGTATAGCCGCGGAGCAAATCGGTATTGCCGAGGAAGATCGGGAAGCGATCGCCGTCGTGGCCGAACCGGCCGAACACCATGCCCCGGAAGGCGAGCGTGAACGGACGGAAAAACAGGTAGCGCCGGTAGTCCGCGAGACCGGCAGTGAAGTGCCACGAGCCGAAGGCGGGAGAAATCGAGAAGCGCGACCGCGATCCCGCGAACGGTCCGACGTACCCGAACAGCGTGTTGTCGTGCACGTGCGCCAGAGACGGTTGCACGTAGGTCGCCGACGGACCGCCGCCGCTCGAGAGCCGCTGATCGACAAAATCGCCGGTGGTCGCGTCGTACAGCGTTTGAAACGCGAGCGTGGCCTCCGAGATGTTGACCGCGTGGAATCCCACCTCGATCCGGTTGAACCGGTCGAAGGGGTAGTACGACTCCGCGAACGCGTCGCGAATCACGAACCGCCGCACACGCGACGAGAAGACATCGAGGCTGTCGCCCGGCACGTCCGGATTCTCGATGCGGGTCCAGTCGCTGCCGCCGTAGAAGTACAGCGGATCCTGCGAGAAGCCGCCGGCCCAATTCAAGCGACGCGACTGATTGACGTACACACCCAGGAACTGGGCTTCGCTGACCCGACCGTTGATCGAGCCCGCCAGCACCACCGAATGGTTACCGAGGATGTCCGACAGCGCGATCGCGGTTCCACCGAAGAAGCCCCGGCCGAAATTGTCGCGCTGGTAGCCCACCGTCGGGCGCACCATGTAGTCGGCGGTGAAGCGCACCTTGTACGGCTTGAACGAGAACTCGTTCGTATCGGGAAGGGCGAGCGTCGCGGAGTCGAGCAGCGCGCGCACCGTCACGGGCGCGGGCACCGCCGACGATTCCGCCGGTTGCGGTGTCGCCGACGGACGGAATCCGCCCGAGGAACGATAGATGGATGAGCCGCCGCCACCCGCGGGGGCCGGCGCATTCGCCAATGTCGTCGCGCCGGCGGAGGCTGGGCTCACCATCGCCGGAGCCGGTGCCACGGGGCCGCGCACTTCCGTGGCCAGCAGCGTCACGAGCGGCTGGGTGACGGGGCCGTGATACGGCCCGCGCCGCAGGGAGCGCGGATTCTCCACCGCATACACGCTGTACTGCCCGTCTTCGTAGTAGACGAACGCCATGCGGTCGGCGCGCGCCGCCCAGGTCAGCACCGGCGACAACGGCGTAATCCCCTGCACGCCCGTGAACATGTTCGTGAGCTGATAGATCCGGCCGTCGGCGAAGTCGTACAGGAAGACGTTGTTGATGCCCGTGCGATCCGAGACGAACGCCAGAGACCGGCCGTCGGGCGCCCACACCGGGTTGATGTTCTTGCCGGCGTCCATGTTGCCGAGCAGCTCCATCGTGCCGGTATCGAGGTGGTAGAGCGCGATGCGCAGGTTACCGAAGCGCAGCAGATCGAAGTCCGTGTCCCCGCCGCGATCGGTCACGAACGCAATGGTGTGGCCGTCTGGAGACCACGATGGATGCAGATCCGCGAACTTGTCGCTCGTCAGCCGGCGCAGGCCCGTCCCGTCCCGGTTGATGAGAAACAAGTCCGAGAAGCCGTTGTTGAATCCCGAGAACACCACTTGCTGTCCGTCGGGCGACCATTGCGGCGTCTGCAGCCCGTTCAGGTTCACCTGGATGCGGCGTTCCTCGCGGCCGCGCTTCACGTCCAGAATCACCAGGTCGTCGCGGTCCTTGTGCTTGGCGGCGATGGCGAAGAAGCGGCCGTCGGGCGAGAAGGCGCCCGCCGAATTGATGAACCGCAGGCTCTCGTAGTTGTTGTTGAGCGTGGACTTCACGAGCCGCTGCTTGACGCGTCCCGTCTCCGCGTTCGCCAGCCAGAGATCGACGAAGAAGTTGCCCTGGTCGCCGAAGAACGCGATGTCTTTGCCGTCGGGCGTCAGTGCCGGCGCGAGGAAGATGCGCCCGCGGGTCTTGCGCCGCGTCAGCGTGGGTTGCGCGATGCGGCGCGCGCGGTAGTGATCGCCCAGCTGCGGTAGGAATGTCGTCTGTACGGCGTCGCGCCAGTCGTTCGACAGATCCTCGAGCGAACGGCCGAGCGCGCGCTTGATCGCCGCCTCGATGCCCGACGACGCGGAGCTCTGGAGAATCTCGCCGATGACCTCGTCGCCCCACTTCTCCCCGATGTAGGCCCAGATCGCGTGCCCGTAGCGGTAGGGGAAGATGTACGGATCGACGGTCAGCTCCTCGATCGTCGGGAGATGGCCTTCGAGCGCGGCGTCGCGCAGCCACATCGCCGTCTCGGGATTGATCGGTCCAAGCGAGAGGTACTCGGCCATGCCCTCCATGAACCAGAGCGGGGGATTGACGTTGACCAGCGTCTGCACGCCGGCGCCGGGACGGCCGCGGCTGTACACGTCGTATTGGAACTGGTGCACCATCTCGTGCTGCAGCACGTGCTCGAATTCGGCGTACGAGCCGGTGAACGGCAGCACCGCGCGGTGCTTGAAGAATTCCGTCACGCCGCCGAGCCCTTCGCCTGACGCGTCGACGACGTTCGTCTGCTGGAAGTCCGACTGCGACGCGTACAGGATGATCGGCTTGCGGCTCGAAAAGTTGTGGTGGAGGATGCGGGACAGGCGGGCATACGCGCGTTCGGCCATGCGCGCCGCGTCGAGCGCGCCGCCCCGCTCATCCGGATAGTAGTAGATGTCGAAGTGCTCGGTCTGAATCGACTGGAAGTCGAAATTGCGGTACTGCACCTTGTTCTGGCCGAAGTACTGCCCGGCCAGCGGTTGAGCCGCGAGCAGCAGGAGCGCCCCTCCAACCAAACGAGTCACCATGCTTCGCATACGACCTTATCCTTTCGCGCCCCGTCCGCCTGAGTCGCCAGCGGCGACCACCGGAGCATCTCCCCACAACCGCTCGAGCTGATAGAAATCGCGCAGCTCGGGATGAAAGACATGCACGACGAAATCCACGTAGTCGAGCAACACCCACCGGCCCTGCTGCAGCCCTTCCACATGATGCGGTAGGGCCCCCGCCGGCGCGAGGGCCGTGACGAGGTGTTCCGCCATGCCGCGCACGTGCGCGTCCGAGGTTCCTGAGACGATGACGAAGTAGTCTGTGGCAGCGCACAAGCCACGCAGGTCCAATACCACCGGATCGATCGCTTTGCGATCCAGCAACGCGTCAACAACTTGTGAGAGAATCGGCGATCCTCCCTGATTAGTCATAGCGAGCGCCTTCAGCGTTTGTTCCGTCCTCGTTTTGATAGAAAACACCCCACGCGCCGATGCCTGCATGCGCGGCGATCACCGGCGTGATCGGAGTCACCAGACACTGCATCGGCCGGTAGCGCGCGACCAGCTCCGCGCGCAGCGCGTCCGCGAACTCCGGGATGTCCCCATGTGCAACCCCCAAACGGAGCGCGCGGGGACGCGGCGTGAGCGCGCGATCGAGCAGCTCCAGCAGGCGCCTGCGCGCGCCGTCCCGGCCGCGCGCCCGGCCCACGGGCTCGATCTTTCCTTCCATAGTAAGCGCCATCACCGGCTTCAGGTTGAGCTTGGTGCCGATCCAGGCGCGCCCACGCCCCAGGCGGCCGGAACGCACCAGCCGCTCGAAGTTGTCCACCGTGAAGAAGCCCCCCGACTGGGCCCGTACGCGCTGCAGCTCGCGCACGATCGCGTCAGGCTCCCAGCCTGCTGCAGCAAGCTCCACGCCACGCACCACCAGCAGCCCCTCGCCCAGGGAGGCGCTGCGGCTGTCCACCACGGTCACCCGGGTGGGATCGAAGCGCCGCGCCGCGGCTTCCGCATTGGCATAGGTGCCGGAGAGGGCGCTCGACAGCACGACTGCGATGACGTGGTCCCCCGCGCGTGCCGCATCCTGGTACGCGTCGGTGAACGCCTGGGGCGCCGGCTGGGAGGTGCTGGCATCGAGGCCGGCGCGCAGCCGCCGGAAGAACTCCCCCGACGTCAGCTCCAGGCGGTCACGGTAGGCGCGCTCCTCCACGATCAACTGCGTCGGTACCAGCCCCACGTCGTATTGCAGCACCACCTCATCGGGGAGGTCACAGGCGGTATCGCTCACAAACGCGATGGGCCGGCGGGTCTGCAGCGCCTGGTGCTGGGCACGCATGTCGTCGGCTTTGGTGGACTCGAGCGTGCCCCAGGTGCTCGCCAGCTGGAACACGCCGTCGGGAGCATCGGTGTGGACGTGGGCTTTGAGGAGATCGCCCGTCGACAGCACAACGATCGAACCGCCGTGCGCGCGCAATGCTTTCCGCACCTCAGCGGGGTCGGGGAGAGCCGGAGAGCGGACCATCAGCTCGGTGCAGTAGCGGTAGTCGCGATCCGATTCGACTTCGGTCTGGGCGGCGGCGTTGGACGAGGCACCTACCCGGTCCACGGCGCCCTCGGCGATGTGCCCTTCTTCTATGAGGCGTTTGACCCCGTCGAGCAGCCGTACGAAGCCCTTGGCGCCCGCATCTACCACCCCGGCGCTCTTCAGCGCGGCGAGTAGTTCCGGCGTGCGCTGCAGCGCGGCTTCGGCGCGATCCACGATGCGGCCCATGAACACCCGGAGATCACGTTCGCCGCGCGCGTGTCCGGCCTCATCCGCCGCCTCGCGCACCACCGTGAGAATCGTGCCTTCCACGGGCTCGTCGAGGGAGGTGCGCAACCGCTCGAATCCCACCGCGATGGCCGCGGCCAGGTCGGCGGCGGTGGCGCGCAGTCGCTGTCCGATCCCTTCGCGGAATCCGAGCAGAAACTGCGACAACATCATGCCGGAGTTGCCGCGCGCGCCTCGGACGCTCGCCTGCGCCATCGTTTCGGCGACATAGGGGAGGGGCAGGGGCGCGCCGGCATCGCCCAGACTACGCAGCGCGCCCGCGACCGCGCGGAGCGTGAGGCACATGTTGGTCCCCGTGTCGCCGTCGGGGACGGGGAAGACGTTGATCCGGTTCAGCTCGTCCCGGCCGGCCGCCACCCAATCCGCCGCGGCGAGCAGCGAACGCCGGAACCGCGGACCGTCAACGTAACCGATCGCGACGATCGTTACTCCTTCACCACCGTGACCCGCACCTCGGGCCGCACCTCGGGATGGATCTTGATCCCGACGTTGAATTCGCCCAGCTCGCGGATCGGCTCATGCAGGTCGATCTTGCGCTTGTCGACGTGGATGCCCATCTCCTCGAGCTTGCGCTGGATGTCGCTGGACGTCACCGACCCGTACAGCTTGTCCTCCTCGCCGACTTTCACGGCGAACGTGAGCTGCACGTCGGCCAGTCGGGTCGCCTCGGTCTCCGCCGCCGACTTCTCGGCGGCGAGCTGTTTCGACAGGCGCTCGCCCTCGTAGCGAATCCGTTTCTTGTTGGCTTCGGTCGCCGGGTAGGCGAGGCCTTTGGGCAACAGATAGTTGCGGGCGTAGCCGTCTTTCACTTTGACGACGTCGCCGATCTTGCCCAGGTGCTGCACCTCTGCCCGCAGAATGATTTCCATCGTCAGTCCTTATTGTTGTGATGGCCCTGTCTCGCCGCCGGTGCCGCGAGCGGCCGCGAGGCGGCGCCGGTATTGGTACCACGTGTCGGTAATGCCTATGGTGCACAGCCCGGGCAACACGAACAGCAGCGGGACGGCCAGTGCCGCCGCGGCGCCCGCCGCGATCATCAGCGCCGCCACCGAAACGCCGAACGCCTCTGCAAACGTGGCGACGACCGCCGCGCCGCGCAGCACGTACAGCGTACTGGCCACGAGTCCGACGTTGGCCCCCGCCACCTGCAACACGTTCGACACCGGCAGAATCAGCACGCCGAGCCAGGCGACGATGCCCCAGACCCAGCCGTCGCCCATGCGGAAGTCCTTGAAGCGCGGGCGCGGAGCCGGTGCGACGCCCTCCGCCGCCCCTGCCGTCGGCGCCAGGCGCAGGTGCACGTGCCATGCGAGCGCCAGGCCGGCCAGAGTCTGGAGCGCCAGCATGCCCGGCCATGTGAGGCTCACAAAACGCACCATCGGCTCGTACAGCGCGAACGCGTCGGGTGCCACCGCGACCAACGTGCGCATCGTGATGCTCGCGCTCCGTGTCGCCTCCCACGCGAGCGCCCCCCACGCATCCGATCCCCAGATGCCCTGGATCAGGACCGCGGTGGCCATCCCGCCGGCACCCACCGAACGCAGCGCCTGACGCAGGATCGGCGCCGGTTGCAGCAGCACCAGCGCCACGAACGCCGCCGTTACGAGCACGATGTAGGTGCTCGTGACCGACGCCAGCCGGCTACCGGTCCCGCCGGTCAGCACGAGCAGCGCCAGGCTCATCGCGCCGATCAGCGCCGACAGCGGCTGGACCCACGCCGGGCGTTCGGCGCCCCCCGCGCCCCCAGAGCCGGGCGCCAGAATAAACAGCGCGGCGCAGGGTAGGCCGACCAGACTCGGATGGGCCCAGAGCACGAACGCGATCAGCGCCAGGCTCAGACGCCACCACGACTCGCGCGTGTCGGTCACGCTATGCCGTGTGACCCTTGATGTAAGGAAGCAGCGCCAGCTGCCGCGCGCGCTTGATGGCTGTCGCGAGCTGCCGCTGGTGGCGCGCGCACATCCCCGACAGGCGGCTCGGCAGAATCTTGCCGCGCTCGGTGAGGAAGCGGCTCAGAGTCCGGTCATCCTTGTAGTCGAGCACGCGCGCGCCGGATTCGCACACGGGACAGGTCTTGGCGGGACGTCTCACGCTTCCTCCTCTTCCAACTCTTCTTCTTCGGGCGCGACGGGGGCCGCAACCACCGGCTTGGGCTGTTCACGCGCCGCCTCGACGAGCAGGTAACGCAACACGCTCTCGTCCAGCTTCACGGCACGCTCGTACTCCGGCAGCAGGTCGCCCGTCGCCTGGAACTCCGCGACGACGTAGTAGCCCACGTCTTTCTTCTTGATCTTGAAGGTCAAGGTCCGCTTGCCCCAGTGCGACACGTTGGTAATCGTGCCTTTCCCTTCCTTGGTGAGAAGGGCGTGCAAGCGGTTCAGTTTTTCGGTGATTGCCGGCTCATCCAGCGCACTATCAAAGATGTAGACCGTCTCGTACCGACGATGCATGCCACCTCCCTTTGGTCATGGGTGACCCGGCGCGGTGGAGGCGCCGAGTAGGGGATTTGTGAGGCAGAAAGCTAAACGGCGTGGAAAGGTGTGGGAAGGGTTGGCCCGCGTCTTGCAGTTCTGGCCACATCGCTCTATTGATGATTCAGCAGGTACACCAAGTCGAGGCGCACAATGATCGCCTTTCAAATAATTGCAGCGGCCATCCTGACGGCGCTGCAGCCCCAGGTCGACTCCACTGCCCGTATTCGGGGCCAGGCGACCTCTTCGTTTGATGGCCGGCCGATCGCCGGCGTGATGATCTCCGCCCCCGAAGCACACAAGTTCGTCGTCACCGACTCCAAGGGCACCTTCTGGCTCGACAGCCTGCCGGCGGGTCCACAGAAGATCCGCGTCTCGTACCGCGACCGGGAAACCGAGGAATTCGTCTTTCAGCTCGAGAGTGGGCGTCCCAAGCGGATCGTCGTCCTGATCGACGTGGACGCGGAAGACCTGGATCCTGTGGTGGTCGAAGTCCAGCATCCCAGCAGGTGGCGCGACCTGGCCGGCTTCTACGCGCGGATGAACACCTACCGCGGGTTTGGACATTTCTTCACCCGGGAGCACATTCAGCGGACTCGGCCGCGGCACATCAGCTCGATGCTGGCTCGCGAAGGCATCATGCAGATCTGCGTGCAGGGCTGCCTGCCGACGCGGTTCTTCCAGGGCGTGGCGTGCGTCGTCCCGGTGAGCGTGGATGGACTGGCGTTCCGCGAGCTGGACTACGATCTGATTCCGGTCGGCAGCGTTGCGGGCGTGGAGGTCTATCCCGGAACGCCGCCGATTGGTCTGAGCGACATGACCGATTCGAACACGCCAAATTCGGTGTGGCAGGCGGGTCCGTACAATTCTGCCGGAAGCTGTGGATCGGTCATGATCTGGACGCGCTAGACGTTGAACCGGAAAAGTAAGATGTCGCCGTCCTTGACGACGTAGTCACGGCCTTCGCTGCGCACCACGCCTTGCTCGCGGGCAGCCTTGTAGCTGCCCGCTTTCACAAACTCCCCAAACCCCACCGTTTCGGCCCGGATGAAGCCGCGCTGAAAGTCAGAGTGAATTGCCCCCGCGGCGTCATAGGCCGTGTCGCCGCGATGCATCGTCCAGGCGCGCACTTCGTTCTCCCCGACGGTAAAGAACGTCTGCAGGCCGAGCAGCCGCTGACCGGCGTGAATCAGGCGGTCGAGCCCCGGCTCCGCGACGCCGGCGCTCGCGAGGTACTCCTGGCGTTCCTCACCGGATAGCTCGGCCAGCTCCGCCTCGAACCTGGCGGAGAAGGGAACGATCTCCGCTTCCTCGTGATGGATCTGCACCGCCGAGCGAAGCTTGTCGATCCATTTCCCGCCGCCTCGGGCGAGGTCATCTTCGTTCACGTTGGCGGCGTACAGAATCGGCTTCGCGGTGAGCAGGCCGAGCTGCCGCAGGAACTTCACCGCCTCCTCGCTTTCACCGGCTTCGCGCGCGCCGCGTCCGCTATTCAGCTCCGACACGACGCGCTCGAGCAGCACCAGCTCGAGCTGCGCTTCCTTGTCGCCGGCGCGCGCCGACTTGCGCGTCTTGTCGAGGCGGCGCTCGACGACGGCGAGATCGGCGAGTGCCAGCTCGCTGGTGATGACGTCGTGATCGCGCACGGGATCCACGGGACCCATGACGTGCACCACGTCGGGATCTTCGAAAGCGCGGATCACGTGGACGACGGCGTCCACTTCGCGAATGTGGGAGAGAAACTGGTTGCCGAGGCCTTCGCCCTGTGACGCACCCTTCACCAGGCCGGCGATGTCCACGAACTCGACGACCGCTGGAATCTTCTTTTTGGGTTTGACGACCTGGTTGAGCTGCTCGAGCCGCGGATCGGGGACCTCGACCACGCCCACGTTCGGCTCGACGGTACAGAAGGGATAATTCTCCGCCGCGGCCGCTTTGGAAGAGGTCAGCGCGTTGAAGAGGGTCGACTTACCGACATTGGGTAGACCGACGATGCCGAGACGCAGCATCAGGTTTTCAACCACTGCTCGACGGCTTCGATCATCTGCGGCATCAAGTCGTTCACCTGGTCCATTTCGGCGGGTTCAAACGGCGCGAGCACGTGCTCGGCCCAGTCACCGGTGCCCTCGGGCAGCGGCCCGACGCCGATGCGTAGCCGCGCGTACTGCTGCGACTGCAGGGCCCCCTCGATGCTCTTCAAGCCGTTGTGCCCACCCGCCGATCCTTCAGGGCGCAGGCGAAACGTGCCGAGTGGAATCTGGAAATCGTCCACGAGGATCAAGAGATCGTGCGCGGCGGCGAACGCGGGATCGGCGCGGAGCGAGGCGAGCGCCGCGCCGCTGCGATTCATGAACGTCGTCGGTTTCAGGATGCGGACGGGGACGCCGGCCACCGTGCCCTCCGTCGCGCGCGCGCGCTCGGCGCGACGGAAGGGAGGCAGCTGCCAGCGCTCGGCGACGGCATCCGCCAGCAGGAAGCCGGCATTGTGGCGCGTCGCCGCGTAATCCGGGCCCGGGTTTCCCAGGCCGACGACGGCGCGCAGGGGGGGCTACTCCTCCTTCTTACCCTTGGGCTTCTCCTCGGCCTTCGGGGCTTTGCCCTTCTCTTCACCAGCCGGTGCCGCTTCGCCCTCGGCGCCCTCTTCATCCTCACGGACCTTGCGGATCAGCTCGGGCTCGGCGACTTCCGTCGCGGCTTCGGCCGTCGGCGCGGCGACTTCCTCGGCGCGCGGCGGCACCACGGTGGCGATGGTGAGATCGGCGCCCGTGAGAATCACGGCGTTGGGGATCAACAGCGCCGACACGTGCAGCGAGTCACCGATCTTCAGCGCGGACACATCCAGCTCCACGCGGTCCGGGATGTTTTCGGGAAGCACCTCGATCTCGACTTCACGCGTCACCTGATCGAGCACGCCGCCGGCGTTGCGCACGCCGTCAGGCGTCCCGACGAGGTGCACAGGGACCTTGAGCGTGACCTTCTCGTCCGCCTTGATCTCGTAGAAGTCCACGTGGATGATGTCGGGCCGGATCGGATGGCGCTGGATCTCGCGGATCAACGTGCGCGCCTTTTTGCCGTCCACAGTGAGCTCGATCAGCGTGCTCTCGGGCTCGATGCCGGTGAGTGCCTTCTCCAACGCAAGCGCGTCCACCATCAGCGTCTGCGTGGCGCGGCCATGGCCGTAAATCACGGCCGGAATCTGCTTCTGGAAGCGGGCCTGTCGCGCCGCACCCTTGCCTGTTTTCTCTCGCGCCGTGGCGGAGAGGCTCACCGTCTGGGCCATACGCTCCTCAACTCAATCGAACAGAGAACTGACCGACTGATTCGAATGTTCATAGCCGATGGCCTTGGCCATCAGACTGGCAATGGACAGCACTTTCAACTTCTCGAACTGCCGCTCCTCGGGAATCCGGATCGTGTTCGTCACCGTGACTTCTTCGATCGGCGCCGCCCGCAGCCGCTCGACCGCCGGGCCCGACAACAGCGCATGCGTCGCGAACGCGAAGATGCGCTTGGCGCCGAGCCGTTTGAGCGCCGCCGCGGCTTCCGAGATCGTGCCGGCGGTGTCGATCATGTCGTCGGGAATAAGGCAGTCCCTATTCTCGACCTCACCGACGACGTTCAGCACTTCGGCGATGTTCGCCGACGGGCGCCGTTTGTCGATGATCGCGAGCGACGCGTCGAGCCGCTTCGCGAAGCCGCGGGCCATCTTGGCCGATCCGACGTCCGGCGCCACCACCACCGGCTGGTACAGCTGCTTCGTCCGGTAGTGGCTCACGAACGCGGGCGCCGCGTACAGGTGATCCACCGGAATGTCGAAGAACCCCTGCACCTGGTGGGAATGAAAATCCATTCCCAGCACTCGGTCCGCGCCGGCATGCGTGATCAGATTCGCCATCAGCTTGGCGCTGATCGCCACGCGCGGTTGGTCTTTCCGGTCCTGGCGCGCGTAGCCGAAATAGGGGAGCACCGCCGTGATGCGCGCCGCACTCGCGCGCCGCGCCGCATCCATCAACAACAGCAGCTCCATGTAGTTCTCCGCCGGCGGATTCGTGGGTTGGATGATGAACACATCCCGCCCGCGCACGTTCTCGTCGATTTTGACGAAGATCTCGCCGTCGGCAAACCGCCGCATCGTCACCGCGCACAGCGGCTGTCCCAAATGCTGGGCCATCTCCTCGGCGAGGGGCCGGTTGGCCGTTCCGGCGAGGAGCAGGAGCTGACTGCGTGACAACGACAAGTCCCGCATTGGGCCCCGGAAAGTAGTCGGCAAACCGCGTGTCGCCAAGG
>JBOHSJ010000293.1:0-11230 GCA_050733035.1 Gemmatimonadales bacterium | reverse complement strand
ATCAACGGCCTCACCGCCTCAGAAGCGCCGTTCGCCGCCGCCACCGAGGGTGGCACGGTGCGCGGCAACGCGTTGTTCGTCGAGTACGGCAGCAGCGTGTACCGGCTGTTGGCGTACAGCCCTGAGGCGCGTTGGTCCGCGTATCAGGGCGTCGCGCAACGCGCCCTGCAAAGCTTTGGCCGGTTGACCGACCCGGCGATGCTCAACGTGCAGCCGCAGCACGTGGACGTCATTACGCTCGATCGCCGCACGACGATCGCGCAGCTCGCGCAACAGCGGCCGTCGCCCGCTCCCGTGGCGAAGCTGGCACTCATCAATCAGGTAGACGAAACCACACCGCTCGAGCCTGGCCGCATTGTGAAGTGGGTTGTCGGCCGGCCGCTGCCGTGATCCCCAAGGAGGGCACGACTTTATGATGACGCTCGCAATCATTCTCATCGTCTTATGGCTGCTGGGATTCATTTCCGCGTATACGTTCGGCGGCCTGATTCACCTGCTGCTGGTCATCGCGCTGGTCGTCATTGTCGTCCGGATCATTCAAGGACGACGAGTCGTATGATCCAGCGCACCCTGTATCTGCTGGCCGCCGTCGCCGCTCTGGCGACGGCGCCAGCGATGGCGCAGGAGCCGGCTGCCACGGCACCTGTCACCGCCCCGCCCGCGACGCAGGCTGGCGGCCCGCGTCTCGAACCCGGCTATACCAGCTATCAACCAACGTTGGCCCAGGAGGAACGGTCACTGGCGTCGGCGGCGGCTGCCGACCGGACCGTCATTACGATTTCGACCCTGGGTCTCGTCCTGTTGGTCGTCTTGCTGATTCTGCTGCTGACCTGATTACTCCCGGCCGTGCGCCGGACGAGGCGGAACCTGCCGCGCGCGGCGATATTTGAGCGGTGGGAGGGAACGCGGTGAAGGTGAAGAACGGCAAGAAGCAGGTCGGCAAGGTTGCGCCGGACGAGCAGCGCTTTCTGGCGAACCTCGCCGAAGTGCTGGCATCGGCGCTGGACGAACGCGCCATGCTGGCGGCCGTCGCGCGCCTGCTGGTGCCGCGCCTGGGTGACCTGTGTCTCGCGGATATGATCGAGGACGACGGATCCGTCCAGCGCGTCGACCACACGCTCGACGACTGGCGGCTGTCACCCACGCCCGCGCTGCGGTCCGGCGAAACGATGCTGCTCGCCGACCTCACGCAGGGCACGCTGGCCGCGATCGCACCGGAACCTGCGGGGCAGACGGCGATTCGGGCAGCCGGGATTCGCTCGCTCGTGCTGCTCCCGTTGATCGGTCGGGGCCGGCTGCTCGGCGTCCTGACACTCGGCATGACCCGCCCCGACCGCCACTTCAACAAGACCGATCTGCCGCTGCTGGAAGACGTCGCGCAGCGCACCGCGCTGGGTGCCGACAACGCGCGGCTGTACCAGCAGGCGCAACAGGCCAGCCGTGCGCGGGACGACACGCTCGCCGCCATCTCCCACGATCTGCGCAACGGGCTGAACACCGTGCTGACCGCGGTCGGCCTGCTGCTCCGGAGTCTTCCTCCCGACAGCGAGGGACGTCGCGACCGGCGGCACGTCGAGGCGATTCGCCGCTCGGCCGAGCGAATGAATCGCGTCATCGGCGATCTCCTCGACGTCGCCAGCATCGAGTCGGGACGGCTGTTCGTCGAACCGCGCCGGGAGCCGGTCGGGTCCATCGTCGCCGAAGCCGTGGCCGCGTGCCGCGACCACGCGTTGGAAAAGGCGCTGCGGGTGGAGCAGCAGGTCACCGGCGAGCAGCTCGAGGCGATCTGCGATCGCGAGCGGGTCGTGCAGGTGCTGGGCAACCTCATCGGCAACGCGATCAAGTTCACGCCCGACGGCGGCGGCGTGCTGGTCACGGCGGAGGTGTCCGACGACGAGGTCCTTTTCGCCGTGCGCGACACCGGCGTGGGCGTCTCGTCGAAGCAGCTGCCGCACGTGTTCGACCGGTTCTGGCAGGCGACGCCACGAGCCCGCCTGGGCAGCGGGCTGGGTTTGACGATTGCCAAAGGCGTTGTCGAAGCGTTGGGGGGGAGAATCTGGGTCGAGAGCCGGCCCGGCGAAGGCACGACGTTCTTCTTTACGCTACCGCTCGCGGCTCCCCCGCCCGTTCAAGCGCAGTAGCGCTTGATCGCGAACAGAATCTCGTCGATGTCGATGGGTTTCCGCACGACGTCGTTCACGCCGATCGTGGGCCGCTCATATGGCTTGGCGTTCGTGACCAGCACGACCGGCACGGCGGCGAGTCGCGGGTCCTCATTGCGGAAGCGCAGGAAATCGAAGCCGTCCATGACCGGCATCGAGACGTCGAGCAGAATCACGTTGGGCAACACGTCGCCGCGCAGCGTCTCGAGGGCTTCCGCGCCGTTGGACACGGCCACCACGCGATACTCTTGTTCTTCGAGCAGCTCGCGCAGCATGTTGCGGAATTCGCTGTCGTCTTCGATGATCGCGACCAGGCAACCCGGCCCGGCGGAGCCTTCGCGGACCGACGAACGTCTCTCAGTGCGAACGCGACTCATACGTGGAATCTAACCCGTTTACTTGGAGAAATCGACTCGCGGCGCCTCGCCCGCGCCGGGCGTTTGCAGCTCGAA
The DNA here is from genome assembly GCA_050733035.1 of Gemmatimonadales bacterium. GTDB lineage: Bacteria > Gemmatimonadota > Gemmatimonadetes > Gemmatimonadales > GWC2-71-9 > 20CM-2-65-7. The sequence continues at coordinate 8,616 of JBOHSJ010000293.1, read as the reverse complement.
ATACGGGCGCGGCTTTTTCCCGAGGATTTTCGCCGTGAGCACCTGCGGAAAGCGCCGAATGTAGGCGTTGTACGTGTTCACACTTTCGTTGTAGTCCTGTCGAGCGACGGCGATCCGGTTCTCGGTCCCTTCGAGCTGGTCCTGTAGCGCCCGAAAATTCTCGTTCGACTTGAGCTGCGGATAATTCTCGGCGATCGCGAGCAGCCGGCCCAGCGGCGCGTTCAGCGCGCTATTGGCCGCCGCCATCTCCTCGAGGTTGCCGCTCTGCACCGCGCCGGCCAGCTTGGCGCGCGCCTCCGCGACGGCGATGAAGATCGTCTGCTCCTGCTTCACGTAGGCTTTCACCGTCTCGACCAAGTTGGGAATCAGGTCGGCGCGCCGCTGCAGTTGCACCTTGATCTGCGACTCGGCGGCGTTCACCCGCTCGTCGAGCGTCTGAATCTGATTGTAGCCGCAGCCCGCAACGAAGACGAGGCTCAGGAGCAGGAGGCGTTTCACGAAGGGTTCCTTTCCATGCGGTTTACGTACTCCGCGGTCCGCGTCACCGCGTCGAGAAACGCGGCCGGCTCCGCCAGTCCATCAGCGCCGAATCCTATCAGCGCGCCCGCGTCGCGCACCAGAGCCTCCGGCGCGGCGGGGGCGGCACGGCCTGCCAGGCGCAACACCGCCCGCAACATCGTCAAGAATCCCGGTCGCGTCGCGCGCACCACTTCGGCCAGACGCCGCGGACTGTTCCAATCCGCGGCGTACGCCTGTCGGAGATGCACGAGCTTCCCCATGAGCTCGTGTTCCAGCTGGCGCCGCACGTATTCGGATTGCACGCGAATGCCGTGCCAGGGATCGCGCCCGGCGAGCACCCGATGGCCGGCGCGGATGTCCTCGTACTCGATCGGAAACGCGTCCGCGGAATCGCGCCACTCGCGCTCGGTCAGCACGAGCGGTGGGGGGTGTTGGGCGCTCATCCAGGCGCGCACCGGGGCCTGGAGGCGCGCGAAGAGCTCGGCGTCTGCCTTGTCCACGATGAGCAGCGTGTTCATGGCCGTCTGCTCCCTGCTCCCGGCTCCCTGCTCCCTCGCGGCAGAGCCGTACAGCAGCAGCGACACGAGTCTGCCACCGAGGGCCGAGCTCACCTGGTCAGCGAATTCGTTGAGCCGCATCGCTCAGAATCTCCCTCCGGCACCGCCGCCCGAGAAGCCACCACCGCCGCCAAATCCGCCGAATCCGCCCCCACCTCGTCCTCCGCCCCAGCCCCCACCCCCACCCCCACCCCACCGTCCCCTGCCTCCCCAGCCTCGTCCCATCCCGCTGAGCCAGAAGGGCAGAAGGAAGATGCGCCCGCGGGTGAGAACAATGAGCAGAATAATCGCGATGACGAGCCATGAGACAGGGATTCGGGGCTGGGGTTGAGGGATTGGAGCCGGCGGAGGCCGCGTGACACCGAATTCGGTCGCGAACGCCTGTGCGATGAGATCGACACCTAACACAAGTGCAGGGCCGTACTGCTCGTCTCGGAGCGCTGGCAGCATGGCGTCGCGAATCCGACCCGAGCGGGCGTCGGTGAGAAACCCTTCGGCCCCGCGACCGGTCGCGATGAAGACCTGTCCCGTTCCGGGCTTGTGATCCTGCAGCGGTACGAGCAGGAGCACGACGCCCAGGTTCTTGGCCGGATCGCCGGCGGCACCGGTGTCGCCCACACCCCATTGCCGGCCGATCTGCAGCGCCACGTCGCTCGCCGCGCGATCGCCGATATCCGGCAGCGTCACGACCGCGATCTCGCCGCGCGTCTTCTGGCGCACCTCGGCGATGACCGCTTCCAGGTGCCGGACGGACTGCGAGTCGAGCACGCCCGCGAAGTCGTTGACGAAGCCGCGCGGAGCTGGAACCGTGATCTGGAGGAGAAGGGCTAGGCCGATCAACTTTCGTCAGGCATGGGCACCGGAATAACAACAAGGTACCGTGGCACGTCAAGCGGGGAGACTTCGTAGGCTTCGGTCATGGACGCACTCGCGATTGTAATTCTGGCGACCGCGATTTTGGCGGGTTTGTTTCTCATTCCGTTGGGCCTGCCCGGTCTGTGGGTGATGGTCGGCGGCATTCTCATCTACGGTTGGCTCACGAGCTTCCGCTCGCTCAGCGTCGCGTTGATCGCGATCGTGCTCGGCATCGCGTTCGTCGGTGAGATCATCGAGAGCTGGCTCGGCTTTCGCTTCGCGAAACGCTACGGCGGATCGAGCCGCTCCGGTTGGGGCGCGCTCATCGGCGGCATCGTGGGCGCCGTCATCGGCGTGCCGATCCCCGTGATCGGCAGCGTCATCGGCGCGTTCCTCGGCTCGTTCGTCGGCGCCGCGCTGTTCGAGTACACCGCATCGCGGCAGCTCAACGTGGCGACGCGTGCCGGCTGGGGCTCGGTCGTTGGACGAGCGGCCGCCGCCGCGATGAAGATCGCGCTGGGCCTCGTGATCTCCGTGATCGCGGCTTTCGCCGCGTTCACGTGAGAACGCAACGACCCCCCGAGCCCAAAAGCTCAGGAGGTCGTTGACGGACTTGCCTCAGACTACCGGGAAGAAACGGCGGCAGTCTTGTTGTTGAAGCGGCTGGGGAACTGCTTCATGATCCCTTCGCTCAGCATGTCGGCCATCTGCTGGCCCTGGTCCACGCTTTCATCGAACGCCGCTACGCTGCCCGCCCAATCCTTTTTGATGTGGGCGGTCGCTCCCTTCAGCAGCAGATCGATGTGCATCTGGAATCCTGCGCGCAACGGCTCGCGCGCGAACCCGCGCGGATTGGCCTGGCTGAGGAACATGGCGATGCTGTCGCCGTTTGCCCGCAACGCGACAATGGCCTGGTTCACTGCGACCGAATCGACCTGACCGGCTTGCTGGCCGGCCTGCTGACTGGCCTGAACCTGGACCTGTCCCTGGGCATAGACGTCGGCAGGCGCCGCAGTATCGCTACGCACGTTGCCGTGCTGCTTCGCCGCGCCAGCGCGAGCCTTCGTGGTGTCCATGCGCATCCGCGGGTTCGGATTTTGAGAATTGATACGGATCGTGTCGGTGCGCGACGTCGTGTCGCCCATGCGGCTGGACAGATACATGTCCTGGTGCATCCCTGCCTGGGCCGTCTGTGTACCCTTCGCGGCCACCAACGCCTTGCCCGCGAGCTGAATATGACTGCGGAGCAGCGACGCCAGCTGACCGCCGGCCGCCTCACCGTAGTACGGCTTGATCGCTTCACCGATCTCGTCCTGGTTGCGCAGCAACCGCTGGAGAACCTCGGCTGTATCGGATAGTCCGGCGGTGGAGCTGACGATGAAGTTGCGGGTGTAGACGATGTGATCCGACCACAGTTCGCGCATTCGATCGTGGAACGCCTGGCGACCAACCACCGCCTGACTCGTCCCACGCGGCGCCACGGTCGCGGTCCGCTTGGGCGCGGTCGTGTCCTGCGCGGGTTTCGACGCCGGTGGTGGATATTGCACCGCCAACGCCGTGATGAGCAGTAATGACAGCATGGTTCACTCCTCGGGGGTTCGGGTTTCGGGTTTCTGGCGCGAAGTGTATCCGCGAAGCCCCGCGGATTGGATCGCCCGGAGAGCCGAGTGGGGTTAGCCCGTTCGAGGGAATTAGGGTATCGTGCCGTCGTGAAGCGCGTTTGGTTGGCAGTGGGGGGAGCACTGCAGGTTCTGAGCCCGCGACTGGCCGAAGCTCAGCGCGACGCCGTGCTCGTGGTGGGCGCGATCGGTGTCGCCGCACTCGCCGATCGCGGTTTGAACGCCTGGATTCAGACCCACCGCTCTTCGGGCGGCGACGCCGTGGCCCGCGTATTTCGCAATGGCGGGCAGCCGGAAGTCGTGTTCGGCATCCCCGGCGGGATGCTGGCGGCCGGCGTCGTCGGCCGCAGTCCGGCGCTGCGACGCCGTGGCGGCCGGGTGCTCGCTTCCGTGGTCGTCGCCGGATTGACGACGGGCGCCGTAAAGAAAGTGACGGGGCGACTGCGGCCGGCCGTGACCAGCGATCCGTTTCTCTTCAAGCCGTTTTCAGACCACGACTCGTTTCCGTCGGGACACGCGACAATGGCGTTCGCGCTTGCGACCTCGCTGTCGGCGGAGATCAAGAACCGCTGGGCGAGCGCGGCCCTCTACACGTTCGCCACGGGGACCGCGTGGTCGCGCCTGAACGACCGTCGCCATTGGCTGTCGGACGTGCTGTCGGGAGCAACCGTCGGATTCACGGCCGCGAAGCTCATCGAGCGTCACCCACCCCGCTTCCTCGTGGATCCGGGCGGCGCACGCCTGCAGTGGAGCTTTTTCTTCTAGAGCTTCAGTCTTGGCCGTACGTCGACGAGCTCTCCTGCCAGCGAGGCCAGGCGATCGGCGAGGCGCTCGAGCTCCGCGGCGCGCTTTCCCGTCATGCGACGATACACGTAGCGGGCCGTCGCGTACGTGATGCCAAGCCAGATCGGGACGAACACGACGGTGATCGGGCCGAGGTGCAGCGCGCCGCCGAGGATCCCCAGGATCGGGCCCATCCCGCCGCCGCCCATTCCCCCGCCGATGCCTCCGAACACGCCGCCGATCACGTTGGCGAGGTTTTCCTGAACTGTGATCCGCGTCCGGCCGCCGCGGATGGAGACGGTGATCTCGAGGTTGCGCCGCACGCCGCTGTTGGCGCCGGCCCGCACCGCCGCCCACGTGAACGAGCGGCCGAACTGGCTCACCTGCCCGGCGTCCTGCAGCACCTGGCGGATCTCGTCCACCACCGTCTCGTACTCGTCCTCTGGAAGCTCACCGTCCACGATCCGTTCGACGAAGAGCCTCGTCGGGCCGGAGATCCAGGGATTGACCTTATTGGGAGGCGTCGCCGTGCCGCCGACGGGGGAAGGCGTCCGCTCGCGCAGCGAGTCCGCCGCTCGGCGCACCAGCTCCGGCGCGACACCGACTTCGTCCGCCAACGCTTCGACACCGCTAATCGTCATCGCGCCCGCGGCCGTCTTGTTGGTCGCTTCCAGCTCGGTGGCGCGTTTGACGATCTCCTGCACTTCCTCCTTGTCGTAGCGCCGGCGTGACCCGGAGGGGCCGCGCGTCAGCTCGTCGAGTAGCACATCGGGGGCCACGGTGCGCTGGTCATGACGAATTGCAAGACCGCGCACCAGTGCCGCCTCGATCCTCGCTCCCACGCTGCTGAGGCGCGTGCGATGCGCGGGCGTCGCCTCCAGGAACCGCCCCGCCCGTACCGCGTCTTCGGTCGGCCAGCGGCCGGGCACGTCACCCACGAGCATCTCATAGATGACGACCGCCAGGCTGTATACGTCGGTGCGCTCGTCCAGCTCAGTCAGGCCTGCCGCCTGCTCGGGGCTCATGTAGCCCGGCGTCCCCACGGGGAACCCGGTGCGTGTGATGTTCGCGCCGCCCGCGGTGCTGACCGCCTTGGCGATGCCGAAATCGCCGACGATGGGAAGTCCCTGCTGAAAGAGGATGTTTTCCGGTTTTATGTCGCGGTGGAGCACGCCCATGCGATGCGCGTAGGAGAGCGCATTGGCCACGGGCTCGGCGATGGCCAACGCGTGTTGCTGTGTCAGCGTGCGTCGCGTCGCACCCTCGAGCTGCTGGCGCAGCGACCCGCCTTCGATGTATGGCATGACGTAATAGAGGAAGCCGGCCGCCTCACCCGAATCGTGCAGCGCGAGGATGTGCGGGTGGGTGAGCCGGGCCGCGATCTGAATCTCTTTGAGAAACCGCTCGACGCCGAGGAAGGCGGCGAGACCGGGGAGCAGCACTTTGATGGCGACCGCGCGACGGTGCTTCTTGTCATCGGCCAGGTAAACGGTCGCCATGCCGCCGCGGCCGAGCACGCGCCGCAGCGTATAGCGGTCCGCGAGGGCAGCGTCGAGGTCGGCGGGGATCTCTACGGAATTCTTGGTGGCCACGCGGAGAATATACGGGCCGCCGGCCGGTTGGTTGCTACGCGGCTGCGGCCGGCTGCTGCTGGGTGTACGCCTCCGCTTTCCTGTCGTCGAATTCGCCTTCCCACCGTCCCATGACGACGGTGGCGAGGCAATTGCCGACCAGATTCACGGTGGTCCGCGCCATGTCCATCAACTCATCCACGCCGAGGATCACGGCGATCGCCTCGAGGGGCAAGTTGAACGACGCCAGCGTACCGGCGAGGATCACGAGTGACGCGCGCGGCACCGCGGCCACGCCTTTGCTCGTGACCATGAGCGTAAGCATCATCAGCAGCTGCTGGCCGAGGGACAGGTGGACGCCCGCGGCCTGCGCGGCGAAGATCGACGCGACGGCGAGATAGAGAGTGCTGCCGTCGAGGTTGAACGAGTAGCCGGTCGGCATCACGAACGCCACGATGCGGCGCGGTACGCCGATCGCTTCCATCCGCTCCATCGCCTTGGGCAGCGCCGCTTCCGACGACGTCGTCGAAAAAGCAATGAGCGCCGGCTCTTTGACGGCGCTCAGGAATGTCCGCAGCGGCACCCGCGCCATCCGGGCCACCGGCAGCAGCACGGCCAGCCCGAAGACGATCAGTGCGCCGTACAGCGTCAGCACCAGCAGGCCCAGGTTTTTCAGCACGTCGAGCCCGCTGTGTCCTACGGTCACCGCGATGGCCGCGCCGATCCCGATCGGCGCGAACTTCATCACGATGGCCGTGAACTTGAACATCGTTTCCGCCAGCCCCTCGCAAAATCCGAGCATCGCTTCCTTGGGGCGGCCGCGTACCTGCGACAAGCCCACGGCGAAGATCACGGAGAAGAAGACGATCTGGAGCACCTGGTTCGACACCGCTGCTTCGAAGAAGCTTTGCGGCACGATATGCTCGAGCACGCTCGCGAACGTCGGCTGCGCGCCGCCGGGAACCGGCGAACCGGCGGCCGGCGACGGCAACTCCACACCCACCCCCGGCCTGACGAGGTTCACGGCCATCAGGCCGATGAACAAGGCCAACGTCGTCACGATTTCGAAATAGACGAGCGACTTGAAGGCGAGCCGGCCCACACGTTTCATGTCGTCGCCGTGTCCCGCGATCCCGACGACCAAGGTGCCGAAGATGATGGGCACGATGATCGACTTGATCATGCGCAGGAACGTGGTGGAGAGGGGACGCAGCGACATGGCGAAGTCCGGCACCAACCAGCCGATGAAGGTGCCGAGCGCCATGCCGATCAGAATCCACTGCGTCAGGCTGATGCGGCGAAGAAACGTCCACATAGGGCGGCGTAAGGTAACCGCCCCAAAACGACGCTCGCTAGCGGCGCCGGCCTCGAATTCTTCGGATCAGCAACGTGAGGGCCGCAAGGCCTCCGGCCACAGCCGCAAACGGCACCAGCCGCTTGGGCGCGAGCTTGGCACGCAGATCTCGAACGTCGGCATCCAGCCGGTACCGGGTCTGGCGGATATCCTCGGAAATCTCGGCCGCGGACTTGCCGTCGCCGCTCCAGCCGTACGTGGCTGGACCTTTGTTGCGTACCGAGACGGTCATTGGGGTGGATTCTCTTTCGGGCGGCGGGCGCGCTGCACGATCAGGAATGCCCCCAGCAACACCACCAGCCCCACGGTCAACGCGGCGAGCCAGGCGGCCACTCCAATCGCGATGAGCGCCAGGATGATCGCCGCCAACAACACCAGCAGGCCGCCATACGCCAGCAGGCCGGCGGCACCGACCATGGCCGCCCGCTTCGCGACGCCCCTCACCTTCTCTGTCAGCTCAGCTTTGGCGAGCGCGATTTCCTGGCGAACCAGCAACCCCGCGTCGCTGCGCAGATCGCTCACCACCTGCTTCAGCGAACGATCCTTGGACTTGGGCGAGATCTCGACGGACATAGCTGTTGCTACCCCTCGCGTTCCCGCTCCCATGGCTCCGTCGGACTAGCTCGCTGGAGTCAGCGCTTGATGAAGGTGCCCTGCCGCAGCTCCTCGTACGCGTGCAGGAGCTCTTCGCGCGTATTCATCACGATCGGTCCCTGCCACGCCACCGGCTCCTGCAGCGGCTGACCCGACACCAGCAAGAACCGCATCCCCTGCTCCCCCGCCTGCACCGTGATCTCGTCGCCGGAATCGAACAGCACGAGCGAGCGGTTGCCGGTTTCGTCCTTGCTCTCACTGCCGGCGTCGCGGCCGCCGGCGGATACGCGGTCGGTCCGCACGCCTTGCGGCGCGGACGCGTCGCGGAAGGTCCCCGCGCCCTCGAACACGTAGGCAAACGCGTGCCGCGACGCCTCCACGGGAATCGTCTTGCGCACGCGGGGCGGAAGCCAGATGTCGAGATAGCGCGGGTCGGCGGCCACGCCTTCGACCGGACCCGTCTTGCCCCAGAAATCACCCGCCACGACGCGCACGCGCGTGCCGTCGCCGTCCACGACTTCGGGAATCTCTTTCGCCTTGATGTCCTGGTAGCGCGGGCCGGTCATTTTCAATGTGCGCGGCAGATTGGCCCACAGCTGAAAGCCATGCATGCGGCCCTGCGCGTCGCCCTTGGGCATCTCCTGGTGAAGAATCCCGCTGCCCGCCGTCATCCACTGCACATCACCAGCGCCCATCGTGCCTTTGTTGCCAAGGCTGTCGCCGTGCTGCACGCTGCCGCTCAAGACGTACGTGATCGTCTCGAT
>JBOHSJ010000292.1:0-16056 GCA_050733035.1 Gemmatimonadales bacterium | reverse complement strand
TTGCAACTGCAACCTGGCCCGGCAAGCTATGTATGAGCTGCGAAGCGGTTTCGGGGACCCGGACCTGACCTATTCAGAAGAACTCCGCCGAGCTCGAGCACCGCTGGGACTTACCAGAACTTCAGTTTCGCCAGCAGCGAGCGCTTCACGCGCTTCGGCTGCGGCTTGGCCTTCCGCTTGGTGCTCCGACTGATTTTTCGAGCCATGATTGCTCTCCACCGAGTTGGGGGAGCAAATCAAGCGGCGCCTGGCCTGAGCGCCGCTCGATAGCTCCCGACGACCGCTGATTACATCGAGCTCGTGCGCGACCGGCGCGCTTTGTTGCCCCGGCGAGTCTTCGACGTGGGCTTGATGGCATTCTTGTTCTTGCGAGTTCTCGATGTGCGGCTGTTTCGGGCCATGATGAGCTCCGGTAAAAAGGGTAAGCTCCGCTACACGCTGGTACTGCGTCGTCCAGCTACGAGTTGCCAGATGAAGGCAACGAGGGCGACCACAAGCAACAGGTGGATCAACCCACCAGTCACGTGGAAGACGATGAAGCCGAGCAACCAGGCTACAAGCAGAATCACCGCAAGGGCGGCAAACATGAAAGCCTCCGGGTGTATGGGCTAACTCCGCACGCAAGGAGAATAAGAACAGCCCGGCGCCGCTGTAATCGTCCGATGAAACGGTTTTGGGATGAGAGGGGCTAACTACTTGGGGTGAGGGAGACTCTCGAAGTACATGAGGCCGCCGCCCGCGCCGCCCACGACCAGCGTCGTGCCGCCGCCGCGGAGATTGGCGAAGGCGGGCGCCGCGTACGCCGGCAGGCGCACGCCGAGTGTCGAGTCGAGACCGGCGCGCTCCGTCCCCACGACCAGGACGTCGTTCAGGAACCGCGGCACCACGCGTCTCCCGACCCGCTTGCCCAGATAGTCGTCGCTTTGCAAAACGAAGCGCGGCGCCCGCTGCGACCCTTCATTGTTGAAGAACGCGATGCGGCCGCCCGCGTCGCCGACAAACAAATCCAGGTCGCCATCGCGATCGTGGTCGTGGAGCTCCGGCACGCCATTGCTGCCGCGCGGCAATCTCACCGCGGCCGAATCCACGAGGACGAAGCGGCCGGCGCCGGCCGCGCCGCTGTTTCTGTACCACGCCACCGCGTCCTGGAATTGGCCGAGCACAAGATCGGGAAGGCCGTCGCCGTCGAGATCACCGAGTGCGGGCGCAAGATGAAAAGCCGGCAGCACCGTGAGATGCCCGCGCAGCCGCAGCGCAGGTGCCGTGCGGGTGCCGGTGTTTTCGAACCAGTACAGTCCACCGCTGCGCTGGTTGGCCGGCTCGATCTTCGTCCCGACGAGCAGATCCAGATCGCCGTCGCCGTCGACGTCGGCGAACGCGGGGATCGTCTCGGCACCGAGATCCACCGCGTCGAGCACGCGCGTGGTCGTCACGTTCCAGACGTTCGGGGCGGTTTGGTCCAGCTGATATAGATTCGCCGTGCTCGTCTTGAATGGATTGAATGCGCCGCCGAGCACTCCAACGACCAGGTCGAGCCGCCCGTCCCCGTTGAGATCGCCGGCCGCCGGCGCGTTGTAGCCGCTGGTCTCGAGGGGCGCGCCCGGCGGGAACGGAATACGGTCGCCGTGGAAATCGACGTGTGCGCACGTGCCCTGGTTGCGGAGCCACAAGAGGCCCGGCTCGAAGAAGTCCCCCCACAAAATGTCGGGATCGCCGTCGGCATCCACATCGAACACCGCCATCGTGTTCGCGCCATGGAGCGACGGCTGGCGCTGGCCGATGATCTGGATGTCCTCAAACCGTTCGGTGATGAGCCGAAATCGTGGTGCCCGATTCGTGTCGAGGCCGATCACCTCATAGCGCGTGATCGTGCCGTCCACGCGGCCCAGCAGCATGTCGAGCCTGCCGTTACAGTCGATGTCGGCGAATTGGGCGATGTTCTGGCGGTCGGCGTAGATCGCCGCTCCCTGTACGTCCCGCACGGTGTCGGCCGCCACCACGAAGCGCGGAGCCGTGCGCGTGCCGACATTGCGGTAGTAGCGGATGTCGCTGAGCGGCGACTCGGCGAACAGGTCCTGCAGCCCGTCACCATCGACGTCAACGAACCGATACCACTCCCCGATGTCGATGCTTTGAAAGCGATCAGCCGTCAGCCTCCAGCCGTCAGCGGATCGCTGAAACAGCTCGAGCTGACCGGAGTTCTCCTGAATGAACAGGTCGAGAACGCTATCACCATCGATATCGGCGAGCTGCGGGCGGGGATGCTCGAAACCACCGAGGAACGGGAGGCTATAGGTGTGGCCGGTGGAGTCCTGGACTGGGAAGGGAGAAACTGCACGGAGAAAGTTGGTGGAGGGTGTGGAGGTTGGTGGAGGCTGGTGGAGGGAGCAGGCAGCGCCAAGCACCACAACCCACGCGAACTTCAGGGCTTCCCTCCAGCGACTCCCAACCCTGATCCGTCCGGCGCCGTATCAACACGCCCTACCACTGTCCGCCGCCGAGCGTCGATCACGATGACGCGGCCCGGGGCCGCCGCCATTCCTGGCATCGGCATCGCCATGCTGATGCCGCCCATGTTCATGACGTTGTTTGTGTTGTGATTGGCCACGAACACCAGGCGCCCGTCGCCGGAAATGGCGATCCCGTCAGGCTGCGCGAAGTCGCCCTGCACCGTTGTGATCACGCTCCACCGTTTGGCGTCCACGACTGTCACGTCGTTCGACCGCTGATTCGGGACCCACACCTCCGCGCCATCCGGTGTGAACGCGACGAGCCACGGCCAGTCGCCTGTCGGCACACGCTGCACGAGTTTGGGCTTGGTGGCGTCGGACAACTCGAACACGAGCAGCTTCCCCGTGAGCTGGGCCGTCGCGACGAGTGTTCGGCCGTCGGGCGAAACGGCCAGCTGGACGATGACCTGGCTGGTATCGCCGCCCGGCACGTCCACGATGCCCACGTGCTCGCGCTTGGCGTCGTACACGGCGATCTGATTGGCGCCGAGGCTCGCGACGTAGGCGAGCTTGCCGTCAGGCGCCACGGCCAAGCCGTGAGGCCGGGCGATCAGAACCTCCACTTCCTCCACCAACATCGACTTTCTGTCAATCACAGCGATGCGCGCCGGCGCGTTGACCGCCGACATCGAGCGCGTCGCGTACAGCAGGTCGCTCGTGGGATCGATCGCCAGCAACCCCGGCGTCTCCGTCTCGGCTTTGGCGACGACGTGATTGGCGCGATCGAGCTTCACCACCGCGTTGTCGCCCACGAGCGAGACGTACCAGTACGATCCGTCCGGCTCGACGACGATGTGATGCGGCTTGGGATGCGCGGAGAAGCCCAGCGTCGTGAAATCGACGACGACGACGACGGAATCCGTCGCCGCGTCGATTACCGTGACTTTGCCAGAAGCCTGGTTCGCTACGTAGACAAATACCGGCGCCAGCAGGGCAAGCAGAAAGTTCATGGCACCGGCGCCGTCGGGCGCTTCTTCAGGATGAACAGGCCCTCCGTCATGCTCGCGACCGCCACGACCCCGCTCTTGAAAAAGGGGTAGTTGCCCCACGTGCCTTCGAAGCCCGGCTCATCGGGACCCACCGGATGCGTGTCGAAATAGCCGATCTCTTTCGGATGGAGCCGATCGGTGATGTCGAGGACGCGCAGCCCCGCCACGTAGTTCGACTGGTACATCGTGTTGCCGACGATCCAGAGGTTGTGGTCGGTGGCCTTGTTCTGGGAGATGTACTGGCCCGCCAGTATCGGATTCTCGAGGTCGCTCACGTCCCAGATCAGCGTGCGCGTGCCGTCAACCAGTCCCTGGATCTCGTCCAGCTCGTCGTTTTCGTATGCGTAGCGATGGTCGTCGGTGAGCCATCCCTGGTGCGCGTAGCCGACGTTGGGATACGTCGCGCGCGAGATCGCGACCGGATGCGCCTTGTCCGTCACATCCGCAATCGAGAGGTGCGTTTCGTTCCACCCGAAGCAGATCTGGCGGCCCTGATACTTCGCGCTGGGCCCGTGATACACGACGCACTGCGCGTCGTGGGTGTACCCCGTGCCCTGGCGTCCCGTCTGCGGATCGGAGAAACAGCCGGCGAACTTGGGATGGAGCGGATCGCGCACATCCACCATGTGCAGCCCGCCGCCGCACATCTCGCCGCCCGCGTTCGAGCCGGTGAGATAGACGTAGCCGCTCACGGTGTCGGCGGCGATGTCGTGCACGCTGCTCACCATCGTGTAATGCGCGTCCATGGTGAATGTCTGCGGAGTTTTCACACCGCGCAGGCGATCGAGGTCGAACACCTGCATGCCGTGCTTCGGTGAGGCGTCCGCCACGATGAACGCGTAATGCTTGTACGTCTTCATCTCGCGCCAGAACGATCCCGGCGACCCGGCGGTCTTAGGCAAGTCGCCCAGATAGATCGGGCGGCTCGGATCGGTGATGTCCACGAACGACGTGCCGTCCACGCGTCCCACGATCGCGATCTCACGCCCGGTCTCGGGATCGTTGTAGCCCCAGATGTCGCTGAGCTGCACGCCGCGCTTGCCGCCAATGGCCGACACCGGCGTGAACGACATCAGGTCCACCTGACTGCAGTTGAAGATCTGGACCTTTCCTCCCGCGCATTCCCGCTGCGCGCCGGTAATCGCGGGCAGCGTCGTTACGTCTCCGACGAGCCGCCCGGTCACCGTCCACGCGCCACTCGGACGGCGCGTGAAGAGCGCGACGCCGCCTTCACCGTAGTCCTGGTTGCCGATCGTTATCGCGACGAGCGAACCGGACGCGGCAATGCGCTGGCCGAAGCGGTCGCCGTCCTCCAAGCCGGGCAGCCCCATCTTTGTGGACCCCGTGAATCCGGTAGAGTCACGCGTGAGGCGGTAGACCCGACCCTGGAACTCATTCGCCCCGACGCCGCCTACCCACAGCTCGGTGCCCACCTCGGCGATCGCGGAGCCGAACCGCGCTCCAAAGGAGCCGTCGAACGGCAGGGCGCGGGTAACGGGATTCCAGCGTCCCGACGCCGAGTCGCGGGAGAAGATCCACACGGCGCCGGCGACGCGGTCATTGATCGCGCCGATCGCGGCGGTGTCCCCCCGCAACACAATCGAGCTCCCGAACTGAGCACTCCTCCCAGTCATGGGACCCGGTGATGGAATCCGCACTTCCATCTTCCACGCACCCGAGTTGTCGCGGCTGTAGACGTAGACCGCCCCCGTTCCCGAATCGGCGCGCGAGCTGCCGATCATCAGCCGGTTGCCGGAGGCCGCGAGTGCCGAGCCGAATGCGGTGTTGGGAGTCGTGTCGAGCGGCGCAAACGTCGTCTCCGCGGCCCAGGTGTCGCCGTTTTTTCGGAACACGAAGACCGCGGCTCGCTTGCGCTGCGATCCCGTCGCTATGAACGCGCGGTCGCCGGAGACCAAAATCGCCGCCCCGAACCCGTCGTCCGTCTTTCGATCGGGCGCCGTGATACGACCCGCCGTCGAGCCGTCGCGGGTGAAGAGATAGACGGCGCCGCGGCCGGAATCGGCCTTGGTCGAACCCACGAAGAGGGTATTGCCGTCGATCGCCAACGAGCTGCCGAAGCCGTCGCCGTTGGTGGCGCCGGGCATCGTCAGTTTCCTCGCGGCGCGCCAAGCGCCCCGCGCGTCGGCGCGGAAGACATACACCATCCCCGGCCCATACGTGTTGCCGGGCTGGCCGACGTACACCTCACGACCACTGATGGCGACCGCGTCGCCGAAGGACCCCTGCGCGAAGACGGCTGTCAGGAATAGGGCGTGCAACACGGATGCTCTCTCCGGTGGGTGCGAGCGTGGAGAATGCCCAGAAACAGAGGTAGCGGCAAGCCTTCTCGACGTGGTGCTGACCTGCTGGCGATCAGGCGAAGAGCTGAGAAGATTGGGAGCTAGAAGGTGGCGGCGGCCGCATCCCCGCCAGCGCTCGGCCCGCGTCCGACCAGCGCGAGCGCAGCCATTCGGTGAGCCACAACGGCAGCGTGCGTGTGCGCTCGAGCGGTTCGTCGGCAATCGTCGGCTTGGCCCCGTTGAGCATCTCGCGCGCCAGCGACTGCAGCGCCGCCATGTCGTTGCGCATCGACGCCGGCTTGCCGAGCGCCGTCGCGATCCCGGTATCGACCACCAGGATGCCCTCGTCGGCGAGCAGCACGTTCTCGGCCTTCAGCTCGCCATGCGCGATCTCCGCAGCGTGCGCGTGCGCCAAGCCGTTGAGGACGCCGCGCAGAACCTCCACGGTGCGAGCGAGCGGCACCGCACCGTTGTTGCCGATCCAGGCCCGCAGCGTCGTGCCCGGAACGAACGGCCGCGTGTGGTACACGAACGAACCGGCGCGTCCCGCGCCCCGCACGCGCACCAGATTCGGATGGCCCAGCTTCTCGGCCATCAACAGCACGGCGCGCTCGAATTGCAGATCGTTGATGCCCAGCGACAACGCGGCTGGCAGAACTTTGATGAGGAGCTCTGTGCCGTTTTGGGATTGGGTTGCGACGAAGAGCCGGTATTCCCCCACCGGCCGCACTTCACGCTCGATCCGATACAACGGGCCGAGCGCTTCCGCTAAGGCAGCGCGGAGTTCGGACATGGTCGCAAGTTAGCCCACGACGGTCACGAATGGGAAGGGACTATTCTCCCGTTTCCCTTCTAACCCCTTGGTATAGGTTTCGCGCCCGCGCCCGCTCCTCCGGCGTGCCGAAGATCTTCTCGCCGTCAAAGCGTCCGTTCTCGATGAAGATCTCCGAGATTTTGGTGCCCGCCGTCACGCTTCCCGCGACGTACACGCCTGGAACCGAGGTCTCGAGCGTATCGGGATCGATCTTGGGCCTGCCCGATTCGCGGTCATACGCGATCCCAATGCGATCGAACAGTCCCAGATCTGGATGGAATCCGATCAGCGGATAAACCCGATCAGCGGGAATTCCTTCGACCCCCCCGAGCCCGTGCACCCGTACCTCGCGCGCCGTGATCTCGGCAACGTGTGTGCCGAGGCGGGCCGAGATTTCGCCCGCCTTGATGCGGTTCTCGAGGTCGGGACGCAGCCAATACTTCACGCTCTTGGGCCAGGCTGTCCCGCGATAAATGATCGTGGTGCGCGCGCCCGCGCGGAACAGCTGCAGCGCCGCCTCGACCGCCGAGTTCCTGCCGCCGATGACGACCACGTCGAGGCCGTACGAGAGATGCGCCTCGTCGAAGTAGTGGTGGACGTGCGGCAGGTCTTCGCCGGGAACGCCGAGCCGGTTGGGGTGATCGAAGTACCCCGTCGCCAGCACCAGCTGGTCGGTGGAGATCTTCTCGTGCCCGAAACGGGTCGCGACCTCGTCCTTTCCTACCAGTTTCGTGAACGTCCGGATGCGAATTCCCTCGGTGCGGACGACGCCGCGGTAGTACTTCAGCGCTTCTTCACGCGTCGCCTTGGGGCCCGCGCACACGAGCGGATGATTACCGATCTCGAGCCGCTCGGGCGTCGTGAAAAACGTCATGTTGATCGGGTAGCGCACGATGGAGTTGGTGAGGGCGCCGGCGTCGATGACGAGGGGATCTAGCCCTCGGCGCTTGGCGGAAATGGCGCACGCCAGGCCGATCGGCCCGGCGCCGACAATTATTGCTGGTTCGTGTGGCAAACCGGGAATCTAGCGCGGGTTGGCGTTCTCGCGCAGCATCTCTTCCAGCCGCACGCGCAACTCCGGCCTAATCGTGTCAACGAGATCCACGTTGTGGCTGGCGAGCATGTTCTGAATGTCTATGGTATCGAGGCCCGCCATGCGCGCCTCCTCGATGACATTGATGAAATGCAGGCGCGCTTCCTGAATGAGGCTGCCGAACTGATGCGGTCCGCGCTCGCCGATGCCCAGCGCCAACAGGTAGAGGTCGCGGGCCGCGTCGAGGCGTTGGGCGAGAAAGTCGGCGGTCTGATCGGGAATGGCCTTCATGGAAAGCGACCTTTCTGACTGGTTGGGCGTCTGTGTAGGCATGAACCCCATACTCGTCGTCCTCATCGCGGCTCAAGCCCAGCCTTGGCAAGTCTCTGTAGATAGCCTTGCAAAACAGGATCAGTTCTCGGGGGTCGTACTCGTGGCGCGGGACGGTGTTCCCGAATTCGAGCGCGCTTATGGAATGGCCGACCGCGAGGCCGGCCGGCGCAACGATCCCGAGACCGCGTTCAACCTCGGCTCCATCAACAAGTTCTTCACCGCCACCGCGATCCGGCAGCTCGCCGCGGCCGGCAAGCTCAACGTCGATTCGACGCTCGCCCGCGCCTGGGCGGGTTACCCAAATCAGGACGTCGCTCGCCGCGTGACGATCCGGCAGATCCTGGAGCATCGGTCGGGGATTCAGGGCAGCATCTTCGGGGCGCCCGCGGGAAAGACCCGTCATGACGTGCGCAGCCTTGCCGATTACTTCGAGCTGTTCAAGGACCAACCTTTGCAATTCGAGCCGGGATCGCGCCAGCAGTATTCCAACGCGGGCTTCATCGTGCTCGGCTTGCTGGTCGAGCGGCTGTCGGGCGAGAACTATTACGACTATGTGCGCCGCCACATCTACGAGCCGGCAGGTATGACGCGAACGGGGAGTTGGCCGGTGGATTCGCTGCCTCCTAACACGGCCTACGGGTATACCGGAGATTCGTGGCCGAGAGCTCGCAACACCGAGATCCTCCCAGGCCGCGGCAGCTCCGCCGGCGGCGGCTACTCGACCGCGCACGATCTGCTGCGGCTGCTCAACGCGCTGCGAGCAAACAAGATCCCCGGGGGGCCACCGTCGGGGGTTGGGATCGCGGGCGGGGCACCGGGTCTCAACGCGGCGATGGAAGGTGATCTCCCGGGCGGCTACGACCTGATCGTGCTTGCGAATCTTGACCCACCGGCGGCCGAGCGAGTGGCGCGGCTCATCCGCGCGGCCCTTGCCCGGTGATCCGCACAACATTATTGTTGCGGTAATGGCACGACGCGCACGCAGCAACAAATCCCTGGTGAAGCAGCGCTACCAGGTCGCGAAGCTCGCCTTCCCCGACGACGCCGACCTGGCGCGCAGTCTGGGCGTACACCGCAGCGCCGTGGTCCGGTGGAAGCGCGGTGAGGCGCCCGCGCTCGCGAACTGGGAACAGCTCGTGGGTTTGGACACCGTGGTGTCCCTCCTGGAAGGGTTCCTGGAGCTCGCCTCAATACCGAAGTGGTTGCGCGGAGTGAACGCGCACCTCGGCGATCGCCGGCCGATCGACGTGATCCGGCAGGGCCGCCTTTCCGAGGTCGTCGCCGCGATCGAGGCTGAAAAGGCCGGCGCCTTCGCCTAATGCCGTGGCGGGTCTTTCCGTGGAATCCCGCGGCGAAGGCCGGCGAGCCGTTCTCCCCCAGTTACGTCCATCCCAATCAAGGCTCGGGCCGCTTTGACGTAAGCGGCAAGCTGGTCGTGTATCTCGCCGAGACCGCGGTTCACGCGGTCGCCGAGAAGCTGCAGCGATTTCGCGGCCAGAAGGTCGATCGCAAAGACATATTCGAGTCGGGCCACCAGCTCGCGCTCGTGGAATGCCAGCTCGAGAAGATCAAGCTTGCGGATCTGTGCGACCCTGCGGTGCTCGTGAAGTACGGCATCGCTCCAGACGTGCTCGCGAGCCGGGAAATCAGCAAGACGCAAGCGGTGGCCGCGGCGGTGCACAAAGCAGGGTTGGCGGGACTGCGCTGGTGGTCCGCCCTCTCCGGCGACTGGCACACGATCGTGGTATTCGAAGGCACCATCACGTACGGCGAGCCGGAGCCGCTGGCGATCGGGCACGCGGTTGTACAAGAGGCGGCCACGGCCCTAGGTTTTCGGCTGTAATGCTGCTCCCTCTCGTCAGTGCGCTGCCCTTCGTGGTGCTGCTGCTCGCCATCGCGTTGGCGCCGCTGCTCAAGCCCAGCTGGTGGCACCACAACCGCAACAAAGCGCTCGTCGCCGCCGTCGTGTCGATTCCGATCCTGCTGTATCTCGGCGGCGAACCGTGGGGGCGACATCTGCTCGCCGAGAAGGCGCACGAGTATCTGGGCTTCATCGTGGTCATCGGGGCGCTGTTCGTCATCAGCGGCGGAATTCATATCCAGGGCTCGCTCTCGGGCACACCGCTCGTCAATACCGGGATGTTGGGGATCGGCGCCGTGCTCGCGAATCTCGTGGGCACGACCGGGGCATCGGTGCTGCTGATCCGCCCGCTGCTCCGGGCCAACAAGAGCCGCAAACGCGTCGCCCACATCGTCGTCTTCTTCATCTTCATTGTGGCGAACTGCGGCGGCCTGCTCACCCCCATCGGCGACCCTCCTCTCCTGCTGGGTTTTCTGAAAGGGGTGCCGTTCGATTGGACGCTACGCCTCTGGCCGCAGTGGCTCGCCGTGAATAGTGCCCTGCTGTTGATCTTCAATCTCTGGGATCAATGGGCGCTGAATAAGGATGAAAGAGAGCTGCCTGGATCGCAGCACGAGCAGGTGCTCATCCATGAACCGCTGCGCGTTCGCGGCGCCGTCTCCATTGCGGCGCTGCTGGGCGTGCTCGGCACGATCCTCAGCGCAGGTGTGTCGGCGGCGGCAGGCCGGCCCTGGTCGGTGGGGGTGCAAGAGCTGGCCATCGTCGTGCTCGCCCTGATCGCCTATAACGGCACGCCGCGCGAGAATCGCGAGCGGAATGCTTTCACGTTCGGGCCGATCATCGAAGTCGCGGTGTTATTCGCGGCGATCTTCGTGACGATGGTTCCCGTGCTCGAGATCTTGAATGCATGGAGTTCGGGCGTAAGAACGGTGGCGGGAGTCCGGTTCGGTGTTACAGAGCCGTGGCACTTCTTCTGGGCGACCGGCGCGCTCTCGAGCATACTCGACAACGCGCCGACCTATCTCGCCTTCGCGGCGAGCGCGGCGGGACTGCAAGGCGTGCCGGCGCATGGGCCCTACATCGGCGCGCTGGCGCTCGATGCCGACGCCGCGAAGTTGCTCGCCGCGATTTCGACGGGGGCGGTGTTCATGGGCGCCAATACCTACATTGGGAACGCGCCCAACTTCATGGTGAAAGCAATCGCCGAAGAAAACGGCGTGAAGATGCCGTCGTTCTTCGGCTTTATGGCTTACAGCTTGGGTATCTTGCTGCCGCTGTTAATCGTCGTTGCGCTATTCTTTTTCCGGTCGTAGACCATCGGGCGCGCGCATGCGCGCGGCGATCGCGACCCGCTTCGTTTCGTCCAACAACACATCCCAGTGCCGAGCACCGATGCGAGAGCGCATACGCTCCTGCACACGCTCCCACCTGGGCAGAGCACGTTCGAGCTCGCGTTTGCCTCTCGGCGCGATTACCCAGAGCCGCTCGCGGCGGTCCGCGCCCGGTCGGCTACGCACACAGCCGCGACGCGCGAGAGGCGCGAGGGTCCGTGTGAGCGTCGTGCTGTCGAGCGACAGGATCTCGCCGAGCGCACTCTGCATCATCGGGTTGCCTCCCTGCTGTTCCAAAACGTACAGTAAAGTGAACTGAGCTACGCCAAGGCCCGTGCCGCCCAATGCTCGATCGTACAAGCGGGTCATGACGCGCGTGGCGCGACGCAGGCTGGCGCACGCGCACTCCAGATCCGGCAAGCTGTCAGTGCGCATTGATTCGACGGAAGAGCACGATATGACTGGCCGCCAAGAGGGGGACGAAGAAGAGCGGTACCAGACTGAGCGGCAGACGGAGCAGCGGTTCCATGCCCGGGACGAGGCCCTGTTGCACCACCCAGCCCGCGGTGCTCACTGCGACGCCGAGATCGAGCAGGCCGAACAGGTTCCACACGTTGTAGACCCACTTCGCCTGGGTGGGCGCGACAGCAAAGGCCAGCAACCCCAGCGCGACCACCGCGGCAATAGCGTCACCCCATCCCGCTCGCGTCGCGAATAGAGGGGAGAGAGCGCCGCGAGCGCCGAGCCACACGAACACAAACCCGACGAGCCGAATGCCGTGAAATCCAACGAGGGCGCGCCAGGACAAGGCATCAACCCATGCTCGCCCGGGTCCACGTGCGCTAGTCGCAGTGATCGAGAGGGCCACCAGAGCCAAGATCAACAGCTGTGGGCCTGGAAACGGCAGGCGCGCGAAGAAGCCGGAGGCGCCAATGGCGAGGGCGGCCACGAGCCAGACCAAGAGGGCGATCGGTACGGCGCGAGGTGTAGAGGGCGGAGCGGCAATTCCAGCGGTCATAGGGTCCTCCTCGAAAAGGGGACGATACATGTATATACATCTATTTCCCGTAAGGACAGAAAGCCCCGGGGGGTTCCCGAGGCTTCCGACCTTCAGAAATTACACGACAGCCGGCTCTCTACTCCACTCCTCCACCAGCTCATCCGCCGTCTTCAGCTGGCGCTTCGGATCAGTCGCGTACCAGGCCTCGAAATAGCCCAGCCCCGCTTTATGGGCTTCATCCGTAAACGCTTGGAGCGCGTCGGTAACCCATACGAGGTCGTAGCCCTTCTGGAACGCGTCGCCCGACGTATGGCGCGCGCAGCAGTCGGTGTGCAGGCCGGTGATGTAGAGTTTCGTGATCCCGCGTTTCGCCAACATCTGCTCGAACCCGGGATTCAGGAACGGCGAGTAGGTCTGTTTGCCCCACACGACGTCACCCGGCTGCGGCGCGAGCTCGGCGACGATCTCCGCCTCGTGTGACCCGGCCATCGAATGCGGCGGCCACTTGCGCAGCTCTTTGTCCTTGGGTGTGTGCGCGTCGGTCGCGTAGATCACCTGCACGCCGGCCGCGCGCGCGGCGGCGAGGAGCTTCGCGAGCGGGGGAATGATCGCCTGCGCCCGCTGCTGATACTCGGGCCCGCCGGCGTCGGCGATGGTGCCGCCGGGATACACGAAATCGTTCGCCATGTCGATGACGAGAACTGCGGCAGACTGTGTCATTGGAAAGCTCCCATTGGTGGAAGGAATCGAATTCCAGCGGAGGGCCGATTGGGCAACGCCTCTCCCGCCGATCAGAATTGTAATATGATAGCCTCGTGTCTTTCACCCCCCTCACCCCGCTGCCCCAGCAGCGCTTGGCCATCGAAGCGCCACTCGGCCCGGTCCTCGTCGTCGCGGGGCCAGGCGCGGGCAAGACATTCTGCCTCGTCGCGCGCATCGAGCATTTGATCGCCGAGCAGGGTTTCGACCCGCAGCGAGTCTGCGCAGTCACGTTCACCAACCGCGCCGCCGAAGAGATTGCGACCCGCCTCAAGCGCGATGTCTGGCGCGGCACGATTCACGCGTTTTGCCTCGCGTTGCTGCGCGAGTTTCACGAGGCGGGCGGCCTGCGCAAAGGATTTGGCGTCGCCGACGAGGATTACCAGCGGGTGATTCTCAGCCGGCTGCGGGTGCCGGCAGAACGCCGCGGCCAGCTGCTGACGCTGTTCAGCCGCCATCGCTTCCAGGGTTACCGGCTCACCCCCAATGACCAGCGGGTGTACCACGAGTACTGCAGCTGGCTGGCCCACCGCAACATGGTGGACTTCGACGAGCTGATCACCAAGGCTCAGCCGCTCGCGGGTCGCATCGCCGATCGCTGGGACTACCTGTTGGTGGACGAGTTCCAGGATGTGAATGCGGTTCAGTACGAGTTCTTGAAGCGTCTCGCCGAGCCGCACGGGAATTTCTTCGCGGTCGGGGACGACGAGCAGTCCATCTTCACCTGGACCGGCGCGGATCCGTACGTGCTGGTGCGCTTCAAGCGCGACTACGAGGTCGAGCCGATCATCCTCGAAAAGAACTGCCGCTGCTCGCGCCAGATCTTCGAGATGGCACGGCGCGTGCTGGCGCAGAATCCGCAGCTGTTCCAGAAGCAGCTGTCCGCGGACCGCGAATCACCGCACGAGGTTCAAGCGTTTGCGTTCCGCGACGAGGATGAGGAAGCGGCCTGGATCGTGGATGACGTAGGCGGCGCGCGCGACGTGGCCATCCTGTATCGCAAGCACCGCGTCGGTGAGTTCCTCGAGGGACGGCTGTTGCGTGCCGGCATTCCCTGCCGGCTCGCGCGCGGTCGCTCGCTGATGGAAGACGACGTCATCAAGTACGTGATCACGGCGCTGCGTGTCGTGCGCCATCCCAACGATCCCGTCGCACTCGAGGCGTTCGCGCGCTGCGTGCTGTCGGAGCACTTTCTGCAGGAAGTCGAGGCCGCGCTGGACAAGGACTCGACCGACTTCCTGACGTCGGTGCGTACGCTCGCGCGGCGGCGGCCGAGCCAGGATCCCGATACCAAGAAGCTGTGGCGGCTCGTCTATCAGGTGGAGAACCTGCGCGCCCTGCCCCGCTCGCACGGCACGCTCCAGGCGGTCGTGGACGAGCTGCTGTCGCAGAGCATCGGCCCGTATCGCAACACGCTCGAGGAGCGGCACGACGAGCTGACGGACCCGGTGACGATGCGGGAAGCGGTGCGGCTCGCGGAGCGGCTGACGGAACCAGTTACCTTCGCGCCGGTGGGTGGCCTGGAGATCGCTCTTCGAGGGATGGTCATCGCCGCCGGCGTGCGAAACGTTCGCTCGGCCACTTCTGGCGGGATCAAGACGGACCCCCTCACCCTCTTCAAAGCCCTCCAGCTCCGGCACGCCCGCGAGCTCGACGCGCGCCTGGACCGCTACGTCACGTTCGACTTCGAGACGACGGACATGGACGTCGCGACCTGCGGTGTCATCGAGATCGGCGCGGCGCGCGTCGTCGATGATGAGATCGTCGAGCGGTTCCACAGCATGGTGAATCCGTACCAACCGATCTCGGCTGGTGCAACAAAGATGCATGGCTATACCGACGCCGACGTCGCAACCGCCGCGCCTTTTTCCGAAGTCTTCCCGCAGTTCGTTGCCTTCGTCGGCTCCGACATCCTCGTCGCTCACAACGGCCAGAAGTTCGACATCCCGGTGCTGCGGCGCCTTGCCGCGGGACACGCCGGTGTGGATGACTTCGTGTTCTACGACACCTTGCCGCTGGTGCGATCACTGTCGCAGGACAGTGGCAAGCTCGAGGACGTGGCGCTGCGCTGCGGGATCGACATCGGCCGAGCCCATCACGCACTCGATGACGCGTGCACGCTGGCGCTGGTGTATCGCGAGCTGGAAAAACAGCGAGTCATTCGCTCCCGCAAGGCGCTCCTCAACAATGCGCTCGACTATGTCGGACTCGCGCTGGCGATAGAGCACGGAGCACGGAGCAGTGAGCAGGAGCTCTTGTTCAACATCGGCCGGCTTCGCGCGCTCGGTCGCTACTCCGATGCACTCGAGTTCTACGCCATGGAGCGCGAACGGACGGGCTCGGCGGCGCCCGACGTCGAGGAAGTGATTCGCAGGCTGGGCGGGCGGTCGCTCATGATGAAGCTGCGCGCGGAAACCGATCCGGCGCAGCGGTATCCGGCCGCGGTGGCTCGGTTGAGCGCGCTGATGACCGACGCGGGATCGTTGGACGCGAGCATCGACCAGCTGCTCGAGCGCGTCGCGCTGTCGACGTCCGACGGCGCCGACGTCGCTCCCGACCGGGTCAATCTGCTCACGCTGCACTCGACGAAGGGACTCGAGTTCTCGCGCGTCTACATCGTCGGCGTCGAGGACTACGAGATCCCCGGTTTCCAGGCGGTGACGAACAACATCCAGGACGAGATCGAAGAGGCGCGGCGGCTGCTCTACGTCGGGATGACGCGCGCGCGCGAGCGGCTGATTCTGACACGATGTGAACGCAGATCGGGCCGGGACGCGGGCGGCAGCACGTTCCTGGAGGAAATGGGCGTGGCTATTGCACCATCCCGAAGCGCCTGTTCTGCTTCGTCAGCTTCATGAAATAGGCCAGCCGCTGCTTGAACACTTCTGGCCGGCGCTTCCCGACGGCGATCCAATTCGCGAGCACGCTGGCGTCGAGTTTGTCGATCGGCTTCAGGGTGCTGTCGATCCAGCCGTAGCAGAGCGCTTGCCGCTTTCCTTCTTATAGTAGATCAGCCAGATCTCAGGCGCCGTCTTGTGGTACTTGGCGAGCCAGGCGCGCCACTCCTTGCGGTTCTTGGCGTAGACGGTCTTACCGACTTTCACGGATCATCATCGGTATCATCGT
>JBOHSJ010000291.1:0-39002 GCA_050733035.1 Gemmatimonadales bacterium | reverse complement strand
GGGATGGTGTTCCAGCACTACGCCCTGTTTCCGCATCTCGATGTGGGGGACAACGTGGGGTTCGGTTTGCAGGGAGCAGGGAGCACGGAGCAGGGAGCAGCGGCAGAGAAGGTTTCCAGGGCGTTGGCGCTGGTCGATCTGGCGGGCTATGAGCGGCGCAAGGTGCACGAGCTGTCCGGCGGCCAACAGCAACGTGTGGCGCTGGCGCGCGCGCTCGCACCCGAGCCGCGCGTCTTGCTTCTCGACGAGCCGCTCTCAAATCTCGATCCGGCGCTGCGGGAGCGCACGCGCCGCGAGCTCCGCCAGGTGATCAAGCGCGTCGGCACGACGACGGTCTTCGTCACGCACGAACAGGAAGAGGCGTTCGATCTCGGCGATCGCATCGCGGTGATCAACGCGGGACATCTCGAGCAGACGGGCCCTCCCGATGAGCTGTACGAGACGCCGGCGAATCTCTTCGTCGCGACGTTCGTGGGGCGTGCCAACGTGTTTCGCGGGCGGTCGGCGCGGGCGCTCGGCGCGACGAGCGGCGTTCTGGTGGTACGGCCCGAGCGGCTGCGATTCGCGGGGGCCGGCCTGCCCGGCGTCGTGCGCGAGCGGCGCTACACCGGGGCCGCGGCGTTCTTCACCGTCGAAAGCGACGACGGCGAGCGCTTCGAAGTGCTCGCGGAGCCCGATGCCGCGCGCGTCGGCGAGCGGGTCTACGTCGAGGCGACACGCGTCATCGCGCTGTCGGAGAACGGAGCGCGGCCGTGACGCGGCGGCAGCGCACGACCGAGCTCCTCGCTCTGGGCCTCACACTGGTCCTGGCCTGGCTCGTGATCTACCCGATCCTGATCGTGGCGGGGGACGCGGCCAACGCCACCGCGCTGCGCTCCTTCTTCACGCGCCCGAGCGAATGGGCCGCGTTATGGGCGAGTATCTGGATCTCACTCGCGAGCGTCGTCTTGGCGGGCGCGATCGGCATTCCGCTCGCGTTCTTGTTCGAGTGGTTCGATTTCCCCGGCCGCAAGACGCTCGGGGCGCTGATCGCGCTCCCCGTCGTGCTGCCGCCGCTGGTGGGCGTGATCGCGTTTCTGTTTTTGTACGGCGAATCGGGGTTCATCGCGCGCGCGATCCAGGCGGCATTGCACCTCGAACAAGCGCCGTGGCGGCTGCAGGGTGCCGGCGCGATTCTGCTCGTCCACGCCTACTCGATGTACGTCTACTTCTATCTCTTCACACGCGCGGGACTCGCCAAGCTCGACGTCTCGATGCTCGAGGCCGCGCAGGCGCTGGGTGCCGACGCCCGAGCGGCATTCTGGCGTGTGATCGTGCCACTGCTGCGCCCATCGCTCATCGGCGCCGCCATCCTGACGTTCATGACCGCGCTCGGCTCGTTCAGCGCGCCGTACATCTTCGGCGGCGGGTTTCGCGTGATGACGACCCAGATCGTCGCGACGAAGCTGAACGGCGACCTGCCGCTGGCGATGGTGGAAACGGTGGCGCTGGCACTCGTCGCGGTCGTGGGGTTGCTGATTCTGCGGCGTACCGAAGGCGACGATCTCCTCGTGGCGCTGGGGAAGGGGATTGCCCCGCGGCCGCGGCCGATCCGGCGCCCCGGCGTTCGGCGGTTGGCGACCGTGGCTGGATGGGGGCTCGCGGTCGTTCTTCTGCTTCCGCATCTGACGCTGGTGCTCGTATCGCTCGTCCCCTATGGCGCCTGGACGACGGAAATTGTGCCGCCGGTGATCAACCTTGAGAACTATCGGCGGCTTTTCTCTGAGGCCGAGCGGTTACGGCCGATGCTGAACTCGCTGTGGATGGCGGTCGCCAGTACGGCGATCGCCGTGGTGTTGGCGCTCGCCGCTGGGTGGCTGGTGGTGCGGCGCCGAGTGGCGGTGCGGCGCGCGATCGAAGGCTTGCTGGCGCTGCCGTGGGCGCTGCCGGGCACCGTCTTTGCGATCGCGCTCGCGATCACATTCAGCGTGAGCGCGCCGCTGCAGCTGCGGTTCGTGCTCGTGGGAACCGCCGTCATCCTGCCGCTCGCGTATCTGGTGCGCGCGCTGCCCCTCACGGGACGCGGCATCCTCGCGTCGTATCGCCAGCTCGATCCGTCGCTCGAAGAGGCGGCGGCGAGCCTCGGCGCGGGCCGCTGGCGGACTCTCACGCGCGTCACGCTGCCGCAGCTCCGGCCCGGTCTCGCGGCCGGCGCGAGCCTGGCGTTCGTCGCGGCGCTCGGCGACATCGTCGCGTCCATCGTGCTCTACACGTACGAGACGCGTCCCGTCTCGATCGAGATCCTCTCGAGCCTGCGGCTCTCCGAGACGGGCGTGGCCGCCGCCTTCGGCGTCGTCCTGATGCTGGTCAGCGCGCTGGTCCTGGGCGTGGGAACGAGACGATGAAGCGCCTCGCCGTGCTGATGGCCGTGTGCTTCGTGGACATGCTGGGGTTGATGCTCGTCGCTCCCCTCATGCCGTTCTACGCCAAACGAATGGACGCTCCCGACTGGCTGGTCGGTCCGCTCATCGCCGCGTTCGCCGTCGCCCAGCTCATTTCGTCGCCCGTATGGGGGAAGTTCTCCGACCGCTACGGCCGGCGGCCGGCCATGATCATCGGCCTGTCGGCCTCGGCGCTGGCGTATGTCGTATTCGGCTTCGCCGCCAGCCTCTGGATGCTGTTCGCGTCCCGTCTCGTGCAGGGACTGGGGGGCGGGACCACCGGTGTTGCGCAGGCCTACGTCGCCGACACGATGGCGCCGGGCGAACGGGCGAAGGCGCTGGGATGGATCTCCGCGGCCACGAGCGCCGGCGTGCTCATCGGCCCGGTGATCGGGTCGGTCGCGAGAAGCTTCGGGACGGCGGTACCGGGGTTGGTGGCGGCGGGACTGATGCTGCTGTGCGTCGTGTTCGCCTGGAAATGGCTGCCCGAGTCTCGAGTTCACCATACACACACGCCGAGCGGCCAGCAGCTCCCGCCGGGTCGCTCGATCAAGCAGGCGCTGTGGGAGATCGTCGAGCGTCCGTCCGAGCCGGCGCACCGGGTGATTTGGATCTACGTCATCGGAATGCTCGCGCTAAACGTCGTCATCGGCGTCATGGCCCTGTATTTCAAAGACGTCTACCTCGTCACCGAAGAGACCATCGGCTATTTCTTCACGATCTTCGGGGTCGTCGGTGTGCTCATGCGTGTCTGGTTCGTCGGGTGGTTCAACGCGCGCTTCGGCGAAATCAGAACCATGCAGGTCGGCACGATTTCGCTTTTCCTGGGGCTTGCCTTGATGCCGCTGCCGGCGGCAATCCTTCCGTCGCCGTTTCCGGCGATCGTCGTCTTCATCATTTTCCTCACGCTGGTCCCCGTCGGCACGGCGCTGCTGTTTCCCGCTTCGACCTCGCTCGTCAGCCAGCGCGTGCCCCGGCATGAATTGGGGTTGGTGATGGGCGCGCAACAGACGTTGCGTGGCATCGTGAGTATCGTCGGCCCGGTCGGCGCGACACTCGTGTTCGATAAACTGGGACACGGCGTGCCTTTCCTGATCGCGGCCGTCGTCGTAGCCGTGGCCAGCCGCATGACGTTCCGCGAGCGGCCCGATGAGCCGGTGGCGGCAACGGCCTGATCACCACTACTTTCTGGCCATGACTCTCGCCGTCTATTTCGCGCTCGTGAGCGGGCTGATCACGCCGCCTGCTCCAGCCCGGCCGAAGCTCGTCGTCGTGATCACGGTGGACCAGCTCCGGCCCGACTATTTCACGCGCTGGAAAGGCCAGCTGACGGGCGGGCTCTTTCAGCTGTTCAACGAGGGCGCGGTCTTCACCGAAGGGTATCAGGACCACGCGGTGACGGAGACCGCGCCGGGGCATTCGACTGTGTTGTCGGGACTATGGCCCGCGCACAACGGCATCATGCGGAACTCGCAGGGCGTGCAGGACTCGACGGCGCCCCTGCTGATTGCGACGAACGGTCCGGGCGCCTCGCCGCGGCGCTTTCGCGGGACGACGCTGTTTGATTGGCTGAAAGCCGCGGATCCCACGGCGCGAGCGCTGTCGGTGAGCCGCAAAGATCGCGGCGCCATCCTCCCGATCGGCCACGCGAAAGAGCAAGTCTATTGGTATCAGTCCGGCATCTTCACGACCAGCCGCTACTACGCCGATTCGCTGCCGGCATGGGTGCAAGCGTTCAACGCCCGGCGGCTGCCGTTCAAGGCCGCGAACACGACCTGGACGCTGCTGCTCCCGGACAGCGCGTATAAGGAAAGTGACAGCGCGTCCTGGGAAAACAGCGGGCGTGACTTCCTCTTCCCCCACCGCCTTCCGGCCGACAGCATCCGCGCGGCGAGCGCGGTCGCCGGCGTCCCGGCGATGGACTCGCTCACGCTGCTCTTCGCGTTGGAGGGGTTCGAGGCCCTGCGTCTGGGACGCCGAGGCACCGATATCCTGGCGGTCAGTCTCTCGACCACGGACGCCGTCGGTCATACGTACGGCCCTGACTCGCGCGAAATCCATGACCAGGTGTTGCGACTCGACCGCTATCTGGGCTGGTTCCTGAAGCGGCTCACCGATCGGGTGGGGCGCGACAATGTCGTGGTGGTGCTCACCGCCGATCACGGCGTGACCCCAATGCCTGAGCGCACGCGCGCGAGAACGGGCGGCGCCGCCTACCGCGTGCTGCTCGACACGCTCGTGGCCGCGGTCAATCGGGACCTCGACCGTCTTGCCGGTGCCGGTTCGCCGCCGCGGGACTGGCTGGAGTTCGACAGCGGCATGCTGTTCCTGCGCGACAACGGCCGGTTCGCCGCGACGGGCGTCAAGACGGACAGCGTTCTCGACGCCCTCACCGCCCGCATCCTCCGGGTGCAGGGCGTGGCCCGCGTGATCAAGCCGGCCGATCTCGCGCGCGCGGACACGGCATCGGATCCGGTCGCGCGGCGTTGGCTGCACCAACTGTCGCCGGACGCCGGCGTCGTGCTCACCGTGACGCCGCAACCCGGCTCGGTCTGGGACATTCCCAACGTGCCGATCGCGATGCACGGCCTTCCGTCCGAGGACGATGCGCACGTGCCGATCATCCTCTGGGGCCGCGGTGTGCGCCGCGGATCGTACGCAGGCCGGATGAACACGGTGGACATCGCGCCGACGCTCAGTGTGCTGATGGGAATCTCGCCGCTGTCGCTCGTGGATGGCCACGCGCACACCGAAGCGCTGGCGCCGAGGAATTGACATGGCGGTGCAAAAACAGTCCGCGAATCAGATTCGCCGCATCGAGGAGCTGCAGCACTATGTACGGACGGTGGATCACGTAAAGAAGATGATTGCCGAGCTCGAATCCAATCGGGCTGCCAAACCCAAGATCATCAACGGCATCTGCGCGAACATCGCGCGCGAGCTGTCGCACATGCGGCAGCGCGCGCTCACCGCGAATCTGGGCACGTTGCCCGACGTGGCGGGCTCCCTCGCTATCGTCGCGAGCCGGGCGGGAACGGGGATCAACATGAAGGTCCGAGCGTTGGCCGATGGTGTGAACAGCATGACGATGCAGCTCGATCAGGCGCTCAAGATGGCCCACGAGTCGCCTCCCGAAAAAGACAAAGACAAAGCAAAAGAGCAAAAGCAATCGTAGCCATCAGCTGTCGCGCGCTCACCAAGCGCTTCGGTGACGTCGTCGCGGTGGCGGGCCTCGACCTGACCGTCGCCGCCGGCGAATGCTTCGGGCTGCTCGGCCCCAACGGGGCCGGGAAGACGACCACGATCGAGATCCTGGAGGGGCTGACGCCGCCCGACAGCGGGGACGTCGAAATCCTCGGCACGCCGTGGCGCGAAGGAGCCGAGGGACGGGCGCTGCGCGAGCGCCTCGGCATTCAGCTGCAGGAAACGCAGCTCGCGGACAAGCTCACAGTCACCGAGACGCTCGCGCTGTTTCGCTCGTTCTACCAGAACTCGCACACGGTGGCCGAAGTGCTCGCCCTGGTGGAGCTGGAAGAGAAACGGGGGGCGCGCGTCGTGACGCTCTCGGGGGGACAGAAGCAGCGGCTCGCGGTCGCCTGCGCGCTCGTGAGCCGGCCCGAGCTGCTGTTCCTCGACGAGCCCACCACCGGCCTCGATCCGCAATCGCGGCGCCAGCTGTGGGAGATCATCCGGCGCTTCCGCGCGGCGGGCGGCACCGTCCTGCTCACGACGCATTATATGGAAGAGGCCGAACGGCTCTGCGATCGGGTCGCGATCATGGATCACGGCAAGGTGATCGCCCTCGGCACGCCGCGCGAGCTGATCGCGTCGCTGGGCGCCGAGCACGTCATCGAGTTCGCGCTCGGCGACGCGGTCGCCGACGAGCTGACGGACACCCTGCGCGGCCTCGGCGGCGTCACCGCGGTCCGGCCCGGGGGCGGCGGTCTTTCACTGACCGTGACCGAGCTGCATCGCACGTTGCCGGCGCTGCTCGCCCTGCTGCAGCAGCGGCAGCTCGAGCTGTCATCGCTCACCACGCATCACGCGACGCTCGACGACGTGTTCGTCGCGCTCACGGGACGGCAGCTCCGTGATACGTGAGCATCCGATGTTTCAGTTGGCGCTCGCGCGCATGCGCGAGTTCTACCGCGAGCCCGAGGCGGTATTCTGGGTCTTCGGCTTCCCGATCGTGCTGGCGTTCGCCCTCGGCCTCGCCTTTCGCAACACGGGACCTGGCGAGCTGCAGGTCGGCGTAGCGCCGGGCGCCGGCGACAGCGCGCTGGCCGCCGCGCTCGATTCGTCGCCCCGACTTGTCGCGACCGTGTTGGACACTGGCACGGCGCGCCTCCGGCTGCGCACCGGCCGCATCGCGCTGCTCGTCGTCCCGGGCGACCCGCTCGTCTATCGCTACGACTCGACGCGCACCGAGAGCGGACTCGCGCGGCTCGAGGTGGACGATGTGCTGCAACGGGGGCGCGGCCGGAAAGACCTGATCGCCGTGCGGGATGACCGCGCGGTGGCGCCAGGTTCGCGCTACATCGATTTCCTGATTCCCGGACTGCTCGGCATGAACCTGCTGGGAAGCGGGATCTGGGGCGTGGGGTTCTCGGTGGTGCAGGCGCGGCAGCGAAAGCTGCTCAAGCGGTACATGGCCACGCCGATGCGGCGCAGCCACTATCTGCTCAGCTTCATCTTCTCGCGGCTCGTATTCTTGCTGCTCGAGGTCATTGCGCTGGTGGGGTTCGGGTGGCTGCTGTTCGGGGTCGCCGTGCGCGGCTCGTTCGCGACACTCGCGGGAATCACGGTCCTCGGTGCCTTCGCGTTTGCCGGGCTTGGCCT
The DNA here is from genome assembly GCA_050733035.1 of Gemmatimonadales bacterium. Lineage (GTDB taxonomy): Bacteria > Gemmatimonadota > Gemmatimonadetes > Gemmatimonadales > GWC2-71-9 > 20CM-2-65-7. The sequence goes on along the minus strand of JBOHSJ010000291.1, from coordinate 31,743 downwards.
GCTGGTGGCCAGTCGCGCCAAGACGATCGAGGGGGTCTCCGGCCTGATGAACCTCGTGATGTTGCCGATGTGGATCCTGTCGGGAACCTTTTTCTCCTACGCCCGATTCCCTGACGCCATGATTCCCTTCGTCAAGGCGTTGCCGCTTACCGCGCTGAACGATTCGTTGCGGGCGGTCATGATCGACGGCGCGGGCCTCGGGACGCTCGGCGCACCGCTCGGGATCGTCGCGGCGTGGGGCGCCGGCAGCTTCGTGATCGCGCTGAAAATTTTCCGCTGGCGCTAGTCGAGCTCCGGTCTAAACAACGCCGCTAGTCGCCGCCAGAAGCCGCCGAGCGCGCCACGCACGGCGGCGCGAAACGCGTCGGCGGAGTGAAACCGCTCGTTGGGGTCGCTGCGCAGCGCGCGCCGCAGCACCTCCTCGAGCTCGCGCGGCACGTCGCGGCGCTCCGCGGACAACGACGGAACGTCATCCACCGTCTGCCGCGCGAGGATCTGCTCCGGTGTCTTGCCGGCGAACGGCGGCCTGCCCAGTAACGCGAAGTACGCGACGGCGCTCAACGAGTAGAGGTCGGCTCGTTGGTCCACGCGCTCGCCCAGCAGCTGCTCGGGGGCGGCGAACTGCGGCGTGCCGCTGCGCGAGGTCGCCCCACCGAAGCGGGCGCCGCCGCGCAACGCCAGTGCCAGTCCGAAGTCGGTGATGCGGAGCCGGCCGTCCGGCTCGATCAACATGTTCTCGGGCTTGAGATCGCGGTGGATGAGCCCGACGCTGTGCGCGTGTTCCAGTGCGGAAAGGCCTTCGATGAGCAGCCGCTCGGTCTGCTCCAGCGAGAAGTTGCCGTGGCGTTGAATGACCTGGGCAAGGTTTGAGCCCGGGACGTATTCCATCGAGTACCAGGTCAGGCCCGCCCGCCCCATAATATCGTAGATGCTGACGATGTTGGGATGGCGCAGCCGGGCGGCGAGCTGTGCCTCGCGCCGAAACCGCTCCGTGACGCCGGGATCGGCCGTGAGCGATGGGTGCAGGACCTTGATCGCCGCGTCGCGCTCGAGCGCCAGATCACGAGCGCGGTACACCCGCCCGAATCCTCCCGTGCCGATCTCCTCCAGCAGCTCGTAATCGTCGCCCAGCGCGCGGCGCAGGCGCCGCTCGAACCCCGATTCGCTGATCGCCGGCGCCGCGGCGGGCACCTGAAACGTCCCGGCGTCGCTCACGAAATCCTCCAGCATCTCGGTCGCCGTGTAGTAGCGGTCCTTGGGCACGCGCGACAGCGCGCGCACGATCACGCGCTCGACCGCGGCGGGTATCGCCTGGCGCAGCTGGCGGGGCGGGGCGATGCGCGACGGATCGACGTCGGGCGCGTTGCCCGTGAGCGCCGCGTAGATGTTCGCGGTGACGGTATACACGTCGCTGGCGGGCTCGCCGGTTTCGCCGGCGCGCACCTCGGGGGCCATGAATGCGCCGCTGGCATCGTCCGCCGGCATCGGCTCGAGATAGGGAAGGCACCAGTTGGAGTAGCGCAGATCGGTGATGACCCCCGCACCGCTCGTGTTGATCATCAGCGTGGATGGGACGACGCGCCGCATGATGATGCCGCGGGCGTGGGCGTGCTCGAGGGCGGACAGCAGGTCGCGGATCAGCGACATGCATTGGGGAATCGGGCGCGGTCCGCGGCGCAGCGCGTCGGCCAGACTTTCGCCCTCGATCCAGTTGGCGGTGCGGTAGGCAAACCCTTCGATTTCGCCCGCGGCATATGCGTGGCGGATCGCCGGGTGGTCGAGGGCGGCCAGTGTTTCGGTCTCGCGGAGAAACCACGCGCGACCAGGCGTGTTGACGGTGAGGTGCAAGCGGATCGCCACATGCCGCTTCAACACGCGATCCCACGCGTGATACAGCGCACGCTCGGGTGACAGTGCCACGAGGTTGTCGAGACGAAACGCCGGCTCGAGCGCGCGCAGCGCGTCGTCGAGCAGACCAGCCGGAGGCGTCCGCGCGGGCGGATCCGTGGTGACGGCCGTCACATGAGGCACAGGGGAGCCGCGATCAGGAGTACGCACGCGCGGATAATCTAGCCAGTGCAATCGTCTGGCACGAATGATCGGCGCGTCGCAGATTGTTCCCGTGGACGACCGCTCGATAATCCGTCATCACGTCGAGCGCCGAGTGCGGCCGGAACGGCGTTCCGGGCTGGATCGGCGAATCAACGATCGGCGCCTGCGGAGCATCGCGGTCCAGGTGGAACGGCGGGGTCGCACCGAACGGCGCAGCCGCGTCGAGCGCCGCTCGCCCCGGCCGCGCCGCCAGTGGCGGGATCGTCGCGGTTCCGGGATGACGCTCGACATCACTCCATCCTGACTCGGACGACTCCCCAGCCTTCCCGGTTCACGCGCGCATAGCGCGCGTCGCGCAGGTAAATCGTCTTTTCGGCCGTATCGACCTCCGCCGTCAAAAAGCGCGCGAATTGCGCCATCGCGCGGCCGTCGGGCGTGTCACGCAGGGCACGAACCACCGCCGGGACGCGCAAGTGCCGCGGCTGCGCCCAGTCCACGCCCGCGACGCTATCGCCGCTCGCATCCATCGCTTCCCACGTGAACGGCCGGCCAACCTCCGTGAGGGCAGCCCACGTTGCGCCGCTGCCGAACCGACGCTCGGCTGCGCGGCGGATTTCCGCTTTGCGCCACTGGACAGCGATACCCTGCGCCCCTGAGTAGATCGCGAGTAGTAACAACGCGACGGTCGCGGCGCGTTGTCGCGCACCGGGCCCGACCCAATACCGAACCCAGCCAACGACGGCGACCATCGCGATCACGACGTATGTCGCCAGCACCCAGGGTGCGGCCGCATCACGCGCGGTGATCACAATCAGTGTCATCAGGGCACCGACGACCAACGTCGATGTCAACGGTATCCAGTGCCGATTGGCGCCCCAGGCCAGCGCGACCAATGGCACGATCCAGAAAAACACATCGGCAATCGCGACCCAATCCAGGTAAAACCAGGTCGCATTCCAGGGGAGGAACGGGCGCCAACCGTAGGAGCCTTGCCAATCCATGAAGAGATGGCTGGACACGGTGGCGCCGATACAGGCAAGCAGCCGTCGCCAGGGAGGACGACTCGCCACGCGCCAGCTCCCGCCGACGAGCAGCGTCAGGAGCACGATCTGCACGAGTGCTCCAACGAGCGAATGGGTGATGCCGCGATGCAGCACGAGGTACTTCTCGGGCGGGCCCGGAAGGCCGATCAACAACTCGGTCCAGTCGGGAGCATTGGCCGCGACGGCCCCGATCACTCCCGCGAGCGGCACGTGACGGTCGGCGACGGCTCGGCCGAGTGCCGCGCCGACCAGCGTATGCGCGAGGTTATCCATCCGTACACGATGCGCCGCTACCTCGCGGCGCGTCCAGTGCAGCCGTAGTTTCGACTGGTGTCCTACCTCCGTCCGTACGGCGTGACCTTGCTCGCCTTGGCAAGCGGCAAGCGATACGAAGCCACGGGTACGCGCATCCGCCTCGGCCGCGGCCGGGAATGTGAAGTCCAGCCTGCCGAAACGAGCGGGACGATCGTCTCCCGCGTTCACGCCGAGCTCACCGTCGGGCCGAGCGGCGGGCTCGTGCTGCGCGACGCGCAGAGCAGGAACGGGACGTATCTCAACGGCGAGCGCATCATCCAGCCCACGCCGGTGCGGCTCGGCGACAAGATCATGCTAGGGCAGGGCGGCCCCGTCTTTCTCGTCGAGGGCATGGGCACGGCGCCGCAACTGATCGCCGCGAAACCGCCTGGCGCCGCCGGAGTCGGTCAGAAAACGGTGCGGGGAATGATCAGTGATGCGCTCGCGCTGGCGAAAGAAGAGCGCCGGAAGGGCGGCCGCGGCTCGACGGCGTTCATGCGAGCAATTGCGGGAGAGCGCAGACTCCGCTGGCTCTCCAAGCTGATGCTGATTCTCGTGCTGCTGCTCGGCGGGGGCGTGTACGGGGTGTACTGGCTCCTCTCGCAACAGTTAGAGCACACCAAGCAAGCACTGCGAACCGCCGAGGATTCGTCGCGGGCGGAGAGCGAGCGGCTGCGCCGCGAGCTGGCGGCCGCGCGTGCCGCGGCGGCGCCGGCGGCGGAAGTCGAGACACTGCGGCTGCAGCTCGTGGCCGCGGAGTCCCGCACGTCGCAGCTGCAGGCGTCGCTCGACCGGGCGCAGCAAGCCCTGGGGCAGCAACTCGCCGCCGGGGAAGCCAGGCGCGAGGACGCGCAGCGCGAGCTCCAGCGCATGCGCGAGCAGCTCGCGGCTGCCGAGCGCCGCGCGCCCTCCCAGGGGCTGATCGACAGCCTGCGCCGCGCGGTGACCACCGCAGAGACACAAGCCGCGAGCCTCGACGCCAAAATGCGGGCGATTCGCGCGACCGACTTCGCGGGGATGGCTCAGCAGAATCAGGCCGCCGTCGGGCTGATCACTGTTGCGCTGGGTGGCGATCACTACGACGGAACCGGCTTCGTCATCACGCCCGACGGCTACATGCTCACGAACTGGCACGTCGTCGCGGACTCGGCGCACGCCGCGCCGGACACCGTCTGGGTGACGATGGCCGATCAATCCGCCGGTCGTTATGCCGACGTCGTGGCCGCGTCCCGCGAACGCGATGTCGCGCTCATCAAGGTCCGTGGCTACCAGGGATCCCATCTCACGGCCGTCGACTGGGCGGGGACAAAGGCCCGGCAAGGTGAGCCGGCCGCATTGATCGGATATCCCGCGGGGTCCGGCTTCGCGCGCGATCGCGCGTCAGTCGTGCGGACCTCGATGACGGCCGGTATTCTGTCGCGCGTGACCGCGGATCTCATTCAGTTCGACGGCATGACCACAGGGGGATCGTCAGGGAGCCCGGTCTTCAATGCTGATGGAGAAGTGATCTCGGTACATCGCGCTGGGCTGCGCCAGGGACCGGGATTCGCGCTGTCGGTCCCGGTAAAATACGCCATTCCACTCATGCCGCCCGCGCTGCGCCAGCGGCTGGGTCTTTAGCTAGTTCCTCGAATAGTCGATCGTCACGACCACGGCTGAAGGCTTCGTTTCGGGCCGGGCAGTCGAGATCTGCGCAACTGTCGCGACAGTAGATGCGCTTTGGACTCTGGAATCCGTAAGTTGCTGCCGGACAACGGAGAGCGCCTCGAAGCCCTGGCGCGTATCTACGACCGTGGCGGTGGCTTGCAGCGTGCCACGAGCTTGGGCTTCTGCAGTCCCGCCTACGATCGTCAGTGCTCCAACCGCCAGAACCACGACGAGACCGAACCGCATCGCCTGCTCCTGTGTGAGGACCGAGTTGCTCTCGGTCGCTCTGCAAGGCAGACGCCGTGCCCATCGATTGTAACGAACTAAGACGTTAGCATGAAATCATTTACGCTGTTTCCGACACGGATTTCCCGTTTCGAATTTCGTCAACAATTTTGACACCTCGCGACTATTGCGCCAGCTAAGTCAAAGTCCTATCTTCGCTTCCGTTGATTCCGGCCATGTTGTCAACAAATTTGACAGTGAACAAGAAGATGTCGGTTGGCATACGCCTTGCCAGTACTTGGTTCCAGAACGAGGAGGCGCCGAACGGCCCTCCAACTGTCAAACAGCTCGACACCAGAGGAGCACGATATGCGCAGCATCACGAAGCTGTCCCTGGTTGCCGTTCTCGCCCTGACGGGCACGGCGGTCCAGGCCCAGACGAACAACGCCAGCATCACGGCTACGGCAAGCGTCCAGACGCCGATCAACGTGCTTGGCGCCCAGCCGTTGGATTTCGGGAACGCGTTCCCGGGCGTCAACAAGACGGTCGCAGCCACGGACCTGACCAACGCCGGCCGGTTTGACGTCACGGGCCAGGCGAGCACCCCCGTAACTCTCTCGTTCTCACTTCCCGCGACGCTCGCGTCCGGCGGTAACACCATGCCGATCGTGAGCTACGCGGGCGTGCATGCCCAGACCGTCGCGCAGGTCGGCGGCGTGGCTTTCGCGCCGGCGTCTGGCGCGACCCCGACCCTGAGCGCTGGTGGCTTGCTGTTCGTGTGGGTGGGCGCCCAGGTGCAGCCGGCGACGAACCAGGCGGCTGGTATCTATACTGGTTCGATCTCCATGACGGTGGTCTACTAAGCGACGGGAGTTTGGCGTCGAGCTGATGGCGCGCCGGCAGGGGACTCAGATTCCTCTGCCGGCGCTGTCGCAAGGAGACGCACGCGAGCTATGAAGCGGGAATCGTGGATCGTGATTGGCGCAGTGTTGCTCGCGCTGCCGCTGCAAGGGCAGGGCAAGCCGCTCACGGTTACCGGTGTGCGCGGCGTGACCTTCGGCGCCGTTCTGCCGGGGGTGCCACGGGTGGTGTCACGGACCGATCCCGCGAACAGCGGGCAGATCGACATCAGGGGACCGAAGGGTCCGGTGTTGCTGACGTTCGTTCTGCCGATGGCGATGACGGGCCCGGCCGGCGCACTCATGCCGATCAGCTTTGGAGCCAGTGACGCGGGTTTTTCGCCGACACAGGCGATTGGGAGCCAAGTGGGATTCGATCCGAAGCAACCGTTCACCGCGACGCTGCCCAATAACGGCCGCGCCTCGGTCTTCGTGGGTGCCACCGCGAACCCCACCACGAACCAGCGCGCGGGGGCGTACACCGCCACGCTCACGCTCAACGTGACGGTGCTGCCGTGATGCGCGCGGTAGGCATCGCCGGCATGCTCGCGCTCGGCGCCATCTCGCTCGCCGCGCAAGGCGTGATGGTGGCGCCGCATGCGGTCTTCATCGATCACCGCACGCGCAGCGGCTCAGTGCTGCTCTACAATCCGGGTACCGAACCTGTCGAGGTCGCGATCTCGACGATCTTCGGCTATCCGACTACCGACTCGACGGGTGGGATCAAGCTCGACACCCTGGCTCGAGATTCGTCCGTCTCCGCGCTCGGCTGGATCCAGGCCTTCCCCCGCCGCCTGACGGTGGGGCCGCGTGAGCGCCGGACGGTGCGGCTGTTGGCTCGCCCGCCCGCCGGTCTTGCCGACGGCGAGTACTGGCTCCGGCTCGTGATCGCGGCGCAGGCGGGCCGCGTGCCGATCACTGGAGTGTCGGACACGACGGCGATTCAGGTGGGCCTCACCCTCGAGGTTCGGACCATCATTGGTGTGAACTATCGCAAAGGGCCGGTGACGACGGGTGTGGCGCTCTCGAATGTGCGCGCGCAGATCCTGCACGATTCGCTCATCACACGCAGCCGGTTGGAACGGCGTGGCAACGCGGCCTTCATCGGCATGGTGCGGGCGACGCTCGTGGATGCGACTGGCGCGATTCGCTCGTCCTTCAACTCGCCGATCGGCGTGTACACCATCATGGAGCCGCGCATCGGGACACCGATCGCGCCTCCGGGCCTGCCGCGCGGCCGGTACTGGCTGCGTTACGAAGTGGCCGCCGAGCGCGAGGATCTCGATCCCGTGGTCGTGCTGAAGGCGCCCGCCGTGCGCGATTCCGTGCAGCTGGTGATTCCGTGAAACGCGCGCTGCTGCTCGCGGCTTGCCTGCTGTTGCCGGGCCGCCTGCAGGCGCAGGGGGCGGCGTCCGTTTCGGCCGACGCCGTCGTCGTCACGGTCGGCATGACGATCGCGACGTTGCAGGATCTGAATTTCGGCACCGTCATCAAGGGCGTCCCGACGACGGTGCTGCCGAATGCCCTGGTCGCCGGTGAATGGCAGGTGAGCGGCAGTGCGAATGCCTTCGTCGTCATCAGCTTCACGCTGCCCACCCAGCTCACGAACATTCAGGCGCTGCCCGGCTCGACCATGCCGATCACATTCGGCGCGACAGCAGCCATCTGGCGTCGCGCCACCAACAATCCGGTCGGCGGCAACATCTTCAATCCCGCGGCCGGAGCGGTCGGCCGGCTCGGTCCCCCCCCGAATCCGACCATGTACATCTGGCTGGGCGGCACGGTGACCCCCGCGCTCACGGCGAAGCCCGGGATTTACCAGGGGAACGTCGTCGTTTCGCTGATCTACCAGTAACCCCATGGTACTGGTCCGGGCGCCGCTCGCCTTGCTGGCCGCCCTTCACGTCCAGGTTCCGCAGGACACCGCGCCTCCCCCAGAGCCTGTCGTCATCGATCTGCGCATCGGCCGCATCACGGGAACCACCGTTCAGGCATATCGCGTCCGCTCGGAAGTGCTGCTGCCGCTGTCGCAGTTCTTTCAGCTCGCCGAGATCCGCCATCGGCTGACGCCGGATGGCCGGTTGGAAGCGACGGTCGATCCGGGGAACCGGCTGATCGTGATCGATCCGCGCAGCGACTCGATGCACTACGCCGACCACTCCGTGCGCATCGAGCGGGAGTTCCTGCGCTTCGAAGCGCCGGAGCTGTATGTCGGCAGCGAGCGCCTGGGAGACTTGCTCGGCGTGATGTTCGCCGTGGACTGGTCCGACCTGACGGCCACGGTCGTGGATCCGTGCAATCTGCCGATTGCACGCCGGCTGTCGCGCGAGGTCGCGCGCGACGCCTATCTCCGGCATCCCAACGGCTTGCGCGCCGACGTCACGCTCGGCTTGCAGCGGCCGGCGTGGGATGGCGTCGTCATTGACTACTCGCTGTTCTCGCCGTCCGCCGATCCCGTCGCGGGTTCGACCTACGGGTTTGGTCTCGGCGCCGATGTGGGCGGCGGCTCCCTGGAGATGCTGGCGCAAAGCGTCGGGCTGGCGGAGCAGGGCCGTGTGCGCGTCGATGCTTCGTGGACCGGTGTCTGGCGGGAGAACCGCCGGGTCAAACAGCTGCGCTTGGGTGATGTGGCGACCACGGGTCCGCGCAGCCGCGCCGCCCGTGGCATCGCGCTCACGAACGCGCCGTACGTGCGCCCGTCATTGCTGGGCTCGCTCCGGTACGCCGGCCGGCTCGACCCCGGCTGGTCGGTGGAAGCGTATCGCGGTGGCGATCTCGTCGCGTTCGATTCGGCGGACGCCGGCGGCGGTTTTGCAATCGATCTGCCGGTTCGCTACGGCGAGAACCCGGTGGACTTCGTCGCCTATGGCCCGTTCGGTGAGATCCGCGAATTCAACCGCACCTACCGTGTGCTCAGCGAGTTGCTGCCGGCGCGCCAGTTCGAATACGGCCTGGCCGGCGGCCGCTGCCCCCAGCCCACCGTCATCTGCGACGCGACGGCAAATCTGGATCTGCGGTATGGCGTGACACGCCGCTGGACGGTGCAGGGCGGGCTGGATCAGTACTGGCGCGATTCACTGCCGAACCGGACGCATCCCTACGCGTCGGTCGTAGGCAACCCGAGCAACGCGTGGGCGGTCCAGAGCGAAGTCGTGGGGTCAGGGCTCGCGCGCGGCGCGCTGCGTTACGAGCCGTCGGTGGATCTCCGCATTGAAGGCGAGTACGTCCACTTTGCGAGCGATTCGGCTTCCGTGCTCGTGGTGCCGGGCCGGCGCGCGCACTGGTCACTCACCGGATTCCTGCGCCCCAGCAGCAGCCACGGGTTCTTTTTTTTGGACGGGCGCATCGAGCGGGTCAGCACGGACCGGGGCCGCGTGACGCGGACCCGTCTGGGAGCGTCGCTGCAAACGGACGAAATCCGCTTGCTGCCGTATGTGCGCACCGAGCCCAACCGCGAATTCGTCGGCGTCTCCACGTTCCTGTTGCCGCGGCTGCGGTGGGGACGGTTCCTGAGTCAGATGCTGCTGCGCACCAACACCGAAATCGAGCGCGAGGCGGGCCTGGTCTCCTGGTCGGCATTCGCGGCTCGCCCCGTGGCGAAGGGCGTGCGCCTGGAGGTCGGTGCGACATGGCTGCGAGGCGATCGCGCACCGACCTATATCCTGACGGTGACGTCGTACTTCTCGGCGATGCGAGCCGTGACGTCCGTGCTCGCGCCGCCGGGCCAGCCCGTGAGCGGGACGCAGTTCCTGCAGGGCTCGGTGCTGTGGGACCGTCGCAGCGATCGCTTGGGTGTCGCCCCGGGTCCGTCATTGGAGCGCTCGGGGTTGTCGGGCCGGGTCTTCATGGACGAAAACGCCAACGGCATCCGCGACGTCGGCGAACCGGCGGTCGACAATGCCCGCGTTCTCGTCGGATCGCTGTCGACACGCAGCGATTCCACCGGAGCGTACCATCTGTGGGATCTGGTGCCGTTCGAGCCCGTCCTCGTCAGTCTGGACTCGCTGTCGCTCGACTCGCCGCTGTTCGTGCCGCTGTTCGCGCGGACCAGCATCGTCCCGGGTCCGAACCGCTACCGCAGCCTCGACATTCCCGTCGTCGAAGCGGGGATCATCGAGGGTCGGGTGGTACGCAACAGTGTCGGCGTCGGGGCTGTCACGCTGATCCTGACGGACCGCCGCAGCGGTGCGCGCCGCACGGTCGTCACGTTCAACGACGGCGGCTTCTATCTCATGGGCGTGAAACCGGGTGACTACGAGCTGACGGTGACCGAGCAGGTACTCGATGCGCTGGCGGCCGATGCGGAGCCGTTGCGGTTCAGCCTCGCGCCGACGCCGACCGGCATCGGACGCTCCGATCTGGAGGTCCGGCTCATGCCGAGGTTTTAGCGACCTCGTGCAGCAGGGTTTCCAGCTTGGCGAAGTCGTACGGCTTCACCAGCGACGGGACGCCTGAATCGTTCAGAATCTTGGACGTGTCGCTGGCGAACGTATCTCCCGTGGTGAAGATCAGTCGTTGCACCATCGCGGGATGCTCGCGCCGCAGCCGATCCAGGAACTCGCCGCCGCTCATTCCGGGCATGCGGATGTCCGACACAATCACGTCGAAGCGCTGACGCCGCAGCACGCGGAGCGCGTCGCCGCCGTCGCCTACGGCGATCGCATGGAACCCGCGCCGTCTGAGGAAACTCAGGACGGCGCGCCGCAGCCCTTCTTCATCGTCGATCAGCAATACCGACAGCGCGCCGTCCGGCGTCGGCTGCACCTCTTCCGGTATCGCCACCGGAGCGGGAGTGGCGCGTTGCCGCGTGCGGGCGTCGCGCATCAGCTCCACGGTAAATGTCGCTCCGTTTCCCGGAACGGACTGCACGAAGATCCGGCCGCCGTGATCGTGCGCGATCCCGTAACAGATCGAGAGCCCAAGGCCCGTCCCCGATCCCTCCGGCTTGGTCGTGAAGAAGGGATCGAAGATTTTTTCCTGAATATCGACTGGGATTCCGGGGCCGGTGTCGCTGATCTCCAGGTGGACGCGCTCCTCACCGGCCGTCGCGGTGCGAATCGTGATGTTGCGGCGGGCCCCCCCGGCGACGGAGGTCAGCGCCTGCTCGGCATTGATCAGCAGATTGAGCAGCATCTGCTGCATCTCCGAGCCGTTCGCCCATGCTGTGGGGTTTTCCTCGTCGAGCTCGAGATTCACCGTAATGTTCAGCGTCGTGAGGTGGTAGGAGCGGAGGGCGTACGTGCGGCGGACCGTCTCGTTCAGGTCCACCAGCGTCCGCTCTTTGCTACCGGCGCGGGCGAAGGCGAGCAGGTTGGAGGTAATGCGTCCAATGCGCGTCGCCTCGTCGTACATCATCTGAACCGTCTCGCGCTGATCCGGGGCCAGTTGATCGAGGAGCAGGGTTTGCGCGAATCCGGAAATGATCGCCGCGGGATTGTTGATCTCGTGCGCGACACCGCTCACCAGCTGGCCCATCGCGGCAAGCTTCTCCGCCTGCTGCAGCTGCGTCTGTGCCCGGCGCTGCTCCGTGATGTCGCGGATCAGCGCCAGGACCTTGGGGATCCGGCCGCCTTCGCGCACGGGGGCGAACAGAACCTGGCTGGTGCCATCGGTACCGTCCGGCCGCTGAAACGGCACTTCGAAGCGGCGCAGCTCGCCATCGAAGGCGGCCGCGAGGTTATCGCGCGCCACGCGCAGTCCCGTGGCGTCGAGCCATCTGAATGCCGACCGCTTCCCGCCCTCGGTGCCGTCGGCGAAATCCCGAAAGGCGTTGACGAACGTACGGCCGGCGCTGTTCTCGTCGAGCACGTGGCCTGCACGGTCAACCACGCTGATGGCGTCCGGGACGGCTTCCATGAGCAGGCGCAGACTGCGCTCGGCGGACGCCGTGGCGCCGAGGGCGCTCATCAGTGTGCGCGTGTGATTGGCGACTTCGTGTTCCAGCAGACGGGCATAGCGGCGCTCTGCGCGGCGCGAATACAGCGCCCACCCGGCGACGATCGCCATGGCGACGCCGACCATGAGGCGCGTGCGCCAATGGACGCCTCGGAAGACATAAAACAGAGCCAATGCCACGAGGGACACCACCGCGAGGCTCACGATCAAACGGGCGGGACCACTCAGCCGGATCATCTCAGGGAGACTCCGCGCGTAACTTATCCGCATTATGTTTGCCCGCCAATGAATCCGCTCGGTTGGATGCGCGCCGCGGAGGACTCGCTCGCGCAGTGGGATGAGCACGTCACGCTCGCCGCCGCGGCCAAAGCCGATGGCCTGAGCCGCACGCTCGTGTGCGGCATGGGAGGCTCGAGCCTCGTTGCCGATGTGCTCGCCGAAACGTTCGGCGCGCGCAGCCTCCACGTGCTGGACAGCACCAACCCGGCGGCGGTGCGTGCCGCGGGGCAGGGACCCGACCTCGCCAAGACCCTGTTCGTCGTTACGAGCAAGTCCGGCAATACCGTCGAGACGCTCGCGTTCTGTCATTACTTCGCCGCGCGCGCCCGGCCCGAGCAGTTCGTGGCGATCACCGAAACCGGCACGCCGCTCGACGCGCTCGCGCGCCGGCGGGGCTTCCGTGCGGTGATCCCGCATCCGCCCGATGTCGGCGGGCGGTATTCCGCGCTCACCGCCGTCGGCATGCTGCCCGCCGCGCTGGCCGGCGCGGACGGCCGCGAGTTGCTGACCCGCACGCGGCACGTGGACGTCTCCGCAGCCAAAGCCATCGGCGCCAAGATCGCCGAGCAGGCGAAGGCGGGCCGAGACAAGCTGCGGTTGGAACCCCCGCGTTCCGTCGCCGGGCTCGCGAATTGGATCGAGCAGCTCATTGCCGAGAGCTCGGGCAAGAACGGGCGTGGCGTCGTCCCTCTTGTCCAGGACTCCACTGGCGCGACGTTGCCGGACATACAGACATCTGGTGCCGCCGAGTTCTCGGCCGATCCGCTCGATCTCGGCGTCGAGTTCTTGCGCTGGGAATACGCGACCGCCGCGTTGTGCGAGACACTCGGCGTCAACGCGTTCGATCAGCCCGACGTTGAGGAGGCGAAACGGCTCGCGCGTGCCGAATTGGAGGACCGGGGTCGAGACGGAGGGGCGCAACATGCTGCGCCCCTACCAACCCTGCTGCCGGGCCAGCTCCGGAGACGGTCTCGTCCGGGCGATTACGTCGCCATCCTTGCATATGTCCCGCCCACGCCCCAGGTCCACGCGGAGCTCCAGAAGCTGCGCGCCGCGTGGGGGCGAGCCACCGGATGTGTGACCACCCTTGGGATCGGCCCGCGTTACCTCCACTCGACCGGCCAGCTGCACAAGGGCGGCCCGAACACGGGGCTCTTTCTGGTCATCACCACCGACGCAGACGGCGATCTCGAAATCCCCGAGATGAGCTGGACCTTCGGTGAGCTGCATCGCGCGCAGGCGCGCGGCGACGTCCGCGCGCTACTGGCGCGCGGGCGCCGCGTGGCGCACGTCCATCTCTCGAGCGTCGCCGAGCTCGCACAGCTGCATCCGTGACGGCGTTCATTTTTCACATCATCGCGCACACGCACTGGGACCGCGAGTGGTTCTTGCCGCGCGCGGCGTTTCATGCGCGCCTGATCGCGATGTGTGACGAGCTGGTCGAGCGGCTGCAGGCCGACGTGACGTTCCGCACCTTCCTGCTCGACGGTCAAACGGTGTTGGTCGAAGACTACCTGCGGGCGCGGCCCGAGCGCGAAAACGACGTCAAGGCGCTCGTGAAAACGGGACGTCTCCAAGTCGGTCCCTGGTACGTCCTCGCGGATGAGCTGATTCCATCAGGAGAGTCACTGATCCGCAACCTCCTGCTCGGCGCGGCCGATGCGGAGCGTTGGGGTGGACGCCTGGACGTTTTGTACTCGCCGGATGCCTTCGGTCACTCCGGCGCGCTGCCCACCCTCGCGAGGGAGTTTGGGATCAAGTTCGGCGTCCTGTGGCGCGGGCTGGGGGGCGCGCCAAGGGGGGGGGCGGGACAGGAAGGCGACTTCTTTCGCTGGCGGGGCACCGATGGCCGCGAGATTCTGCTCTGGCACCTGCCGCCCGAGGGGTACGAGATCGGCGCGGCGCTGGCGGGGGCGGGCGCGCGCCTCCCCGATCTGTGGACTCAGGTCCGCGCCACGCTCGTGCAGCGCGCTGCCGGAAAACACATCCCGCTGTTCGTCGGGGCCGATCATCACGCGCCGCATCCCACGCTGGGCCGTTTGCGGGACCTGCTGGCCGATCTCGAGCCCGCGAGCGCGTTCCGGGTCTCGCGGCTCGACGAATTCTTTCAGGCGGCCGAGGGCTCTCCCGCGCGGCCGGTGGCCGGCGAGCTGCGCTGGTCGTACGGCTACACCTGGACGCTGCAAGGCGTGCACGGTACCCGCGCGCCACTCAAGCGCCGGCACGGTCAGATCGAGCTGTGGTTGGAGCGGATCGCGGAGCCGCTCGTCGCCCTCACACGGCTCGCCGCCGCGGGAAACCGCGACCGCCGGCCGGTGCTCGATGCCGCCTGGCGCGCCCTCGTCCGAACGCAATTCCACGACACGATCGCCGGTTGCACCGCCGACAGCGTCGCGGCCGCGGCGGAACAACGCCTCGCGGAAGTTGCCGCGTATGCGGCTGAGTTGACGCGGAGTGGGCTGCATGAATTGGCGGGTTACGATCCCGACCTGTCGCGCGAACGCGCGGAAGGCAGCGCGCCGGCGCTCGTCCTGTGGAATCCCGCCGCGCGTCCCCGTGGCGGCGTGACGGTCGCCGATGTCACGATGTTCCGCCGCGATGTGCTGGTCGGGCCCCCCCCGCCTGCGGACGGACGCATGACGCGACAGGGGCCGGGTTACCGGCCTTTCGCGCTTTATGGCAGTGACGGACGAGCCCTTCCCGTGCAAGTGCTGGCGCAGCGGGTGACGCATGAGCGCAACGACGCGACGCGTCACTATCCCGATCAGGACGAGGTGGACCAGGTGCGCATCGCGTTTCGCGCACCTTCGCTTCCCGGACTGGGAGTCGACGCGTTGAAGGCGGGGGGGGCCGCGCCGCTGTCTCGCGCCGATGACGTTCGCGTGCGTGGCCGCGCCCTCGAGAATCGCTTTCTGCAAGTGGCCGTCGAGCCGAACGGCTCGCTCACGATCACGGACCGGCGGAAAAATGAGCGGTACGTTGAGTTGCTGTGCCTCGAAGACGGGGGAGATGCCGGCGACGCGTACACCTATTGTCCGCCGGTCCGCGATCGCGTGAAGGTAAGCCCTCCCCACGGTCCCATCGCCGTGCGCCGCCTCGCGGGGGGCCCGCTCGTTGCCGCCCTCGAAGCGAGGTGGGAGGTGACGCGCGGCATTGCCGCCAGGATGGTGGTGCAGCTGTACGCCGACAGCTCGCTCGTGCGCGTAACGCTCGATATCGACAACCGGAACGCGTATCACCGCTTGCGCGCGCGCCTCCCGACAGGTCTGGCCGGCGCGCCGGCGCTCGCGGGAGCGGCGTTTGCTGCCGTGGAGCGCATGTCGGTCACCGCCGATCCGGCGGCGTATCCGCGCGAGACGCCGGTGCGTACCGCGCCGGCACATCGCTTCGTGGCCGCGACCCGCGGCGGCCGCGGTCTGGCCGTCCTGGCTCCCGGATTCTTCGAGTACGAGTGGACCACAAAGGGAGAGCTGCTCGTCACGTTGCTGCGAGCCATCGGCGACTTGTCACGAGGCGATCTCCCGACCCGGCCCGGCCACGCCGGCTGGCCGATGGCGATCCCCGCCGCGCAATGCATCGGCACGACGCGCATCGATCTTGCGCTCGTGCCGGTCACCGCTGCCGATCTCGAGCGGGGCGATGTCGTTCCGCAGCACTGGGAGGATGCCTTCCTCCCGCTGCACGGCCTGTGGCTGCGGGACGCGGCCACGCTCGCGCCTGCACCGGTGAACATCGCGCTGGAGGGCAGCGGCCTCGTGTTCTCCGCCCTCAAGCCGGCGCAGATCGGGTCTCCCATGGTGCTCCGCTGTTACAACCCGACCGCTCGCAAGGTGGCGGGCGCCTGGCGCTTCGCCAACGGCGTGAAGACGGCGCACCGCGTGCGCGCCGACGAGCGCGAAGCCGTCGCGCTCGTGCTGGAGCAGCGCGGCAACGTCGTGCGCTTCGTCGCCGAGCCGCACGAAATCGTTTCGATCCTGGTGACGTGATGCAGGAGCACGTGCTCTCGACGTCCCGGTCGGCGCGTTATTTCACGCTCGGCTCGCCCGAACAGGCGACCGAATTCTGGTTCGTCTGTCATGGATACGGCCAGCTGGCGTCGCGATTCCTCGAGCGCTTTCGCCCACTCGAAGCCAACGAGCGCTGCATCGTGGCCCCGGAGGGACTATCGCGCTTCTACCTGACCGAGAATCCCGCGGAGCGACGGGTCGGCGCGAGTTGGATGACGCGGGAAGACCGGCTGCACGAAATCGACGACTACGTCCGCTACCTCGATGCGGTCTACCGCACCGTCAATCCCCGCACCGCCAGAGTCACCGCGCTGGGGTTCTCGCAGGGCACGGCGACGGCGTGCCGTTGGGCGGCACTCGGCTCATCGCGGCTCGATCGGTTGATTGTGTGGGGTGGCGAAGTGCCGCCCGATCTCGATCTCAAGCTGCTGCGCGTTCCCGCGCTCACTCTCGTCCATGGGACTCGAGACGAGTTTTTCACGCCGAAAGTGGTCGAGGCAAACGAGACTCGGCTTCGACAACACGGGATTGCCTATGAGCCGGCGTCGTTCGAGGGTGGGCACGAGATCGATGCGGCAACGCTTCTCCGCCTGAGCTAACCCCAACCCCTAGCCCCCAGCCCCCCTCGTCCCGGGGTCAAGCACGTCACGCAACGCGTCGCCCAGCAGGGTGCACGCCAGGACCACCAGCACCAGCGCCAAGCCGGGCGCGATCGCCACCCACGGTGCGTTGACGAGCGTATCGCGGCCCGAGGTGATCATGTTGCCCCATGACGGCGTCGGAGCCTGGACGCCAAGGCCGAGGTAGGAGAGTCCCGCTTCCAGCGTGATCGCGTTGCCGACGCCCAGTGCCGCCGCCACGATCACCGGCGTCAGCGCGTTCGGCAGGATGTGCCGTGCGAGCACGCGCCCCCGGTGGGCGCCGACGGCGACGGCGCCTTCGATGAACGGCCGCACCGCCAGCGCGCGCACTTCGCCATGCACCAGCCGGGCGATGGCCATCCAACCCGTCAGCCCGAGCACCACAATCACCAGCGTGGTGCTCGGTTGCCACAGCGCGGACAATAGCAGCAACAACACGACGCGCGGCAGCGCTAACGCAAAGTCGGTCAGCCCCAGCAGCGTGACGGAGATCGGCCCGCGCCAATAGCCTGCTACCGCGCCGACCGTGACGCCGATCGCCAGCGAGACGAGCACCGCAAGCACGCCCACCCCCATCGAAATGCGGGCGCCGTAGACCAATCGCGTCCAGACGTCCCGGCCGAAACGATCGGTGCCGATCGGATGAAATGCCCCGTGCGCATCGGTCGAGAATGGCGGGAGGAAGCGCGTTGCCACGATGTCCCGCTGCGTGATAGGATCGCCGCTCGTCACGAGCGGTGCGGCGACGGCGCACACGAGCACGACGAGCAGAATCACCGCTCCGAACGCGCCCCGCCGGTCGCGCAGCATTCGCGTCACGTGGCCCCCGCTCGAGTCCGGACGCGCGGGTCAGCCCATCCCGCCAGCAGGTCGGCCACCATGTTGCCCGCCACGACGAGCGCCGCGCTCACTCCGGTCGCGGCCATGACGACCGGATAGTCGCGCGCCTGCACCGCTTCGACGAGCACGCGCCCCACACCTGGCCACGCAAACACCGCTTCGACGAACACCGCGCCGGAAAAGAGCGCGGGGAGCGAAAGACCGAGCAGGGTGACCACCGGTGTGAGGGCATTGCGCAGCGCGTGATGCCCGACGACGCGGCGCGGCGTCAGGCCCTTGGCACGCGCCGTCGTGATGAAGGGTTGGCTCAATGTGTCGAGCATCGCGCCGCGCACGAACCGCGCGGCGCCTCCGATGCCGATGAGCGTGAGGGTCGTGAGTGGCAACGCGAGATGGCGCAGCCGGTCGATGATCAGTGCGCCACCGCTCAAATAGTCCGAGTCGATCCCGGCGGCGCCGAATGCCGGCAGCCAGCGTGCCCAGTAGGTGAAGACCAGCACCAGCATCAGGCCCAGCCAGTAGCCCGGCACTGCGAACAGCGTGACCGAGGTCACCGAAAGCGCCGTGTCGGTGCGAGAGCCGCTGCGAGCCGCCTGTACCACGCCCACGACCAAGCCGAGGAGGTAGCTAAGCACGAGCGAGAGAGCGACCAGCCGCACGGTGGCCGGCCACGCCTCGCCCAGCACGGCCAACACGGGCCGTCCCTTCGCGATGCTGGTACCCCAATCGCCGCGCGCAAACCGCCCGATCCATGTGGCGAACTGGGCCGGCAGCGGTTGGTCCAGTCCGAGCGCGTCTCGCTGCGCGGCCACCTGCTCAGCCGTGGCGTTGGGCCCGAGGAGCAGCTCCACGGGATCTCCCGGTGCGGCATGCAGGAGGAGGAACGTCAGGACAACGACGCCGAGCACGACGGCGCCACCGGCGAGCAGACGATGTCCCAGACTGGCGAGCATCGGCGGGAATCTCGCGCCGCCTCTGATGCGCCGCTAGAATGCGTGCGTGTCGCGCGCCCCCCGGCCGCTGCTACTCGCCACGACGATGCTGCTCATGGCCGCCTGCGGAGGCGAAGCACCGCGGCGTGGCGCCACGGT
The DNA here is from genome assembly GCA_050733035.1 of Gemmatimonadales bacterium. Classification (GTDB taxonomy): domain Bacteria; phylum Gemmatimonadota; class Gemmatimonadetes; order Gemmatimonadales; family GWC2-71-9; genus 20CM-2-65-7. The sequence goes on along the minus strand of JBOHSJ010000291.1, from coordinate 12,829 downwards.
GCTGTTCGCGTCTGGCGCCGATCTGCACAGCATCAACCCGCTGCTCACCGACCATCCCCTCGCGCGTCAGGTCCAGCGCTACGTGCTGCTCACGACGCTGGCGCGCTACGATTCGTCGCTCACCCCGCGTCCGTACCTCGCCCGCGCCTGGCGATGGTCCGAAGGCGGGCGCGTGCTCACGTTCCAGCTCCGGACCGATGTCCGCTGGCACGACGGCGCACCGACGACCGCTCGCGACGTCGCGTGGACGCTGGAGGCGGCGCGCGATCCCGCCACCGGCTATCCGCGCATGAGCCAGCTCCGAGCGGTGACGGCTGTCGTCGCCGAGAACGATTCGACCGTCGCGCTCCGCTTTGCGGCCGCTGTGAGAGACTTTCCCGATGTACTCACCGATCTCGCGATCCTGCCGGCCCACCTGCTGGACAGGGTGCCGCGCGCGCGACTGCGCGAAGCGTCCTGGAATGCGCACCCGACCGGCAACGGCCCGTTTCGCTTCATCACACATGAGGCCAATCGGCGCTGGGTCTTCGCCCGCAACGCCGAATTCCCGGCAGATCTGGGTGGGCCGCCCCACATCGAACGGCTGATCGTCGTGGTGGTGGACGAGCCGATGATCAAGCTGTCGGCGCTCGTCGCGGGCGAGCTCGATTTCGCCGGAATCAATCCGCAGCACGCCGCCTTCGTGCGGCGGCACACGGCGCTGGCGGTGCGCGATTATCCGCTCATCTATCCGTTTGGACTCGTGTTCAACACCCGCCGGCCGCCCTTCGATGATCCGCGCGCCCGGCTCGCGGCGGCGCTGGCCATCGACCGGCAAGAGATCGTGGACGGGTACCTGTTTGGCTACGCGGCGGTCGCCGATGGTCCCGTTCCCTCCGGCTTGCCGCGCTATGTACCAGCGCCGCGTCTGGCGGTCGATGCCGACTCGGCACGACGTCTCGTCGCGTCGCTGCGCGATCCACCGCGTTTCGAGCTGCTCACGGTGGGGAGCGGCGAGGCACCGCTCGAGCAGATGATCCAGGCTCGGCTCAACGCCGTCGGATTCGAGGTCACGATTCGTCAGCTCGAGAATTCCGCGTTCCAGGATCGCGTCAATGGTTCGCGGCATGACTTCACCGCGGCCGTCATGGGGATTCCCGGCGACCCCGGACTCGGATTCCTGCAGCGGCTCGGTGATCTCACCGGCATTCCAATCCCGGCCGATCCAGTCGCGGCTCAGCGTGTCTGCTCGGAGCGCCTTCCGGTCGTGTGGCTCTATCACGCGCGCGGCGTCCAGGGAGTGAATCAGCGGGTGCAGGGCGTGCAAATGGATATGCGAGGCGAGCTGCCCAGCGTGACCGCATGGCACATTCGGGGAGCGCAGGGAGGCGGGGGTCCATGAGGCGGCGCGAGCTCCCGACCGAATATCACGCGACCGCTCCGATGCGACTCGACTTCGCGGGCGGGTGGACCGACGTACCGCCGTTCTCTGCGCGCGAGGGCGGCGTCGTCGTCAACGGCGCGATCGGCTTGCGCGCCCATGTGGATCTCCAGCTCGGAGGAAAGCTGCTGCGCCTGGTCTCCAAGGAGCTGGGTGAGACGCTGGAATGCGTGAACTCCGGCGGGCTGATCGGAGCAGGGAAGCTGCCGCTCCTCACCGCGGCGCTGCGCATGTTTCCAGTCCTCGGCGGGTTCACCCTGACGACGCGCAATGACGCGCCGTCCGGGTCGGGCCTGGGAAGTTCGGGGGCCCTGGGCGTCGCGCTCGTAGGAGCGCTCACGCGGGCGCGACAGGATGTCATCGGTCAGCAAGACATTGCAGACCAGGCCTGGCAAGTCGAGACGATCGAGGCGCAACTTCCAGGCGGCAAGCAGGACCAGTACGGCGCCGCGCTAGGGGGCTTTCATCGGCTCAGCTTTCGCGATCCCGACGTCGGTATCGAGCCGGTGACCCTCGATCCGGCGTTCGCCGCCGCGCTCGAGCGCCAGATGCTGGTCTGCTATACGAATAAGAGCCGCGTGTCGGGCGCTACGATTTCGCGCGTGATGAGCGCGTATGAGCGCGGCGATGCGAAAGTGACCGGCGCCCTGCGCGCCCTGAGGGACGTCGGTGACGCGATGGTGGAGGCGCTGCGGGCGGCGGACCTGGCGCGGGTCGCGGCGCTGCTGTCTGAGAACTGGAAGCATCAACAGGCCCTCGATCCCGGCATGCGGACACAGGAAATGGCACAACTGGAAGACGCAGTCGCACAAGCGGGGAGCCTCGGCGGCAAGGCAGCAGGCGCCGGCGCCGGCGGCTCGATGTTCTTTGTAATGAAAGGCGCGGCGCGTGACGCTGCACCCGCGGTCCGGGCGGCAGGTGCCAAAGTCTTGCCGCTCGCCTGGTCGGCGGAGGGCGTGCGCGCGTGGTGACGGCCGAGGAGCTGGCGGCACGGCGGGAGACCGTCGAAGGCTCGCCCGATCTGCGCGCGTTGCTCGACCACCTCCGCCGGCGGGCGCAGCCGGTCATCGAGCGCATGCCGCCGGTGCCCGAGCACAAGGCGCTCCTCTCGACAGACGGCGGCCGATGTCCTGACGACGGCACCCAGCTCACATTCGATCCCTGGAGCTCGGCCGAGCACCGCTGCCCGCGGTGCGGCAAGAGCTGGCGCGGCGACCGGCACGAACGGCACTGGGCTCGGCATCAGCATCTCTGGCTGGCCGAGCGCGCCGCGCACCTCGCCGCCGTGGCCGGCATCGGTGGGACGGGTGACAAAGCTGCCGCCGCGCGCGCGCGTGAGATCCTGCAGGTGTACGGCGAGCGCTACTGGCGCTATCCGAATCGGGACAACCTGCTGGGACCGAGCCGGCTTTTTTTCTCCACCTACATGGAATCGATCTGGATCTGCAACTACCTCGCGGCGGCCACGCTGCTCCGCGCGGGTGATCAGCTCGACGAAGCGACGGCGCGTGGTGTGAATCAGGTGGCAGAAGAAGCCGCCACGCTGATCGGTGACTACGACGAAGGATTCTCGAACCGGCAGACGTGGAACAATGCGGCGCTGGCGGCGGTGGCCGTCTGGTTCGAGGACGAAGACCTCGCGCAGCGCGCGATTGAAGGCGGCACCGGTCTCATCGCGCATCTCGTCCGAGGCTACGGCCGGGATGGCATGTGGTACGAGGGCGAGAACTACCACCTCTTCGCGTTGCGGGGATTGCTCACGGGCGCGGCATGGGCGCGCCTCGCCGGCGTGGATTTCGGCGCCGATCCCGGCCTCGCCGCGCGAATGCGCGCGGCACTGTGGGCGCCGCCGCTCAGCGCGCTGCCCGACCTCACCTTCCCCGCGCGGAAAGACGCCCGTTTCGGACTGTCGTTGGCGCAGCCGGCATACGTCGAGCTATGGGAAGTCGGCTTGGCGCGATTGGCGGCGCACGGAACGAATGAGGGGGAACTGCAGGCGCTGGCCGGCTGGCTGCTTACGCTGTATCGCGACGCCAAACCGTCGCTGCTGGAATTGTTCGAGTCCTATCTGCACGATGCGCCGCTACCGAAGGCACCGGTGCCCGCTTCCCGTTCCGCATTGTCGTGGTGGTCCCTGCTGGAAATGGTTCCCGAGCTGCAGCCGCCACCCGACGAGTATCGTTGGAAACCGGGCAGTGTCCTGCTCGAGAGCCAGGGGCTGGCGGTGCTGCGACGGGATGATCGGTATGTGAGCCTCGAAACGGGTGCAACCGGGGGCGGGCACGCTCATCCCGACCGCCTGCACATCACGCTGCATGCGAACGGGATCCACTGGCTCCCCGATCCGGGCACCGGATCCTACGTCACGCGCGATCTCTTTTGGTACCGCTCGACGCTGGCGCACAACGTGCCGCGACTCGATGGCGAATCGCTGCCGCCGGGCCACGGCAGCTGCGAGTGCTTCGATGTGCAACCCGACTGGGCGTGGGTACGCGGCCGGTTCGACAACCTGAACCGCATGATCACAACCGGTCCGGCGTACATCATAGACGTCATGGACTTCACCGCTCGGGAGGACCACGTGCTCGAGCTGGTCTGGCATGTGGCGGGACGCGGGTCGGTGGAGACGAGAGGCCGCTGGACCGACGGTGAGCTCACCGACGAGTTCGTGACGCGCGTCCAGCGGTTCGTTCCGGATGAGCCCGGGCCGGTCGCGCTCGTCCATGTGCAGGAGCGCGCGCGATTGAAGATCCATCTCGTCTTCGACGGCGAGCTGCTGGAAGCCGAAGGTCCGGGACTCCCAGGGCAATACGAGCGGGCAAAGTTTTACGTCGTGCGTGCGCGCGGGCGCAACGTCCGCATCGTCAGCGTGCTCGAGCCTCACCTTGATAACCCCACCGTGCAGTCGGTGCAGGCGCGCGGCGATGCCGTGGAGATCCGCACGGCCGCCGGCGTCGATCGCCACCGGTTCACCGGTAGCTCCTGGGCCATTGAGCCGGCAGGGCAGCCCCAGACGAACCTCGGCGGCGCGCGCGAGCCGCGCCCGCCCTTCGTGCCGCTGCTGGAGATCGATCCACCGACGCCCGTCGCCGCGCCGGCGTTTCGCGTCGGCGGTCCTCCGCCGCTCGACGGCACGCTCGAAGGCTTCGAGCTCGCTGAGCCGTTGCAGCTGGCACTGGAAGACCAGTATCGTCGCAGTGAAGACGCGTATCCTGGTCCCGATGATTTCTCGGCCACGGCGTACGCCGCCTGGGATGAGCGAGCGTTGTATCTCGCCGTCGAGGTCACAAAGCCGGACATCTGTCTCCGGCCGAGCGCGGCACCGCCGCTCAGGCTCGACAATGAGCCGGACGATATTCACTCGGATGGCCTGCAGGTCTACATCGCACCAGCCGCTGGTGTCGCGGGACATGAGGGCTTTGGTGGCGCCGTCGGGTACCTGATTGTGCCCAATGACAGTGGACACAACGTACGGGCGCGCCCGACGAGCGACACGCGCATTCACGCGACTCCAGACTCCGTCCGCGGGGGTTGGCGGCGCACGGACGGCGGGTATTGTGTGACCGTGGCAATTCCGTGGCCTGAGGACTTGCGCCCCCACCCCGGCGGACGAGTGGCGTTCGACCTGATCATCAATGAAGGACTGCCCGGCCGGACGCGGCGCGTGGGTCAGCTCGTCTGGAGCGGCGGAAACGGCTGGGTTTGGTTACGCGGCGACAGGCAGGATCCGTCCCGATTCGGGATACTGGAGCTCGTCGGGTGATCGTCGTCATCCTTCACGAGCCGCAGGACCTCGTCAACATCGCGCACGTCGTGCGCGGCATGAAGAACTTCGGTCTGCGCGACCTGCGCCTCGTCAACCCGCGCGAATACGAAGCCTACCGGGTCGAGGGAATCGCCCATCAGACGCAAGACGTGTTGGCGCGTGTGCGCACCTACTCCACGCTCGAGGAGGCGTTGGCCGACTGCGTGCACGTCGTCGGATGCACCGCGCGGGGACGCACCGCCAAGCGGAATCTGCAGCGGCCGCGCGATGCCGCGGCCGAGATCGTGGCGCTCGACGCGGGTGGCCCGCCCCCCGATCCCATCGCGCTGCTATTCGGCCGAGAGGACAAGGGTCTGTCCAACGAGGCGCTCGATCGCTGCCATCGCGTCGTCACGATCCCCAGCGATCCGTCGTACGCGTCGCTGAATCTCGGCCACGCGGTCATCATCATGCTCTACGAGCTGGCGCTGGCGCGCGGTGCCGAAGCGCGCCCGTTCAAAGCGCCGCGCCGCCCGTCGGAGCCCGCGGTCGCCGAGGAGCTGGAGCGGCTGTTCGTGGACGTCGCACGTGCCCTGCAGGCAATCGAGTTCTTCAAGACGCGCAACCAGGACGGCGTCATGCGCACGATGCGCGAGCTTGCGCACCGCGCGCCACTGGACGCTCGTGAGGCGAAGCTGCTGCGCGCGATGGCCATCGAGGTGACCAAATACGGTGAACGACTGGCGCGTTCCGGGCTTCACGTCGACCGGTAGCAAGCGGCCGGAGGCGTTGTTCGGGCCGGGAGGACCCACGCGGATGACGCGGGCGTCCGGCTGCCGCGTGTGGGACGACGCCGGCCGTGAGTACGTCGACTACATCATGGCGCTAGGCGCGGTCGCGCTCGGCTACGGACATCCCGCCGTGAATCGCGCCGCCGAAGCGGCGATCACCACGGGCGTTGTGGGACCGTTGCCGCCCGTTGCCGAGGAAGAGCTGGCCGAAGCGCTGGCCCGGCGCATTCCGTGGCTCGAGCGGATTCGCTTTCTCAAGACGGGCGCCGAGGCCGTCGCCGCCGCGGTGCGGCTTGCGCGCGTCGCGACCGGACGCGATGAGATCCTCGGCTGCGGCTATCACGGCTGGCTGGACTGGTGCCAGGGTGCCACGGACGGCGTGCCCGCCGGTGTGCGCGCGTTGTTTGCGGAGTTGCCATTCAACGACGTCGCTGTCGGTCGCGAGATGATCCGACAGCGCGCCGGGCGTTTGGCCGCGGTCGTGGTCGAGCCGGTGATCGTGAATGAGCCGACGCGCGAATGGCTCCAGATGCTTCGAGCCGAGACCGAGCGTGCCAGGGCGATCCTGATCTTCGACGAAATCAAGACGGCGTTCCGCCTCGCCATCGGCGGCGCCGTCGAGCGCTACAACGTGCGTCCAACCCCCGACCTCGTCGTCATCGGGAAAGCCTTGGCGAATGGATTCCCACTTGCGGTCGTAGGCGGGCGGGCCGACCTGATGGCTGGGGTGAGCCGCACCTGGATTTCATCGACGCTGGCGACCGAGGGCGTCTCGCTCGCGGCGGCGCGCGCCACGCTCGACGTATTCGAGCGCGAGGATGTGTGCGGGCACCTGCATCGGGTAGGAACGCGGCTGCTGCACGGGTTGCACGAGCTGCAGCGGCGCCACGCGGACGCGATCACCGGCGTCGCCGGCATCGCCGAGATGTGCTTCCTGCACTACGCCACCGAAGACCTCGCGCATCGCGCCGCGCTGGACGCGGCGCAGCGCGGCGTCCTGTTCAAGCGCACGGCCTACAACTTCGTGTCCTTGGCGCACGATGAGCACGAAGTGGACCGCACCCTCGAGATCCTCGATGCGGCGCTGCGCACTGTCTAGAACGCCGTGATGACCGCTCTCGCAATCAGGAAGACGACGATCGAGACGATGATGACGACGGCGATGTAGCCCATCGCGCGATCCTTCGGAACCTTCATGAGGATCGGCAGTCCGACGTACAGCAGCACGAGACTGTAGAGCGAGAAGATGATGCTCACGAGGTTGAGCATCGGGAGGATCTGGAAGATCCCGCCGAGCCACATGGCGGTGCCGGAGTAGGCGACCACCTTGAGTCCCTGGACGTCATTGCGCTGCCCGCCGAATCCCGGCGCGAGCAGGCTGATGACGCGGGACAGCACGAACACCATCAGCAACGACATCACGAAGGACGCGACCCCGGTCGAGACCACCGTGGAGATCGGCACGGGGTTCGTGAGCGAGGTGAACGGCACCCGCTTGCCGAAGAGGAACATCCCGATCATGCCGGCAATGGGACCGATCAGGGCGAGCGGGATGATGTACTTCCCCCACACCTCGCCGGACTTCGTGAACTCGCCGTCTATCTCTTTCCATGTCGCGCGGGGCTCGAGCATGATGCCCTTCGCGCGGCTGATCATCGTTTCCATCGAGACCCCCCCTTAGGACGCCCCCAAGATAGGGGTGAGAACCTGCCGCGCCAGCCTCGGCGTCTTAGCGTCTGGGCGTCTAAGTGTCTAGCTTTTCGCCATGCTTGTCGATGTGCACGCGCACTTCCATCACGCGCGCACGCCGCGCGCCGATTGGCGTGAACGCAACGTGAGCCGGCTCACGGCGGGCGCCAAGATCGGGATATCGGTGCACGTGGCGTCCGTCCTCGGGAGCTGGGGACTGACGTCGCCGATCTACTTCCCGTCGCCGCGCGACGTCACGGTGGGCAACGATGCCCTGCTCGCGTTGCAACGCGAACACCCCGACGCGATCCGCGGATACGTGTGCGTGAATCCCAACTACACGGCGCATGCGCGCGCCGAGATCGTCCGCTGCCTCGAGGCCGGCATGATCGGGATCAAGCTGGCGGCGAGCCGGCGGGCGGATGATCCGTTGCTTGATCCGATCGCCGAACTCGCGCTGGCCCGCCGAGTGCCGATCTTGCAGCACATCTGGCAGCACCGGCGCCGTGATTGGCCGGGGCAGGAGGCGTCGGACGCCGGCGAGCTCTGTACACTTGCCCGGAGACATCCGGAAGTGACGTTCATCCTCGCCCACATCGGCGGCGGCGGGGACTGGCTGGACTCGCTGCACGCGATGACAGACGTCCCCAACGTCTACGTGGATCTCTCCGGCAGCGGCGTGGACGGCGGCATGCTCGAGGCCTGTGTCGCAAGCGTCGGCGTCGAGCGACTGCTGTGGGGAACGGACCTGACTATGGACACCGGCTGGGCCAAGCTCCGTTACCTCGAGACGCTGCTTCCCAAGGACGAGCTGGCGCTGGTCCGCTGGAAGAACGCCGCGCGCATTTTCCCCGCGGGTGCGTTCCCCGCCGACTGATGCGGATCGATTGCAACGCGTTCCTCGGCGCCTACCCCTGGCGCAAAGTCCCGGGCACCGCGCCGGACGCCCTCGTCAGAGCCCTCGATCGCGTGAAGATCGATGCCGCGTGGGTCACACACCTCCCGAGTCTGTTTTGGCGCGATCCCACCGAGGGCAACGCCTGGCTCTACGAGACCGCGCGCAAAGAGCGTCGCTTCAAGCCGGTGCCCACGGTGCATCCCGGGCTGGCGCAATGGGAGCAGGTCCTCGCCGACGCCGCGAACGCCGGGGCGCCGGCCGTCCGGTGCGATCCTCTCTATCTCGGCCTCGAGCCCGCGGGCGGTGAAATGCGCGTGCTCGCCGCTGCCTGCGGCGCCACGCGCCTCCCGCTGATGCTCGCGGTGCGGCTCGAAGACGGCCGGCAGCGCCATCCCAACGATCGCGCCGGCGAGCTGCCCGCGGCGGCGGTGCGCGCGCTGATTCGCAGCGATCCGGATGTGCGGCTGATCGTGACGCACGCGGACCGCGGGTTCATCGAGGAGGTGCACTTCGGCTCGACGCCGGAGGAAGCGCGCCGCATCTGGTGGGATATCTGCTGGGTCTGGGGACCGCCCGAGGATCATCTGGCGACGCTGTTGGATACGATCGGTGTCGAGCGCTTCGTCTTTGGGACCGGGCAACCGCTGCGCTTGCCCGAGAACAGCGTGGCGAAACTCGACCTGCTGGACCTCGCCGCCGAACGGCGCTCGGCCATCGAGTCGCGAAACGTTCAGGAGCTGATGCGCTGACCGCCGATCTCGAGTGGGGGCTGGTTCCAGCGGTCCCGGTCCCGTTCCGAGGCTCCACGATCGATGAGCAGGCGCAGCGGGACTACGCGCGTTGGATGGCTAAGCAGCGGGTCGCGGGTGTTGCCGTCTGGGCGCACACGGGTCGCGGCCCGCATCTCTCGGCGGCACAGCGCCGCGTCGTGATCGACACCTGGCGGGCGGCACTCCCTCACAAAGTCATCATCGCTGGCGCGAATTCGGTCGAGATGGCGGATGAAGCGAAACGCGGCGGCGCGAACGCGCTGCTTGCGTTCCCGCGTCGCGACGCTGCCGTCGCCTATCACGAAGCCCTCGGACGTGCGCTTCCGGTCATCGCGTTCTATCTGTACGAAGCGGCTGGCGGGGTGAACTATGACGACGCGACCCTGCACAAAATCCTCTCGCTACCGTCGGTGGTCGGGATCAAGGTCGCCACGCTGGATTCGGTTATGACATTTCAGCGCATCGCCGCCGTGATGCGAGAGCATCCGGACAAGCTGCTGATCACCGGTGAAGACCGATTCCTCGGTTACTCGCTGATGATGGGCGCGCGGGCCGCGCTGATCGGCATGGGCTCCGCGCTTACCGATATGCAGGCAAAACTGTTGGACGCGAAGAAGAATGCAGACGATCACGCCTTTCTACGCCTTGCTACGCAGGTAGACGCCTTTGGAGCAGTGACATTCACGGCTCCCCTGGAAGGCTACATTCGCCGCATGCTGTGGGCGCTCGCGGCAGATGGTGTGATTCCGGAGGAATCGTGCGACGACCCGTGGGGACCGGCGTTGCCGGAGGCGGAGCGGGACGCCGTACGCCGCGCCGTGCGGGAAGCTCGCGCATGATCGAACGGCGATCTTTTCTCAAGACCAGCGCTGCTGTTGCGCTCGGAGGCTTTGTGCCAAAGCCCAAGCAACCGCACATCGTCGTGGTCGGCGCCGGCGCGTTCGGAGGTTGGACGGCGCTGTTCCTTAAGCGGCAGGGCGCCCGTGTCACGCTGCTCGATGCCTGGGGCCCGGGCAACAGTCGCGCCAGCTCGGGCGGCGAGACGCGGGTCATTCGCGCGACGTACGGGCCGCGAGAGGTCTACACGCGGATGGCGGCGCGCGCGCTCGTCCTCTGGAAGGAGCACGAGCAGCGCTGGCGCCGGCAACTCTATCACGGCATCGGCGTCCTGTGGCTGGTCGAGAGTGACGAGCAGTACGAGAAAGCCGCGCTTCCCATTCTGCGGGACGCGAAGATTCCGGTCGAAGAGCTCAGCGGCCCCGAAGTCTCGCGGCGGTATCCCCAGATCAACTGCGACCGGGTGCGCTGGGCGATCTTCGAGAAGGACGGCGGCTACCTGACGGCGCGCCGCGCATGCGCCGCGGTGCTGGAAGGCTTCCTCGCCGAGGGCGGCGAGTACCAGCAGGTCGGTGTGCAAGGACCAGTGCAGCCGAATGGCGGCACGCTCTCCGGCGTGATGTTGACAGACGGCAGACGGCTGACAGCAGATCGCTACGTCTTCGCCTGCGGCCCCTGGCTTGGATCGCTCTTTCCTGATGTCATCGGCGACCGCGTGCGCGCGACTCGCCAGGAAGTCTTCTTCTTCGGTACGCCACCGGGAGATCAGCGCTTCACCGAAACGGCGATGCCTGTGTGGGCCGATCACGGCTCCACCTTCATGTACGGGATTCCCGGCAACGAATGGCGCGGCTTCAAGGTCGCCGATGATACGCGTGGATCCGTCATCGATCCGACCACCGAGTCCCGAGTCCCTAGCCCCGAGGCCCTGAAAACAGCGCGCGACTATCTCGCGTATCGCTTCCCGGGACTAAAGGGCGCCCCGCTGCTCGAGGCGCGCGTGTGCCAGTATGAGGAATCGCCCGACGAGCATTTCATCATCGATCGTCATCCGGCGGCCGCCAATGCCTGGATCCTCGGCGGCGGCTCGGGGCACGGCTTCAAGCACGGACCGGCGGTCGGGGAGCTGGTCGCGCGGCTGGTCCTCTCGGACGCGGCGCCAGATGCGCAATTCAAGCTTTCGCGCTTCGCTCGCTGACGACTTCGAGCGGTTCAAGCGGGCGCTGCCGCGCGATTTTCCCGCGCACGTGCGGGACGTCTATCGCATCAATCTCTCGGCCCGCTACCTCGGCGAGCCGCTGTCACACCCGATCGGCAAAGGCTCCGGCCAGTTGTCGCTCAACGTCGGTCAGCTCGAGACCGACGCGGAGGCGGGACTTGCGTTCGCGGTGCTGAAGACGGTGATCGCTCAGAACGAAGCAGGGGCGCAGTCGATGGCCGCCTGGGCGATTCACGAGACGAAGATGAAGGTCGAGCGGCGCGGGGCTGGGTGGACCGTGACGTGGAAGGGACGGGGATGGGACCGGTCGTTCGACGACTACCTCGCGCTGGTGCGCGCCGGCTGGGACCTCACGCGCGATCGCCAGCTGTTGACCGTCCCGTCGGTGAAATACCATCTGCCGCGCCTGGACGAGCCGTTTCGCGACGACGAGTACGCGTTCACCACGCAGGCGCTCGCGCGCGCCTGGGGCGAGTCGCCGCTGCCGCTCGAGAAAGACTTCTCGCCCACGCTCGCGGGCGACCCTCTGGCCGATGAGAAGCAGCAGATCCTGCGCTGGCTTCGGGAAGTGCCGCCGCGCATCCGCGCACACGGCAATGTGCGTCTCGCCATGAAGCTGATGAATGCGCGCTTCGACGACGGTTTTCAACGTGAGATGATGGATGCGGCGTCGAATGCCGATGCGCTCGTGGTGTTCAACCGACTCTTCGATTCGGAGCGAGGCGTTGCTTATGGAGGCCCAGAATTGAGCGACCGCAATCTGCGCGTGTTGGACCGCCCATCGGCCCATCCGCCCATCCGCCCGTCGCTCTCCGGCACGGGAAATGTCTCGAGCGGCCGCATGATCGTCGAATACGCGCGGCGCGGCTGCTCCTCGGTCCAGCTGCACACATTCTTGCAGCTCCCGCTCGAGGAGTATCCCGCGACCCATGGCTCGCGCACGCAACGTGCGTTGCATGCACTGATCTTCGATCCGCGCGACGGACTGATCGCCGTCATGCTGGAGCGTGAGCGTGAGGGAACACTCGCGCGTCGCAACGGCGAGCTCCATTTCCTCGATCTTCTTTCCGATGCGTATCGCCCGCGCTGAGCTCTACGAGCTCACGCTCCCGCTCGTCGAGCCGTTCGTCATCTCGGGCGGGACGATCGCCGAGCGCCGCTCGCTCGTCGTCGTGTTGCACGACGACGCAGGCCACCTCGGGTACGGCGAGTGCCCGCCGTTTCACCTGCCGTTCTATTCCGAGGAGACTCTGGCGAGCGCCCGAGATCTCATCGAGCGCGTGCTCTTGCCGCGCGTCATCGATCGCGAATTCGCGGGCCCCATTCCCGAAGCGATCGACGCGGCGCTGCGCGAGGGCATACGCGGCAACTGGTTTGCGCGCGCCGGCGTCGAGACGGCGGCGTGGGATCTCGAGGCGCACACCCGCGGCACCGGTCTGGCGGCGCTGCTCGGCGAGCGG
>JBOHSJ010000290.1:0-6574 GCA_050733035.1 Gemmatimonadales bacterium | reverse complement strand
CCTCGCCGCCGAAAACTCCGCTTACCTGAAGTCCGCCGCGCACCAGCCGGTCCACTGGCTACCCTGGGGCGATACGGCGTTCGCCCGCGCCCGCGACGAGCACAAGCCGATTCTGCTCGATATCGGCGCGGTGTGGTGCCACTGGTGCCACGTGATGGACGGCGAGTCGTACGAAGACCCCGCCATCGCCGAGGTGCTGAATCGCGATTTCGTGTGCATCAAGGTGGACCGCGACGAGCGGCCGGACGTGGACTCCCGCTATCAGCGCGCAGTGCAGGCGCTCAGCGGACAGGGCGGCTGGCCGCTCACCGCGTTTCTGACATCCGAGGGCGAAGTCTTCTTCGGCGGCACCTACTTCCCGCCGGACAACAATGCCTACGGCCGGCCCGGTTTTCGCCGCGTCCTGATGGAAATCGCGCGCGCGTTCCGCGAGGAGCGGGATCGGGTGACGACTAACGCGCGCGCGATCCGCGAGCACGTCGTGCAGACACTGGACGAGGCGAAGCCCGGCGCCGTCAGCGCCGACCTGGTGAGCGGCGCCGCCGATCAGATGGCGCGCCTGTTCGATGCGCGGTATGGCGGCTTCGGCACGGCTCCCAAGTTCCCTCATCCCGCCGCTATCGAGTTCATGCTCGCTCGCCAGCACGACAGCCGAGGGGGAGAGGGACTCGAGTGGCAGCGGGAGATCGTCGAGAAGACACTGACCGGAATGGCGCGAGGCGGCATGCGCGATCATTTGGGCGGCGGCTTCCACCGCTACTCCGTGGACGAGCGCTGGATCGTGCCGCACTTCGAGAAGATGTCGTACGACAACTCCGAGCTGCTGCGCGCCTATCTCTCGGCGTATCAGGCGACGGGCACGCCGCTCTTCAGGGAAGTCGCGGCCGGCATCGTGGACTGGGTGCTCGAGGTCATGGCCGACAAGAAGCGCGGCGCGTTCGCGACGTCGCAGGACGCGGACCTCACATTCGGCGATGACGGGGATTATTGGACCTGGTCGGTAGATGAAGCCAAAGGCGCATTAACTGCGCGAGAATTCGCGGTCGCGTCGAGTGTGTTCGACATCCAGGACGCGGGGGAGATGCATCACAACCCGAAGAAAAACGTGTTGTGGTGGAAGCAGGACCCGGCAGGCGACGATGAATGGCCGATCTTCCGCGCGGCCGTCAAGAAACTCAAGGCCGCGCGTGACCGCCGGCGCGCGCCGTTCGTGGACCGCACGGCGTACGTCAACTGGAACGCGATGATGGTGGGCGCGTTTCTCCAGGCCGGCGCCGTCCTGGACCGACCCGAGTGCAATGAGCTCGCGCTCAACGTGCTCGAACGGATTTGGACAGAGGCGTGGGATGTCGCCGGTGGGATGTCGCACGTCCTTGGGCGTCCAGAGCCACGCGGCATGCTCGACGACAACGTGCAGGCGGCCGCGGCGTTCCTCGACGCTTACGAAGCCACGGGCGACGAGCGCTGGCTCGAGCGCGCGACCCACGTCATGGCGTACTGCGCGAAAACGCACGCGGATCCGGCCGGGGGCCTTTTCGATATCGCAAACACAAGCGGGACCGCCTACCTCGCGACGCGCGCCAAGCCGGTGCAGGATGCGCCCACGCCTTCACCCAACGGCGTCGCGGCCCTGGTGTTGGCACGACTCTGGGCACTCACCGATGCCGCCGACTGGCGAGCGCAGCTCGATCGCCAGCTCGGCGCCTTTGCCGGCAGCGCGCGGGAGCTGGCGCTGTACGGTGCGACGCTGCTGCGCGGCGTGGACTGGGCGGTGCATCCGGTGACGCGGATCGAGGTCGCGGGCCCGCGCGGCGACGGACCAGCCTGCGCGATGCACCTCCTGGCGCTGCAAACCTACCGGCCCCGCAAAATCGTCGTGCGCAAGTTCGGCGAGCATCCCGCGGCAACCGTCTGTGTCGGGACGACCTGCTCGCTGCCCGTCGCCACTGCGAAGAAACTCACCGAGCTGCTCGAGGCGTGAACCGCCGCCCACTGGGCCGCACCGGCCTCTCCATCAGCGAGATCGGTTTCGGATGCTGGGCGATCGGCGGAAACGCGTTCGGCAACTCGTACGGCTCGACCGACGATGCCGAATCGCAGCGCGCCATCCGCCGCGCGTTCGAGCTCGGCTGCACCTTCTTCGACACCGCGGACGTGTACGGACACGGCCATTCCGAGGAGCTGCTCGGCGCGGCACTGCACGACGTCCGCGATCAGGTGATCATCGCGACGAAGCTGGGCGGCAACTTCTACAACGGCGACGTGCGTATGGACTTTTCGCCCGGCTATCTGCGGTTCGCGGTGGAACGCTCGCTGGAGCGGCTGCGAACGGACCGGATCGACCTGCTGCAGCTGCACAATCCGCCGCTCAACCTCATCTCGACCATGGAGACCTACGAACCGCTGGAAGCGATGAAGCGGGAAGGGGTAATCCGCTGCTACGGCGTCTCGGTGCACCCGCCGGAAGAAGGGATCGCGGCGGTGAACGTGGGCCTGCCTGACACGGTGCAGATCGTTTACAACTTGGCGCGGCGCGAAGCCGAGGACACATTCCTAGCCACGGCGCAGGCGGCCAATGTGGGCGTGATCGCGCGCGAGCCGCTCGCGAACGGCTTTCTGGCGGGGCGCTACACCGCGGAGAGTACGTGGGAGCACGGCGACATTCGCAGCCGCATGCCCCGCCCCTACGTGACGCAGCTGGCGGCCCTCGGCCAGCGCGTACGCGAGCTGGCGGAGCAGTCGGGAATGACGGCGAGCCAGCTGGCGCTGAAGTTCGTGCTCGATCGCGCCGAGCTCGCCAGCGTTATCGTCGGAATGAAGACCGTGCGGCAGGTCGAAGACAACCTCAACGCTGGGGTGTAGATGGCCAACAAGAAGGCGGTAATTGAAACGCCGAGGGGCACGATCGAGGTGGAGCTCTTCGCCGATGAAGTACCCGGCACGGTCGCGAATTTCGAGAAGCTCGCCAATTCGAATTTCTACGACGGCACCACATTCCATCGCGTGATCCCGAACTTCATGATTCAGGGCGGCGACCCCTATTCCAAGACGGGGAAGGGGCCGGTCGGGACGGGCGGACCGGGGTACCGGATCACGTGCGAAACGCAGAAGAACACGCACAAGCACGTCGCCGGCACGCTCTCGATGGCGCACGCCGGGAAGGACACCGGTGGGAGCCAGTTCTTCATCTGTCACTCACCGCAGCGGCA
This sequence comes from Gemmatimonadales bacterium, assembly GCA_050733035.1. Taxonomy (GTDB): domain Bacteria; phylum Gemmatimonadota; class Gemmatimonadetes; order Gemmatimonadales; family GWC2-71-9; genus 20CM-2-65-7. The sequence goes on along the minus strand of JBOHSJ010000290.1, from coordinate 3,365 downwards.
TCTCGACGGCGTGCACACCGTGTTTGGGCAGGTGACGAAGGGGATGGACGTCGTCAACGCCATCAAGGGCAACGACGAGATCAAGTCGATTCGCGTCTCATAACAGAGGGGTTTGCATGCTTGCGCTGCTGTTAACACTGTCCGTCGCCGTCCAGGATTCGGGTGCCTTCGTCGTGAGGATCGGAAGCGACACGCTGTCACTGGAGCAATACAAGCGCACCGCCACCCAGATGCGCGGCGAATACGTGATTCGAGCACCGCGGAGCCTGCATCGGATCTACATCCACGATCTGAATCCCGACGGCACCATTCGTCGCTCCGAGCTGATCACGCACAACATCGGCGGCGGACCCGGCCCGATGGAAACGAAGCTCTCGGTGGAGTTCGTCGGCGATACCGCCATCGTGGTCTCGCCGCGCGGGGACAGCACGGTCACGCAGAAGGTCGCGGTACCGCGAGGCACTTACCCGTACACCCTGCACGTGTACGGACTGCTCGAGCATATCGCGCGTCAGGCGCGTGCAGCTGGGAAAGACAGCGTCGCGTTTACCGCGCTCGCGTCCTCGGATCGCACCAGCGGCGGCTATGTGAAGAAGCTCGGCGGCGACACGCTGAGGCTCATGTTCTCCGACGGCCAGCTCGCGGGCCTCGGGCCGTTCACGTTCCGGCTCGATCCGCAGGGCCGGCTCGTCTGGTTGACGGGGAAAGGCAGCACGGTGCAGGTCGAGGTTCAGCGCGTTGCCTCGGTGCCGATGGCGCAGGCGGGTCCGATGTTCGCCAATCGCCCGCTGGGCCAGCTCTCACCGCGGGACACCACGCGCGGCACCATCGGCGGCTCGGAGGTCTGGATCGACTACAGCCGTCCATCGCGGCGCGGCCGTGACATCTTCGGCGCTCTGGAGCCGTGGAACAAGGTGTGGCGCACCGGTGCCAACGCCGCCACGCAGCTCAGCACGCCGGTGGATCTGGTCATCGGCGGGGCAACCGTTCCGGCCGGCAAGTACACGCTGTGGACGCTGCCGTCGCCGACCGGGTGGAAGCTCATCATCAACAAACAGACCGGGCAGTGGGGCGCCGGTCCAACCGCCTATGATCCCGCCCAGGATCTGGTGCGGGTGGACGCGAAAGTCGAGACGCTCGCGACGCCAGTGGACGTGTTCACGATCGCGATCGAGCCCGCCGCGATCACGTTCGCGTGGGACAGGACCAGATACTCCGTCCCCGTCTCGAAGAAATAGTGCATCTCGATTTCGCGGTCGTCGCCGACTATGCGTTGGTGGATCAGTCGGGCAAGATGTCGGTGCTCGGCATCTTCCAGCATATCTGGGTGCCGCAGTTCCCGGCGATGCATCCGCGCCTGCATCTGGTGTTGCGCCTGAAAGGAAAACGCACCGAAGTCGGCGAGCACCAGGTGCAGATCAAATTGATGGACGATGAGAATACGGAGCTGCTGGGCGGCTCGGGGACGGTGAATTTCGCCGAGCCGCCCGCGGGCATCACGGAGATCGAGGCGGCGGCCGTGCTCGTGTTCGACGTGCCGTTCCCACACGCCGGGCAGTATCGCTTCGAGATCACGGTCGATGGTGAGCGGAAGGCCACCGTTCCGATTACCGTTACGCAGATGCCGACCGCGCCCGCCCAGCCCCCGTCGCCCCAGGCGCCCGGTTCCTAGCACACTCCCGCTCGGCGCCTACGTGCGGCTGCCCGTGCTGTTGCTCGCGGCGGTGCTGGCGCTCGGGTTCGATCTCGGCGGATATCCGTTGTTCGATCCCGACGAGGGTCGCAACGCGGAAGTAGCGCGCGAAATGGCAGCGACGAACGACTACGTCCTGCCGCATCTCGACGGACTGCCCTACCTCGACAAACCGGTCGTCTATTTCGCGGCTGCCGCCGCGGTGATGGAAGTGCTGGGACCCACCGAAACGGCGGCGCGTTTGCCCGCATACCTGTTCACGCTCGCCACGCTGGTCGTCGTCATCCGGTTCGCGAACCGGCGCTGGGGCAGCGACGCCGGCTGGCTCGCGGCGTTGGCGCTCGCAACGATGCCCCTGGTGCTCGCCTACGCGCGCACGACGATCTTTGACAGCGGGCTCGCGTTTTGTACGACGGTCGCCATCCTCGCGTTCTGGGACGGGCGGCCCGTGCTGGCATGGGCGGCGATCGGACTCGGTGCGATCACCAAGGGACCCGTCGCGATCCTAGTGCCGCTGATCACGCTGATCCCCTACTCGCTGATGACCGGCAGATCCGTCCGGCGGCTGTTTCCGCTCGCGGGTCTCGGCGTGTTCGCGCTGGTGGCCCTACCCTGGTTTCTCGCCGTCTCGGACCGCATTCCCGAATTCCCGCACTATGTGTTCGTGCGCGAGACGTTCGAGCGGGTGACGACGACGCGATTCCATCGCACGGCGCCGTTCTGGTATTACCTCCCCATCCTGCCCGTCGCCGCCTTCCCGTGGATCCTGCCCGCGCTGGGACGCTGGAAAACCTGGCGTTGGGCGTGGCTCGCGCGCCGCGTCAACCCGCACGCGCAGGAAGCCATTCTGCTCGTATGCTGGGTGCTGGGCCCGCTGCTGTTCTTCACGCTGAACCAGTCGAAGCTGCCGCAGTACATGCTGCCGTTGCTGCCGCCGTTCGCGCTGGCCGCGGCGCGGCTACTTACGCGGCAGGCGAGCGAGTTGGGGGGCGGCATCGGCGAGGGCACCACGGAGCGCGTCTATGCCGCGATCGCGGCCACCGCCGGGCTCGCGCTCGCGTCGCTGACACTGTGGCTCCCGGCGCCGATCAGTCTGACACCGGCCGAACGGGCCGCGATCCCGCCGACGGCCCTCGCGCTCGGCATCGGACTACTCGTATCGGCCGCGCTGGTGTGGTACGGGGGCCGGAACGGGCACCCGCGGCCGGCGCTCGCGATCATGGGGTACGCGCTGCCGGTGATCATCATGCCGATCGTGTCGGGCCGGCTGCTCGACGCGGTGGGCGAGGACCGCTCGGCGGCGACGTTGGCGAGCGTGATTCAGAATACCGGACCGAAGGGCACCGAGGTCATCGGCGTCTCCGCGTTTCCGACCTCGCTGCCCTTCTATCTGAGGCACCCCATTCCCGTCGCGACGGCGACCGGTCGCGAGCTCACGAGCAACTTCATCGCCGACTATCACGAGCGCTATCGCGCCGTCCCGGGCTCACCGCTCAAGCCTCCCGACTATTGGCGCGAGCGCGTGACCGCCTGCACCAAGCCGACGGTTCTCGTCGCGCGTGCCAACGACTCGCGTCTCCGCGCGACGCTCGATTCGCTGTTGCCGCTGCTCGCCGTGGAGGGCGGGTACGCGGCGTACGGACCATGTGCGGCATCTTCGGCGCGATAGCGC
>JBOHSJ010000289.1:0-4556 GCA_050733035.1 Gemmatimonadales bacterium | reverse complement strand
CCCTTGGCCCCACCCCGGTCCTCCCAACCTCCCACGGACCCTGCGCGTATGGGAAGCAACGGAGACGACGAGGGCCTAGTCGCCAGGACGTTGGCGGGTGACCGGGCCGCTTTTGGAGTTCTCGTCGAACGCTATGCCGGACAGGCGCGGCGGGTCGCACGGGCGGTTCTGGGCGATCCCGATGACGCGGATGACGCGGCTCAGGATGGCTTTCTCTCGGCGCTCGTGAAGCTCGCGCAATACGACCCTCGCCGGCCGTTTGGTCCGTGGCTGATGCGGATCATCGCCAATGCCGCGACGGACCGGCGCCGGCGGCGCAACGTGCGCCGCGTCGAGCCGCTCGAGCCATCGCTGGTGGGCGGCGGTCCGCGCCCGGATGCCGCGGCCGAACGCAGTGAGTTGGGCGACCGGTTGCGCAGCGCGTTGGCCGAGCTGCCCGAGCGCCGCCGCAAAGCGGTGGTGTTGTTCGATGTCGAGGGGTATTCGCACGCTGAGATCGCCGGTATTCTGGGAATTCCGGAAGGCACCGTGCGATCCGAAGTATTTCACGCACGTCGCCGTCTGCGAGTGCTGCTGGCCGATTGGAAGGAGCCGATGCCATGAGAGATTCACAGCCGTTTGATCACCGCCCGGACCCCGACCTGGGGGCGGCGTTGCGGGACGCATTGGACCCGCAGGGTGATCAGTCCGCGTTCGTTGCGCGCGTCATGGCGCAGTACGACACCGCGCTCGATCGCGCGTCGATCCCCACGCTCGACATCCTGGCCTCGTGGTTCCGGCCCGGTATTGTCGCGGCAGCCGCGGCGCTCGTCCTGGGACTCCTGTTCGGCCGGACGGTCTGGGCGCCGGCGGCTGAAACCGAATCGATCGAAGCCGCGATGGCGCCGGCCGAAGGGCCCGGCCTCGCCGCCCTGGTCACCGCGCAAGATCCACCTGATGCCAGCGTCGTGTTCACGTCGCTGGTCGAGCCTCAATAAGAGAAAGAGGAGTCACGTTGAATAGACCCAAACTCGCCGCCGTCGGTCTTCTGGCCGCGGTGTTTCTCGCGGGCGGACTTGCCGGATGGGGCGGTCACGAAGCGGCGGAGCGCGACGAGGATCACGGTCCGCGCCGCCGCGGCCCCGACGCGATGGTCGCGTATCTGAGCCGGCAGCTGAATCTGAGCGACGCGCAGCGGGACTCGGTGCGCGCGATCTTCGCGCGCCACCGCCCCGAGACCGACTCGCTGTGGGCGCGGGTCCGGCCCCGGTTCGATTCCATCAAGACGCGCATGCGCGCCGAAATCGATGCGGTGCTCACCACGGAGCAGCGCACCCGGCACCAGCGACTGATCGAGCAGGCTGAGCATCATCGTAGGGAGCGGGGCGACTCCGCCGGACGAAGCGCGGGAGGACGGAACTGATGCGGCGGGGTACGGTAGTGGGAATTCTCGCGCTCGCGATCGCGGCGCCCGCTGCGGCGCAACAGGTGGAAGTCACGCTCAACGAAGCGATTCAGCGCTCGCTCCAGGTACAACCGGCCATGGTATCGGCTCGGGGCGCCGTCCGCGACGCGGGCGCGGCGCGGAGGGTTGCCTATGGCGCGTTTGTGCCGTCGCTCTCCGTCAGCAGCGATGCGCTGCGCAACAGCACGGCGCGCCGCGATCCCAACACCGACGTCGTCTACCCGCCCGGCTATTCCTACTCCGTCGGTCTCACGGCGTCGCTGACGCAGTTCAATCCATTCCGCCGCCTGGCCGACCGCAGCGCGACGTCAGCGTCCGTTCAGGCCGCCGAGGCCGCGGCGGTGAATCAACGATTCGCAACCACGCTGGACACGAAGACCGCGTTCTACGCGGCGATCGCGAACGAAGAGCTCGTACGTGTCGCCGAGTCCCAGGTGCGGCGCGCCCAGCAGCAGCTCCAGATCTCTGTGGAAAAGCTGCGTGCCGGATCCGCAACCCGCTCGGACTCGTTGCGCTCCCGCGTGGATTACGGCAATGCCCGGATTGCGCTGCTCGAGGCCCAGGCCAATCTCGCGACAGCCCAGGCAAATCTCGGGCGGCAGATCGGGCTCGATCAGCAGGTGCGCGCGGTCCCGGATACGATCCTGCCGCCACTCCCCGATACCGCCGCGCTCCGCGCCACCGCGCTGGAGACGGCGCCGCTGGTGGAAGAGGCGACATCACGCGCCCGGGCTGCCGGCGCCCAAGTGATCTCCGCTCGCTCCCAGTATCTGCCGAGCTTGACACTTTCCTATAGCAACAGTCAAAACAGCCTCGAGGCGCCGTGGCACGGGCTCGGCAATTACAACGAGACGTTCAGCTGGCGCTTCGGACTGTCGTGGCCCCTGTTCAACGGCTTCCAGCGCGAGCAGGCGCAGGTGAATGCGTCTACGGCTCGCGATCTGGCACAAGCCAACGCGGCCGACGCGCGTCGCCAGGTCAACGCACAGCTCACGCAGCAGCTGGCGGCGCTCGCGACGACGTACGAGCAGATCCGCATCGCGCAGGATAACCTTGCCGCGGCGACCGAGGATGTGCGCGTGCAGAACGAGCGCTATCGCGTCGGTGCGGCGACGATCCTCGATCTCCTCACGTCACAGGCGTCGCTGACGCAGGCCCAAGTGAACGTCGCGCAGACACGCTTCAACTATCTGATCGCCCGTGCACAAGTCGAAGCGGTCACGGGACGGACGCTATGACGACAGCCCAGGCGATGATGTTCCGGACCGGCGACACGCCGACGCCCGACACCGTGATCCTCACGCATCACCTGACGCGCGAGTATCACATGGGGGCCGAAGTGGTGCACGCGCTGCGCGGCGTGGACATCCAGATCAAGAAGAACGAGTTCGTCGCGTGCATGGGACCGTCGGGATCGGGCAAGTCCACGCTCATGAACCTGATCGGCTGCCTCGATACCCCGACGAGCGGCGAGTACTGGCTCAACGGACAAAAGGTCAGCGACCTGAGCGACGACGAGCTGGCGCGGATCCGCAACAAGGAAATCGGCTTCGTGTTCCAGACGTTCAACCTGCTGCCCCGTGCCGACGCGCTCCACAACGTCGAGCTGCCGCTGATTTACGCCGGCATGTCGGCCAAGGAGCGACGCGAGCGCGCGGCCAAGTCGCTCCAGCAAGTCGGCCTGGGGGATCGCATGGACCACCGCCCCAACGAGCTGTCGGGCGGCCAGCGCCAGCGCGTCGCCATCGCGCGCGCGCTGGTGAACGCGCCAAGCATTCTGCTCGCCGACGAGCCCACCGGAAACCTCGACTCGGCGACGGGCAGCGAGATCATGGCGCTGTTTCACGAGCTCCATGACTCGGGCCAAACCATCGTGCTGGTGACGCACGAACACGACATCGCGGCCCACGCGCGCCGCCAGATCCACCTGCTCGACGGCAGGATCGCGCGTGACGAGAGGACGGTAGGTCAGACGTGAACAAATCCATTCGGGGTGCGCTCGCGCTGCTCGCAGGCGTCGTCGCCTGCGGCAAACCCGACCCCGCGCCCATGTACGAGGCGGTTCCGGTGCAGCGCCGCACGCTGATCGTGTCGGCCGCGGCCTCGGGCGCCATCGAACCGGTGCTCACCGTGGACGTGAAGTCCAAGGCGTCGGGCGAGATCATCGGCATGAACGTGCAGACCGGCGACGACGTGAAGGCCGATCAGCTGCTCGCGTCCATCGACCCGCGGATTCCGCGCAACAACCTCGCGCAGTCGGACGCGAACCTGCAGGTCGCACAGGCGCAGCTGAGCAACGCCAAGGCCCAGCTCGACCGGTCGGACACGCTCTACAAAACGCAGGCGATCACCGAAACAGAGTACGAAACGGCCAAGCTTGGCTACGCGAACGCCAACGCGGCGGTAATCCGCGCCCGGTCCGATCTCGAGAACTCGCGCGACCGCATGAACGACACGAAGCTGCGCGCGCCGCTCGCCGGAACGATCATCGCCAAAAACGTCGAGCTCGGCACCGTGATTTCCTCGCCGACCACGGATGTGGGCGGCGGCACCGTGCTGTTCAAGATGGCCAACCTGGACACCGTGCAGGTCCGCACCCTCGTCGACGAGACCGATATCGGCAAAGTGCAGCCCGGTCTCCTCGCCACCATCACGGTGGACGCCTATCCCAACCGGCCGTTCGAAGGCGCGGTCCTGAAGATCGAGCCGCAGGCGACGGTACAGCAGAACGTGACGATGTTCCCGGTGCTGGTGCGGATCGCGAATCCCAATCACCTGCTCAAGCCGGGGATGAATACCGAGGTCGAGATCCATGTCGGGCGCCGGGACAATGTGCTCGCCGTGCCCAATGCGGCGCTGCGCACGCAGCGGGATGTGGCGTCGGCGGCTCAGGTGCTCGGCCTCGATCCCAACGAAGTTCAGCAGCAGCTCACCGCGGCACGCCAGCCAACCCCGGCGAATCGGGACAGCGCGTCGTTGGGAGGCGCGTCGGCCCGTCGCGATACGGCAGCGGCGCAACCCGGAAACGCCGTGATGATGACGTTGCCGGATGGGCGGCAGGTCCCGGCACCTCCGGGGTTCACGGCGGCCCAGGTCCGGCTCGCTCAGACGG
>JBOHSJ010000288.1:0-50249 GCA_050733035.1 Gemmatimonadales bacterium | reverse complement strand
CCGACACGCCAATCCCGGCGGGCCGAGCGGGTGACGCGCCTTCCGTACAAATGGCGCAAGCTATTGAAAACATTGGACTTACAGTATCGCGCTTCAAGACCGGCACGCCCCCGCGCGTCGATGGACGGTCGGTTGATTGGAGTAAGGTCGCACGGCAAGACGGCGACAGCGATGCGTTCCGATTCTCGTTTCACGAGCGCGTCGAGCGGCCGCGGCAGGTCCCCTGCTGGATCACCTGGGCCGGCGAAGAAGTGAAGGAGATCATCCAGCGCCATCTCAAGGAGTCAGCGCTGTACGGCGGAGCCATCAGTGGACGCGGGCCGCGCTACTGTCCTTCCGTCGAAGACAAGATCGTGAAGTTCCCGGCCGCGAAGCGGCACCAGATCTTCCTCGAGCCCGAGGGGCTCGACACCAGCGAACTGTACGTGAACGGACTCTCCACTTCCCTGCCCGTCGCCGTGCAGCTCGAGTTCCTGCACGCGGTCCCCGGCCTCGAGCGCGCGAAGATGACGCGGCCCGGGTACGCGATCGAGTACGACTACTATCCCCCGACGCAGCTGACGCCGTGGCTCGAGGTAAAAAGCGTCGAGCACCTGTTCTTCGCCGGGCAGATCAACGGGACGACCGGATACGAGGAAGCGGCGGGACAAGGTGTCGTCGCCGGGATCAACGCCGTCCGCCGGATCCGCGGCGCCGAGCCGGTGGTCCTCGGACGGGACGACGCGTACATCGGCGTGTTGGTGGATGACCTTGTGACCCGCGGTGTGGACGAGCCCTACCGGCTCTTCACCTCGCGCTCGGAATTCCGGCTGCTGCTCCGCCAGGACAACGCACTGCGCCGTCTGCTGCCGCTCGCCGAGCGGCTGGGGTTGCTGACCGACGTCGAGCTGCGGGCAGCGGAACGTCGTCTCGCGAACGAAGAGGCGGCACTGATACTCGCGCGCGAGACGACGATCACGCCGGCCCAGGCGGCCGACTCCCTCGCCGAGAGCGGCACCGAGTTGTCGGAACGCGAGCGGATCGCAGTGGTCGCCAAGCGGCCCGGCGTCTCGTTGGGTGCGCTGTTCGCGGCGGTGGGCGTCGCGACTGAACTGTCTGCGGAAGCGGTGCTCGCGGCCGACATCGAGATCAAGTACGACGGGTATTTGGCGCGCGAGCGCGAAGCCGCCGCGCGTCTTGCCGAGCTGGCCGCATTCGCGTTGCCGTTGGATCTCCCCTATCTCGAGCTGCGCACGCTCGCGACCGAAGCGCGGCAGAAACTCGATCGCGTGCGTCCGACGTCGCTGGCGCAGGCGGCGCGGGTCCCGGGTGTAACGCCGAGCGACCTGCACAACCTCGTTCTGGAGGCGACGCGCTGGCGGCGGAGAGTAGCGTAGGTCCCCATCGTTGCAGTTTCACGTGAAACTTACGCTCTTTCGTTTCACGTGAAACGACCGTATATTGAACGCACATCAAATCACGATCGATATAACTACTTATCACTAAACGATTTATAATGTCACGTGTAATCGCTATCGCCAACCAGAAAGGCGGCGTCGGGAAAACGACGACCGCCGTGAACCTCGCGGCGTCCCTCGCGGCGGCTGAACGCAAGACCCTGCTCATCGACGGGGACCCGCAGGGTAACTCGACGAGCGGTGTCGGAATCGAGCGCGATCGCATTCGCAAATCGCTCTACGACGCGCTCATCGATGGCGCCGCATTGGCGCAGTCGCGATTCCCGCACGTCCACTTCCCGTATCTCGACGTCGTCCCCGCGACACAGGATCTGGTCGGTGCCGAGCTCGAGTTGGTGAACCAGCGCTCGCGCGAAACACGCATGCGTGACGCGCTGCAGGATGTGCGCGGCGACTACGGCTACGTGATTATCGATTGCCCGCCGTCGCTCGGCTTGCTGACGCTCAACATGCTCACCGCCGCCGACAGCGTCATCATTCCGATTCAGTGCGAGTACTACGCGCTCGAAGGGCTTTCGCAGCTCCTCAACACCGTGAAGCTCGTGCAGCGCAATTTCAACCCGGCGCTCGCGATCGAAGGCGTGCTCCTGACGATGTACGACGCGCGCCTCAATCTCTGCAAGCAAGTTGCCGAAGAAGCCAAAGAGTACTTCGGCGGCCGCATGTTCGATGTCACGATTCCACGCAACGTCCGACTGGCGGAGGCGCCGAGCTTCGGCAAGCCAATCGTACTGTACGACGTGCAGTCTGTCGGAGCGAAGAGTTACCTGGCGGTCGCCCAAGAGCTGATCCGCCGGGTCGAGCAAGGCGTACCACCCTCGCCAAACCTCCCCGCAATTGAACCGCAGCCGGAGGTGTCCGCATGACGGAAACCGCTGCTGGAAGACGCCGCCTGGGCCGTGGTCTCGAGGCGCTCCTCGGGCCGACTCGGGAGGAGGCCGAACGGGAGGGGAGCCTGGTCCAGCTGCCGATCCAGGACATCCGGCCCAACCCGTTCCAGCCGCGCAAGACGGTCGATCCCGCCGCCCTCGAGGAGCTCGTTTCCTCGATCAAACAGGCGGGGCTGCTGCAGCCGATCGTGGTTCGCAAAGCACCGGGCGGAAACGGAGCATTCGAGCTGATCGCTGGCGAGCGCCGGCTGCGCGCTTGTCAGCAACTCGGGTGGGAGCGCATTCCGGCGGTACAGCGCGAAGCGGACGACCGCACGCTGCTCACGCTCGCGCTGATCGAGAACCTGCAGCGCGACGATCTGTCGCCCGTCGATGAGGCCCGCGGCTACGAGCGGCTGATCGCGGAATTCAAGCTCGCGCAACAGGACGTCGCCGATGCGGTCGGTCGCGATCGGTCCACCGTCGCCAACGCGCTCCGGCTGCTCAAGCTGCCGGAGGTCGTCCTGCAGATGTTGCACGAGGGCCACCTTTCCGTGGGACACGCGCGCGCGTTGCTGGCACTCGAGGATCCACGCATCGTGACCAACCTGGCGCGCGAAGCGGTGGCGCAGGGACTGTCGGTGCGCGAGGTCGAGGACCGGGTGCGCGGCGGTCGCGCCCCCGAGCGCCGCCCGCGCATGAAGCGCGGCGTCGGAGCCGCTCCTGAAGTTCGTCGCGTCGAAGACGCGCTGCGCCGGCGGCTCGGCACCGACGTCCGGGTCACGCTCCGCGCCAAAGGCAAAGGGCAGATCCATGTCGCGTTTTATTCGAACGACGATCTCGCACGGCTGCTCGAGCTGATCCTCGGGGAGCCCTTCGACGGATGACGAAGGGGAGGGGGACCCGCGGGGTCACGATCGTCGTGCACCCCGACGGCGATCTCGAATCCAAACAGTACCGGCTGCCTCGATGGGCCGTGCTGGCGGGGAAGTGGGGCGCCGGCGCGATCGCCGTGCTCGTCGTCCTGTTCTTTGCGTTCGCCGGGCCGATCACGCGCAGCGCGGCGCGCGTGCCGGGCCTCGAGCGTGAGGTGTCGCGGCTGCGCGTCGAGAACAGCCGCGTGCAACGGCTGGCGGCCGCGCTGAATCGCGCGGAAGCGAACTATCAGGAGCTCCGGCAGATGCTGGGCGTGAAGGCTCCTCCCGTCACGCGTAGCGGCGGAACCGTTACCCGCACGACCGATTTGGCGACGTCGATGCGCGCTGTGCCGATACGCGCCGCCCGCCCAGGGACGGGAAGCCGGTTTGAGACCGGGGAGTCGGTTCCGTCACACTGGCCGCTCGACGTCCAGGGCTTCGTCACACGGGGCCAAGTGCGTCCCGGCGTCGTTGACGAGTCCCATCCCGGCATCGATATCGCCGTCCCTCTCGGGACTCCCGTGCGGGCTTCGGGAGGCGGCTCCGTGTCGGCCGCGGGGTACGATGCCGACTATGGTCTGTTCGTCCTCTTGCGGCATCCGTCGGGTTATGAGACGATGTATGGTCACATGTCACGGCTGATCGCAGCCGAGGGCGACGAAGTTCAGGCAGGACAGGTGATCGGCTTGTCCGGAAACTCAGGGCGGTCCACTGCACCGCACCTGCACTTTGAGATTCGACGCGACGCCAAGTCGGTCGATCCGCTGGATCTAGTGAAGGAGGGACGCTGATGGCAGTGTTTTCCGAAAAAGGCGCGAGCGGCGGCGGTCGGGAAGGCGTTCCCGGGCTGTCGATCATTGGCGCAGGGATGCGTGTCGTCGGCGATATCTCCGCCGATGGCGTCGTGAAGATCGAAGGATCGGTCAATGGCACGGTGCGTGCCGCCAAACAGGTGCTGGTCGCGCGGGGCGGGGAAGTAGAAGGCGACGTGGTGAGTCGGGAAGCGATAATCGGAGGCGAAGTTCGCGGCGCGATCTACGCCGAGGAGCGCGTCGAGCTCCAGACGACAAGCGTCGTCCATGGCGACGTGCACACGAAGAAACTGCTGATCCAGGAAGGTGGGGAGATCAACGGCGTGCTGCGGATGGGGGAGGATGCCGGCCAGCCGCCTCAGGTGACACAGCGTGGCGGACAGGCATCATTGGCCCGGGCATAGATATCCACACGACTGCTCAGGGCTCATGTGGATTCTCTAAGTAATTGTAACGCCATAGTTTACAGGCGCCTGCCATGTGGAAAGTCGCGGAACTGCCTTGATACTGTAATTACGGTGTCTTGAGTGCGCCTGGACACTTTGGTTCGCTATCTGGATGACTATCTCCGCGTCGCCGAGGAAGTCGCCGACGCGCCGGAGGCATTGAACGGACTACAGGTCGGCAATTCGGGGGACGTCACGAGGCTCGTTGCCGCGGTGGACATGTGTGAGGCCACCATTCGCATGGCGGCGGACCAGCGTGCCGATTGTCTGCTCGTCCATCACGGATTGTTTTGGGGTGGCCTTCGCCCCTTGGTAGGTCCCGCCTATCGGCGGGTGGCCGCACTCATCAAAGCCAACATCGCCCTCTACGCTGCTCACCTTCCGCTCGACCGCCATCCCGCCGTCGGCAACAACAGCGTGCTCGCGCGGCTACTGGGCGTCAAAGTGCAGGGCGAGTTCGGATCGTATCACGGCGCCCCAATCGGCATCTGGGGCGAGTACAGCGGGAAGCGGGATGAGCTGAGCTGGTCACTGACGAAGGCGCTCGGCAGCGCACCGCGGCTGCTCCCGTTCGGTCCCGAGCGCGTGCAGCGCATCGGTATCGTCTCCGGGGCGGGAGGCTCGTTGATTCCGCAAGCCGCTGCCGCGGGCCTCGATACATACGTCACCGGGGAAGGGCAGCACTGGACGTTCTTCGATGCCGAGGAGCTTGGCATCAACGTCTTCTACGCCGGCCATTACGCCACCGAGACGGTTGGCGTCAAAGCGCTGACTGAGCATCTGTCGAAGAAGTTCGATTTGCCCTGGGCGTTTCTGGATCATCCAACGGGGCTGTGAACCCCCGTCGGGTGCTGACGATTCTGGCCGTCGCGGAGCTCCTGGCGATGGCACCGTGGTTCAGCGCCTCCGCCGTCTCTCCAGCACTCGCTCGCGAGTGGGCGCTCTCGCCCACCACCACCGCCTGGCTCACGATCTCGGTCCAACTCGGCTTCGTCGTCGGCGCCCTGGTGAGTGCGATGCTCACCCTCGCGGATCGGCTCTCGGCGCGCCGGCTGGTTGCCGGGTCGGCGGCGGTCGCGGCGGCCGCGACGCTGGGAGTTGCGGCCGCGCCCGGCGTCACGGTCGGCATTGCCTGCCGCTTGCTCACGGGCGCCGCGCTCGCCGGCGTCTATCCGCCGGGGATGAAGATCGCGGCGGGTTGGTTCAAAGAAGGAAGAGGACTGGCGATCGGCATTCTGGTCGGCGCCCTGACGCTCGGCTCGGCGAGTCCGCATCTCGTGCGCTGGGCGGTGTCGCCGGCCGCGTGGCGTGTGGTCCTGGTGGTTGCCGCTGTGAGTGTGATCGCGGGTGGGCTCCTGGTGCTCCTCGTGCCCAACGATGGTCCTTTCGCCGCCCCTTCGCCGCCGTTCTCTCTCGCCGCCGCTCCTCGGATCCTGAAGGATCGAGCGGTCGCGCTCGCGAACCTCGGCTACCTCGGCCACATGTGGGAGCTGTACGCGATGTGGACCTGGATGGCGGTTTTCGTGACTGCCAGCGAGCATACGCGCCGAGGTCCGGATGCCGATGTCACGGCGCTCGCGGCGCTCGTGACGTTCGCCGTGGTGGGCAGCGGCGCGATCGGTTGCTGGCTCGGCGGCCGGTATGCAGACCGCTGGGGCCGCACGCTCGTGACCAGCGCTGCGATGGTGGTGTCGGGAAGCTGCGCGATTGCTGTCGGCTTCTTCTTTGGAGGATCGCTGATCGCGCTGATTCCGTTGCTGCTCGTCTGGGGGATCGCCGTCGTCGCCGACTCTGCGCAGTTCTCCGCTGCCGTCAGCGAGCTGGCGCCGCGCGATTACGTGGGTACGGCGCTGACCCTACAGACCAGTCTCGGCTTCCTGCTGACCTGTTTGACGATCTACGTGCTGCCACTGGCCGCCGGCGCGATCGGATGGCGCTGGAGCATGAGTGTCTTGGCGATCGGACCGGCGTTCGGTGTCTGGGCGATGTTGGCCTTACGTCGTCGGCCGGAAGCGCTGCAACTGGCGGGAGGCGCGCGCTAGGGCAAGAGGAAGATGCCGACCTCTCCATCGTAGTCGTCGGCGCTTCGCGTCGTACCGGCCGGGGCCATCCACCTGCCACCATCGCGACGCACGTTGATGCGGTGAATGCCGCGGGAGATGCGGAAACTCGCTTCCCATGCATCACCGTTCGTCGGCTTGCGGCTCAGCGGCACGGGCTGCCAGTCGGTGAAGTCGCCGCTGATCTCGACGGCCATGGCCCCTGGGGCGTACACCGTGAGCCGCACCGCGTCGTTTACGCCCAACTCAATTTCGAGACGCGCGTCGGCGGGCGGATCGATCGCCGAGCCATTCGCTCCACTGAGCGTATAAGCCTGACCTGGGAACGCGTGTGTCACCTGTCGGCGCGGGCCGATTGCGCCGAGTCGCAATCCCAGCGTGACGTAGCGGGCGGCAAGGCTGCCGCTGACCACATCAGTGGGATATGCTCCCGCCGATAGGACGAACGCAGTTCGCGTTCCGAGTGGGAGGGTGGTCGTTGCTTCCCCATACACCCCCCGGCCGCCACCCCGACTCAGTACGCGCGCGCCCAGCGTCCCCTCGAACTGCAGTCCCGCGCGTACCAAGCGGGCGGAGGAGCGGACATCGCTGTACGCGGTGTCACCGATGAACGACCGGTCCAGAGAAGCAAACATCGTGAGATCGGTTCGGAGCAGCCAAACTCCCATCGCCACGACGCTGACGGGCCGAGTCCCCGTGCCGAATGAGGCGCGGCCGACCGTCGCGCTGATCCATCCGCCCCGTCCTGTCCCGACCACGTGAATCCGTGCTTCGGCGACGCCGTGGCCAAAACGGATGATGTTCGCGTAGTCGCTCGCGCCCGCCGCCAGGCCAAGCTCACCCCGCCAATGCCGCGTGAGCGGTGTGACCCACGATCCACTCGTCGAAATATCGAGGCTGCGGTTGCCGCTCTCGAATCTGAGGTAGGTGCCGCGGGCGCCGACAAAGCCGCGACCGCGCGGGTGCTCCCAGCGTACGCTCGGTGTCAGCGATGCGGCGCCGGAAAGAAGGAAGCCGTCGTACTTGACCGCGGAAATGCCCGCCTCGAGCATCGGCGTCACTTGACCCTGTACCGCGTGAACGCAGGCTCCGCTCGCTAGTCCAATGAGTGCGAGCATCTTCACGAGAGCGACCGATTACGGCCGGCGAGGAGGCCGGGCGGGCGGCTGCCCGCCGGTCGCGCCATTAAACGCGTCGGTGCGAGGTCCGGTGTTGAGCGCGCCCACGGCGGCAGCAACGCCTGGAGGGACGCCCAGCGAGATGTCGCGCTCGACGGCGCGACGGAACTCGGCCAGGTCGGCGTCGTGAGCGTTCGGTGCGAGCGCGAGCACAGCGGCCGAGGCCGAATCGGCGGGGACGCCGCTCGCGACGAGGTCGGCGAGCACAGAAAGAGCCATCGTCAGCGGGGGTCGCCGCACGTCGCGCAGCTTGGTCAGAAGCTGCGGCGCCGCGCCCGCCCGCAGCGCCGCGACCGCCGCCTCAAGCTCAGGAGCTGATGCTCGCCCGCCCAGGGCTGTGCGGGCGACGCCGAGATCCACGGTCAGTCGTCTGACGGCGGCGATGATCCGCGTCCCCGGCGCGCCCTTGGTCGCACCCTCCAGCGCCCGCTGCACGAGCGGCTCACTGGGAAGTCCGGCCGCACGCGCAGAATCCACGACGGCCACCACGAGCGAGCGCGTTTCCGGATCGAGTCGCTCGAGGCGTGGATCCTGCGCCGCGACCTGCGCGACGATGAGTAGCGCGGTTAGCATCATGAGCCTCGTCCTCCTACGGTGACGACCGAGCTCGGCGTCCCGAACTCATCGTCCATCGCGCGGGGTGCGCTCGGATCGGCACGCCATTCGACGCCGTTCACGAGAAACGCGTAGCGATAACGACCTGGTGTGAGCTGCACGACCGTGGCCCATACACCCTGGGCGGTCTGCATGGGGGAGCGCGCGGGATCCCAGTCGTTGAAATCCCCCACGAGCGACACGGAGGCCGCCTGGGGCGCGACCAGCACGAACTGGAAAGCGTCAGCTCGGTTCCCGCCGCGCGTCCAGGGCCGCGCGACGACAACGCCGGCGAGCACCGCGGCGGCGGCGAGCCAGGGCAACGAGCGTAGTAGCGGGTGCCGCGCCGGCGCTGGGGGCCGTGCGTCGTCCGCGATCTCCTGCCTCACCCGCGCATCCAACGCGGGGTCGATCGACACCGGCCGGCGCAGCTGCCGGATCATGCGTTCAACGATGTCGTCTTCGTGCTCAAACATGCTCCGCCTCTCTCAAAAACTTCTGTAGCTGCTCGCGCGCCCGCTTCACGCGCATCTTGAGCGCCGAAACGCCGGCGCCCGTCAGCTTGGCCATCTCCTCGTACTCGAGATCCTCGACGTGTTTGAGGAGAAAGGCCTCGCGATACTCCGGCGCGAGCCGCGCCAGCGCGCGCTCCACGGCATCAGTCCACTCCAGCCGCTCGATCGGCTCGGGATGCGCGGCTCCGCTCAACGCGACGGCGTCGTTCACGAACATCCGGCGGCGGCGCGCTGCTCGCGCTCCGGTGGTGCGGCAGCGGTTCACCAGGATGCCGTACAGCCAGGCCCCGAAACGCGCGGGATCGTCGCAACGCTCGAGCGAACGGTAGGCGCGCACGAAGCTGTCCTGCAGGGCTTCTTCGGCGTCTTCACGGTCGCCGATCATGTGCACGGCGTACCGGCCCAAGCGATCACGATAGCGCGCGACGAGCGCGCCGTACGCGCCGATGTCGCCGGTCCGGACCCGGCGCACCAGCTCTGCGTCGCTTGGTTCCACTGAGCCTATACCCATTGATCAAGACGCCAAGTCACAAGTTGCAAATTGCTGGAGAGTCGAGTGACGCCGCGCGTGGCCACATGGGTATTCAATGCGAGAGACCGGCCCGCTGCAACACCCTGGAGAGGAATTTGACGATGTCGAGACTGAATCTGGCCCTGCTTGCCGTCGCCAGCATGGCGGTCGCCTGCTATCAGGACGATGCCAGCGGGCCGGCCACCCAGGGCGGCAAACCGATGGCCAAGGTGCTCATTACCGACGCGCCATTCCCCTTCGATACGGTGCTGAGCGTGGATGTCTACGTTATCAGCGTTGCTGTTTCGACCCAGCCGGACACCGGCGGTTCCGCCGACAGTATGTCCTGGGTGACCGTCACCGAGCCGCACCGCCAAATCAACCTGCTGGAGCTGCAACAGGGCGACACGGCGCTGCTCGGCTCCGGTGAGGTTCCGGCCGGGCAGTACCGAGCGGTTCGCCTGATCCTCGATGGCGACTCATCCGGAATCCGCTTCAAGGACAGCTCGGCCGCGCTGGTGCACTGGGGTGGCTCCGGCCGGCAGGCGATTCACGCGTTCGTGGAAGCGGCGGTTGATGTGCCCGCGCAGGGCGCCGACATCGTCATCGACTTCGATGTCGGCCGCAGCTTCCATTACAACGATCTGGGTGACGGCGGATTCAACTTCCTCCCGTGGATCCGCGCGGTGAACCGGGCGGCGACGGGTGGCATTGCCGGCACCGTGCTGCGCGACACGAGCGGCGGCGGCACGCCCGGCCCGGTGAAGAACGCCACCGTCAGCGCGTGGGGCGGCGGTCCCGGGAACTGGTACATCTATTCGACCGGTGTGACGGACGCCGTGGGACATTATCGGCTCGCGTATCTCTTGCCGGGGACATACATCGTCGGCGTAGATGGACCGGCGTCGAGCAGCCTTCGAGCCGCGCTCGATTCGAACGTGGCGGTGAATCAGGGCGTTGAGACGGTGCATCACGTGACTCTATCGGCATTCAACGGCTCGATTCTCATCCAGGGCGCCAGCTCGATGCTCGTGGGTCGCACCAACCGGCTCGAAGCGTTCGTCGTGAACGCGCAGCATCAACAGGATCCCGATGCGCTCGTAGCCTGGCAGAACCTCGACACGACCGTATTGGGACTCGCCAGCTACTTGGACAGCACGCGGGTGGCGCGCGTGACATCCAAAATCGTGGGCACCGGACGCATTGTCGCGACGAGTGGGTCATTCGCTGATACGCTGGTGATCCACGTCGCGCCCGACACCTCGTCAGGCCCCTCAGCACCGCGGTAAGACGCAGGCGTCAGGGCGCGGCTATATTGCGCCGTGCCGCTCCCGCCCTCCGCGCTGCCGTCACACCACCGCCCCGGCGGCGGTTTTCGTAATCCCTGGGTCAGCCAGGCCGTCCCAGGGTTCGGCAGTCTCCTCAAGTGGATGCTGGTGCATCGCACCACGCGGCCGCGCCCGAAGGATCCCGATCCATCCGTCTTCACTCGCGTGGGCCCCGCGTTTGTGAACCCACGCGCCTCGGCGTCCCAGCTCACGGTGACCTGGGTAGGCCACGCCAGTCTGCTGATCCAGCTGGCTGGCCGGAACATCCTCACCGACCCGATGTGGAGCGAGCGCGCGTCTCCGGTCCAGTTCGCCGGCCCGCGGCGTTGGGTGCCACCGGGCATCGCGCTCGAAGAGCTGCCGCCGCTCGACCTCGTGCTGCAGTCGCACAATCACTACGACCATCTCGACGACGCCACGGTGCGGCGGCTCGCACAACAGCACCCGCAAGCAACCTGGATGCTGCCGCTTGGCCTGGGGCCGTTCGTGCGCAAGCGTGGTGTTCGAGCCGATGCCGTCTCCGAGCTGGACTGGTGGCAGGAACACCAGGTCGCATCGCTACGCGTTGCGGCCACGCCGGCGATGCATTTCAGCAGCCGTGGCATAGGTGATCGCGGCGACACGCTGTGGTGCGGGTTCGCGCTTGCCACTGAGAACGGCCGCCGGGTCTATTTCGCGGGCGACACCGGTTTCCATCCCGAGTTCGGCGCGATCGGCAAGCGGTACGGACCGTTCGATCTGGCCCTTTTGCCGATCGGCGCCTACGAGCCCCGTTGGTTCATGCGTTATCTCCACATGAACCCCGAGGAAGCGGTCGAGGCTTTTCGCGCGGTGAACGCCCGCGCGATGGTGCCCATGCACTGGGGTACATTCAAGCTCACCGATGAGGCCATGGATGAACCGCCTGCGCGCGCGCGCGCCGCGTGGCTCGCTGCCGGACTACCCAGCGATGAATATCGGCAGCTTGCGCATGGCGAGACGCTAACTCTCTGAGAGGATGGTGGAGGATGGTGGAGGTTCGTGGAGGATGGTGGAGGCTTGCTGCCGTCGTCGCACTCGCGGCCGGATGCGCCAGCCGCCGTCCGGTGCCACCACTCGCCGGCCCGTCGTCCGCGCCGGTCATGGAGACGCCGGCCCGGGTCTCCCTCATCGCGGCCCCGGTCGAAGGCGACTGGAAGGCCCTCGGCGACGAAGCGACGGCGCTGCTCTCGCAGTACCTGCGCATCAACACGACCAACCCGCCGGGCAATGAGATCGCTGCCGCGCGCTGGCTCGCGGCAGTGCTGCGGCGCGAAGGGATCGAAGCGCGGGTCTTCGAGCCGGCGCCGGGCAAGGCCAATCTGTATGCCCGCCTCGCCGGCGACGGCAGCGCGCGGCCGATCATTCTGCTGAACCACATGGACGTCGTTTTGGCGTCGCCGGAGTTCTGGACCGTCGATCCATTCAGCGGCGTGATCAAGGATGGCTACGTCTGGGGGCGGGGCGCGCTCGATATGAAGGGCGAGGGGATCGCGCAGCTCATGACGATGTTGATTCTGAAGCGCGCCCGTGTGCCGCTCAAGCGGGACATCATCTTTCTGGCGACCGCTGACGAAGAGATCGGCGCCGGGGTCGGGGCTGCCTGGATCGCCGAGCATCAGGCTGATTTGGTACGCGGCGCCGAGTTTCTGCTGAACGAAGGCGGGCTCACGCGCGCCCGAGCTGCCCCGCAAGGAGGCGTCGAGTTTTACGGTGTCGGGACGACCGAGAAGTCGCCGTTCTGGCTCGACGTGACGGCGCGCGGTACCGCCGGCCACGGATCGCGGCCGTCGCCCGACAATCCCGTGCATCGCCTGATCCGGGCGCTCAACCGGCTCGCCGATTACCGGACGCCGCTGATCGTGACCCCCGCCGCCGAGCGCTCGTTCCGCGATCTCGCGTCGATCGAGCGCGATACGATGGCGCGGCGCTGGTTCGCCGACATCCGGGCCGCGCTGCGGGACTCGGCGGCGGTGCGCGCCATCACCAGCGATCTCACCTACAACGCGCTGCTGCGCAACACGATTTCCATCACGGGCCTGAAGGGAAGCAACAAGACCAACGTCATTCCACCGGTCGCGACGGCCGCCATCGACGTGAGATTGCTTCCCGGTCAGGACCCGGCGGCGGTCCTCGCCGATCTCGTGCGCGTGGTCGGTGACACCGCGGTGACGCTGAAGCCACAGGGCCCGAATTGGCCCGCGACGGAGAGCTCGACCGAAACGGAGATGTTTCGGGCGATCACCGCCGTGGCGCACGCGCGCCATCCCGACGCGCTCGTCACGACGGTGATGTTGGCCGGATTCACCGACAGCCACTACTTCCGCCGCATGGGGATCGCCAGCTACGGCGTCGGGCCGTTCCCGCTCACCCAGAGCGATTCACGCGGCGTCCACGGCAACGACGAGCGCGTCAGCATCGAGGCGCTGCGGTTCGGGGTGCGCTTCTACTACGACGTCGTCTCGCGCGTCGCGGCGAAGTAGGCCTCAGCGGCTGTCCGACGTCACCCTGCCCGAGCGGGGCGGCGCGTTCTTCACGTAATGGTCGAACCAGTCGATCATCTCGGCGAGCGTGTGCAGCACCGATTCCCGTCCCAGGTAGCCGTGGGCCTCGTTGGGCAGCATCACGAGACGGGCCGTGCCCCCCATGCCCTTGATCGCCGCGAACAGCCGTTCCGATTGAATCGGAAACGTTCCGGAGTTGTTGTCTGCCTCACCATGCGTCATCAGGATCGGTTCGTTGATGCTGTCGGCTGAGACGAACGGCGACATCGCGAGGTACACAGTGCGCGCGTCCCAGAACGTTCGCTCTTCGTTCTGAAAGCCAAATGGCGTCAGCGACCGGTTATACGCGCCACTGCGCGCGATGCCGGCCCGAAACAGGTCCGAGTGCGCCAGGAGGTTGGCCGTCATGAAGGCCCCGTAGCTGTGCCCGCCGATCCCGATGCGACTCGAATCCGCGACGCCGAGATTCACGACCGCCTGCACCGCCGCCCGCGCGCTCGCGACGAGCTGCTCGACATAATGGTTGTTCGCCGTGTCGCCGCCGATGATCGGCATCTTGGGATCGTCCAGCACCGCGTAGCCCTGCGTCAGGAAGAACAGATGGGACGGGCCACGAATGAGATTGAAGCGGTTGGGCGCGGCGAATACCTGGCCGGCCGCCGCCGCCGAGGCGAACTCGGTGGGATACGCCCACATCACGAGCGGCAAGCGGGTGCCGGGCGTGTATCCCGGCGGCAGGTACAACGTTCCTGACAGATTCGTGCCGTCGGCTCGGCTGTAGGTGATCAACCGTTTCTGGATGCCGGTAAGCTGCGGTGCTGGGTCCTTGAATGCGGTGAGCGGCCGCAGCGCGCCACGGCGCACGTCGCGCACGAAATAGTTCGGCGGCGTGGTGCGTGATTCGCGCCGCGTGATGATTCGTGTTCCGGCATCGTCCAGGAGGGCGACGACCGTCTCGTAATGGACCGTGTCCGCGCGCCACAAGCGCTCGGATTTGAGCGTGCGCAGGTTGAAGCGATCGAAGAATGGCCGGTCACCCTGTGGTGACGCGCCGGTGCCGGTGAGAAAGGCCCAATCGCCGCTGCGCTGGAGAACCTGATCGCCCGCGGCGGTTGGCCGGGTCAGCGGAAAGCCGGGGTCGCCATAGCGGTCCTCCGCGCTCCGATCCCACACGATGCGCGGCGCCGCGCCGGCGCGTCCCACATCAGCCAGCCACGTCTTCGCCCAGCGCCGCTCGCGGTCGTATTCGACCACGAGCACGCGTCCGCCGGAATCCCACTGCAGCGCCGTATAACGCTTTTCCAGCTTGATCAACTCGACGGGCTCGCCCGCGAACGGCGCCGCGAGCGTCACCACGCGATCCTGGTGCGCGACTTTGGACTTTGGATCGCCCCCATCGAGCGCTTCGGCCCAGGCGAGCGTAGCCGGCGCGTCCGGCCGCCAGTTCACGCCGCGCGGCCCCACGCGCACGCCACGGATCGGGATGTTTTCCGCGAGTGGTTGTTGCGCGATGCGTCGCACCACTTCGCCGCGGAGATTCCAGACCTCGATTTCCTTGGGAAAGCGCCCCGCCGGAACGAGGTAGGAGTAGGGCCGCAGCGTGCGCGCGATCAGGACATACTCGCCGCCCGGCGCCACGTCGACATCGTCGAAGATCGCGGGGCTGCCGAGGGGAGACCTCTGGCCGCTCGTCGCATCGACGAGCGCGAGCTGCGCGGTGAAGTAGTGCGTGTACAGCGCTTCGTCCTGCGCATTGTCGAGCAGATCCTGGAACGTTGCCGCGGGAGCCGCCCGGCCGGTCGCGTCCTGCGTCGTCGGCCCGATCGGCGCAGCGGGCGCGACGGGCGCGGCCCCGCGATTCTCGGGGACGAAACGGCACAGCAGTCGCGCGCCGTCGGGGAACCACTCGCAGGGGGCGCCGTCGGTGGCGTTGAGCGTCGGTCCGGTGAGCGCGCGAGCCTGGCCGCTGCCGACATCCGCGATCCAGAGCGCCAGACCCGAATCGCGCGTCTGGACGAACGTGACGAAGCGGCCGTTCGGTGACCATGCCACGAACGACAACGCGGCCGGCGCAGGTACGTTGATCCGCCGTTCGCTGCCGTCGGCGATCCGCTTGAGCAGCAAGCCGGTCACCGCCCCGGGAAGCTGCGGGCCGCTGGTGCGCGGATTGATCCGGCTCCCCGCGAGCCGCAGCATGGGCTGCGCCAGCTCGGCGATCGTCGGCATGCTGCGCTGCTCGAGCAACAGCAGCCATTGCCGGTCGGGCGAAACACTCGCGGCAGGGAGTGGCGGGGTGTCCAGGATATCGACGATGACTTGCGGCGGTATCCGGTACGGGGTTTGGGCGGAAAGTGTGCTACTCAACAGGGCGAGACAGACGAGCGTCAGGCGGCTCATAATGGTGTCGGTTCGATCGAGGGAAAGGGAAACCTCACCACGCGTCCTGCGTCCCGTCAACCACTTACTTCAGCGGAATCACGAATCTCACGGTGAGTTGCTCGGCGGTCTGCGGGCTGATGCTACACGAGCAGTCTTGCCCGATGATGCGCTTCACGCCGAGGACTTCGGCATCAGCGATGCCGGCGACGTCGCGATAGGTGACCTCGAGGGTCCGGCCGTCGATGACCCGATACGTGACGGGCCGGCCCAGCAGCCGGTGGTGCGGGTCGATCCTCGCCAGGCCGTCCGCGAGCCTCCGCTGCAGATCGGTGATGGCTTCAGCCGAGGACGGCATTGCGACGCATCCCCTTCAGGCCCGGCCGCGTGAATGGCGTATCACCGTAGCGCCGCTGGAACTCGGCCTCCTCCATCGTCGCGAGCGCACGGACGTCGGGCGCTGCCACCTCCGGGCGCACGGCGAAGCCAGCATCGGCCGTTTCCCGGGCGAAGCTGACATTCCAGGGACACACGTCCTGGCACACGTCGCACCCGAACACCCACTCGCCGACGTACCCGCGTTGTTGCGCCGTAAACTCGCCGGGATGTTCGATCGTGAGATACGAGATGCACGCGCGCGCGTCGAGATCGCGCGGTCCGTCGAACGCGTGCGTGGGGCACGCGTCGAGGCAGCGAGTGCACGTGCCGCAACGATCCGCTTCGAACGGCAGGTCTGGAGCCAGGTCCGCATCGGTCAGGATGACACCGATGAAGGTGAACGATCCGATCTCGGGATGAATCAGCATCATGTTCTTGCCGATCCATCCGAGTCCCGCGAGCTGCGCGAGCTCGCGCTCCGGGACGGGTCCCGCATCGACGTAGCAGCGCGTCGTCGAGCCGGGGATCAGTTCACGGATTGTGGTGGCGAGCTGCGCGAGGCGTGTGCCGAGGACCTCGTGGTAGTCGGGCGACCAGGCGTATTGAGCGACTCGTCCAGGGTCGTGAGCCCCGGGGCCAGGCCCCGGGGCACCCCACCCGTGGAAGTAGTTCGTGAGCGTAACCACTGCTGACTTCGCGCCCGGCATGATCTTGCGCGGATCCTTCCGCTTCTCCGCCTGGCGATTCAGGTACGTCATCGTGCCCGCGTGCCCGTCCGCGAGCCAGCGGTCGAGCTCGGTCGCGTGTGGGTTGCGATCGAGCCGCGCGATGCCGGTGGCCGAGAAGCCGAGCGCTGTGGCGCGGCGCTTGATCTCGATCATAGTCCCATCGTTTCGCGCCGCCAGCGCGCGAAGTTGGCGACGTCGTCCACCGGCGGGATCGTCTGCTCGTCCCCGTAGGCGGTGAACATGCGCCATTGCATGTAGTCGCGCGGGGGAAGCGGCAGAAACGGCGGCCGCCGGTACCAGTCTCGGGCGCGGAAGCTCCACGCGAGCCGCAACAAATCGACGGCGAGTCGCGGACGCACCAGCGCCTTGAGTGCTAATCGCAAATACAATGCGGACCAACTCGCGATACGCTGCATTCCTTCTGTATATTCCCGGCCTATGACGCTCGCAAGCGCAACACCGCGCGCGCTCGGGCTCGCCAGATATCGCGGCGAGTTCCCCATCTTCAAGGAGAGCGTCTACCTCAATACCTGCTCGCTGGGAGCGCTGGGCGAGCGGTCTCGCCGCAAGGTAGCCGAATTCCTCGATATCTGGCAGCGTCGCGGCGCATCCGCCTGGTACGACGTGTGGTGGGAAGCGCTCACGCACCTGCGCGCGCGCTATGGACGCATCGTGAACGCGGCGCCCAATGACATCGCGCTCGCGCCGAGCATCTCCGTCGCGCTCAGCGCGGTGGCGGAGTCGATCGACTACGCTCGCCGTCCCAAAGTCGTCATCACGTCGCTCGATTTCCCGACCGTCGCCTATCAGTGGCTCGCGAAAGCGAGGCAGGGCGTCGAGCTCGTCGTCGTGGAGAGTCCGGACCGGATCACTGTGCCCGTCGCGGCGATCGCGCGTGCCGTGGACGATCGCACGGCGCTCGTCGTGACGTCGCACGTGTACTTCACGAGCGGGGCCATTCAGGACATCAAGCGCGTGACCGAGGCCGCGCACGCGCACGGTGCGCTGTGCTTGATCGACGCGTACCAGTCGGTCGGCCAGATTCCCGTTGACGTGCAGGATGCCGGGGTCGACGCGCTCGTGGCCGGGGGCCTCAAGTGGCTGCTCGGCGGCCCGGGGATTGTCTTCCTGTACGTCCGTGAAGCGGTCGCGCGCCGGCTCGAGCCGAAGATCTCGGGCTGGTTCGGGCAGCGCGATCAGTTCGCGTTCGACCCGCGCGCGCTGACGTTCCACGATGACGCGCGGCGGTTCGAGCTCGGCACGCCGTCCCTCGCCGCGGTGTACGCCCAGCTCGGCGGTCTCGAATACATCGAGGAGATCGGGGTTCCCGCCATTCGCGACGTGACCGCCGCGCTGACGGAGGACCTCATCGCGACGGCGCGCGCGGCCGGCTTCAAGCCGACGGTCGAGCCCGACCCGAAACAACGCTCAGCGATCGTTATGATTCCCATGCCGGATCCCGCGGCGAGCGTGCGGCACCTGGCGGCGGGCGGCGTCATCGCCGATACGCGGCCGGGGCACGTCCGGTTCTCGCCCTTCTTCTATAACACGCAGGATGACCATGTCAGAGCAACCGAGCGCCTCGCCTCGCAGCCCGCTCACTGAGGACGAGCAACTCCTCATCCCGCCGCAAGTCGTACCGATGGAGCGGCGGGCCTCTTTCACGAGCACCGATCCGTGGCGCGTGCTGCGCATCATGGGAGAGTTCGTGGAAGGGTTCGATACGTTGTCCGACGTACGCAACGCAGTGACGGTCTTCGGCTCGGCGCGCACGCCGGAAAGCGATCCCTACTACGCCGCCGCGCGCGAGACCTCGCGGATGCTCGCGAAGGAGGGATTCGCGATCATCACCGGCGGCGGCCCCGGTATCATGGAAGCGGCGAACCGCGGCGCCAAGGAGGGCGGCGGCCTGTCGATCGGCTGCAATATCGAGCTGCCCTTCGAGCAGGGTACGAACCAGTGGGTGGAGCGCTCCATCAATTTCCGCTACTTCTTCGTGCGCAAGACGATGTTCGTGAAGTATTCGACCGCCTTCATCACCTTCCCCGGAGGCTACGGCACGATGGACGAGCTGTTCGAGGCGCTGACCCTCGTACAGACGGGCAAGGTGAAGCAGTTCCCCGTCGTCCTCTTCGGCCGCAAGTACTGGAACGGGCTCGCCGAGTGGCTCAAGGAGCGGGTTGCCGGCGAGGGAAAGATCTCGCCTGAAGACTTGAACCTGTTCCTGGTGACGGACGAACCGAAGGAAGCCCTCGGCTGGATCATGGAGGCTCGCGAGCGCCGCACCCGCGCCTACCGCGCGATGAGCCAAATCGCCCAGGCCACCCGATGACGCAAAACGAATTCCTGCGCGGACAGCGCATCAATCCCCAACCGGTCAGCGGGAAAGAGACGGTCGCCGATCTCGTCGATAACGCCTTCCTCGCGTACAACGCCGGCCGCCTTGGTGAAGGATGCCGGCTCTTTGCCGAGCGGATGCTCGAAGACGACGTGACCGTGGGGATGAGTCTCACCGGTGCGATGACGCCGGCGGGGTTGGGCATGTCCACGATCATTCCGCTCATCGAGGCGGGGTTCATCGACTGGATGGTCTCGACCGGCGCAAATCTTTACCACGACGCCCACTTCGGATTGGGCATGGCGATGCACCGCGGCACGCCGTTCGCGGACGACATCGTGCTGCGCGAGGAAGGCGTCGTGCGGATCTATGACATCTTCTTCGATTACGACGTGCTGCTGTCCACCGATCGCTTCGTGCGCGAAGTCTCCGCCCGCGAAGAATTCCAGCGGCCCATGAGTACGGCGGAGTACCACTATCTGCTCGGTGGCTACGTGCTGGAGCGGGAAAAAGCGCTCGGTCTCTCACGCAAATCGGTGCTGGGTGCCGCGCACGCCGCGGCGGTCCCGATCTACACGTCGTCGCCGGGCGACTCCTCGATCGGGATGAACGTGGCCGAGCAGGCGCTCTCGGGGAGCAAATTGCGGTTCGACGTCAGCGCCGACGTGAATGAGACGTCGTCCATCGTCTTCTCGGCGAAAGTGAGCGGCGGCAAGAGCGGTGTCCTGATCATCGGCGGCGGCAGCCCGAAGAATTTCGTGCTGCAAACCGAGCCGCAGATCCAGGAAGTGCTGGGGATCAGCGAAAAGGGCCACGACTACTATCTCCAACTCACGGATGCCCGGCCCGACACCGGCGGCCTTTCCGGCGCGACGCCGTCGGAGGCCGTGAGCTGGGGGAAGGTCGATCCGGACAAGCTGCCCGGCACAGTCGTGGCGTATCTCGACAACACCGTGGCCTTCCCGATTCTGGCCGCGTATGCGCTGGCCCGGCGCAAACCCCGTACGCTGAGGCGCCTGTACGACAAGCGTGCCGACCTGATGCGCGAGTTGACGGATTCGTATCTTGAGGCGAAGGCGGACCGGGACGCACGCGCCGAGGCAGCAACTGGCGGCCGCGCAACCTGACACAGGGAAGTCCGCTACTCCGACCAGGGCGTATGCCGTTTACGTCCTGGCGCTCCTGACGCTGGTCAATCTTCTCAACTATCTCGACCGCAACGTCGTTTACGCCGTCTTCGAGCCCGTCAAACGCGATCTCCAGGTCTCGGATGCGCAGCTCGGGTGGCTCGGTTCCGCGTACATCATCGTGCTCTCGCTTGCCGCGTTGCCGCTGGGCGTCATCGGCGATCTGCGCTCGCGGCGCACGGTCATCACCTGGGGCGTGACAGTGTGGAGCGCCGCGACCGTGGCTGGAGGCTTCGTCCGGCACTTCTGGCAGCTGTTCGCGTGCCGCGCGCTCGTGGGGTTCGGGGAGGCGGGCTACGGGCCCGCTTCACAGGCGATCATCGCGCAGTATTTCAAGGGCCGGCGCCGCGCGTTTGCGATCGGTATCTACTCGGTCGGGATGGCACTGGGTGGCGTGCTGGGCATCTGGTTCGGCGGTGTGATTGCGGAGCGGTACGGCTGGCGCTGGGCCTTCATCTGGATGGGATTCCCGGGACTCGTGCTCGCCTTGCTCGCATCGCGGCTGCGCGAGCTCGATCGCCGGCCGCCACCGCCGATCGTTGAGACGCTACAGCAATGGTGGCGGCACGGCATGCACGGCGTGACGCACTATGTGATGCCGTTGGCGATCTGTGCGGGCGTCGGGGCGCTGCTCGCGGGGCTGCTGGCGATGTTCGAGGGGATTCCTTCGCAATTCGGTACGGCCGTCTTCGGCGTCGGTGTCACCGTGGGCGTCGCCTGGACGGTATGGCGGCTCGTGCCGCTCGCGGTGCGGCGGACCACCGCGGCCGGTGCGGTTGCCGCGGGCGCATTCGACGACTTTCAGGACGCCGCCGCGCTCGTGCTCCGGACGCCGACGCTGATCTGGGTATTCCTGGGCGGGGCGATGGTGACGTTCGGGGTGAACGGACTGGTCGCCTGGGCGGCCGCATTCATGCAGCGGATGCACGGCCTGTCGATAGCGCGGGTGGGAGCCGAGTTCGGCATGTGGGCGCTGAGCGGGGGCGTGGTCGGTGCGCTGGTGGGTGGCCGGCTCGCGGACCGCCTCCAGCAGCGCTGGCGCGGCGGGCGCGTCCTCGTCTCGGGCGCGGGCTTTGTGCTGGGTGCTCCGACGTGCGCCGCCCTGCTGCTCGTGGAAGACCTGCGCTGGTTTGGCCCGCTGATCATGGCGACGTACTTCCTGTACACGTGGTACAGCGGGCCGCTCGCCGCGGTGATTCTCGACGTTGTGCCGGCGGCCGTGCAAGCGTCCGTGCTCGGCGCGTTTGTGCTCTTCTCGCATCTCGCCGGCGACGCCCTCGCACCGCCGCTGATCGGCTATTTGTCCGACCGCACCGGGAGTCTGCGGACGGCGATGCTGGTGCTTCCGGCGGTGGGTCTGCTGGGCGGGCTCGTCATCCTCATTGCGCTGAAGACTGTTTCCCGCGACATGGCGCGCGTGGGGGTGCCCACATGAAGATCGCCGTGATCTTCGATTCGCTCCATCCTGAATGGGAGGACGCCGCCTTCAAGCGCGAGGTCGAGCAGAAGGCCGAGGAAGCGGAATACGACGTCGCGCGCGCCCTCATGGGAGGTGGCCACGACGTGCTCATGATCGGCATCGGCGACGACGTCCCGCCGCTCCTCGCGAAACTGGCCGACTTCCAGCCGAAGCTCGTGTTCAACGGTTGCGAGGGCTTCCGCAAGAACGCGCGCCACGAATACGCGATCGCCGCGCTGCTGGACATGTACGGCTATCGCTACACCGGTTCCTCGCCCACCGCCCTGCTGGTGGCCCGCAACAAATCGTTGACCAAGAAAGTCCTTGCCTTTCACAACATCCGCGTGCCGGCGTTCGCCGAGTTCCACGAGGGCGACGAGCTGGTGCGGCCGTCGGAGCTCCGCTTTCCCCTCATCGTGAAGCCACTGCTCGAGGACGCGTCCATCGGCATTGCGCAGGCATCGGTGGTCGAGGACGACGCGAGCCTGAAGCAGCGCGCCGAGTTCATTCACACCAAGTACCACCAGGCAGCGATCGTCGAGGAGCTGGTGGAAGGGCGCGAGGTATACGTCGGGCTGATCGGCAACGACGATTTGGAGGTGCTACCGCTCACGGAGATGACGTTCGGCGAACCGGAGACCGGCGAGCATCGCATCGCGACCTACAAGGCGAAGTGGGACGAGGACTACCGGAAAAAGAAAAAGATCAAGAACGTATTCGCCAAGGGTGTGTCCGAGGAGTTGACGCGCCGGATCGGCGAGATCTGTACGACCGCGTTTCACGCGCTGTGGCTCCAGGATTACGGCCGCGTTGATGTGCGCTTGGCGCATGACGACGAGGTGTACGTGCTCGAGGTAAACCCCAACCCGTTCATCGCGGACGAGCATGAATTGGCGGAGGCTGCCGCCAAGTCTGGGCTCAAATACAACGCGTTCATACAACGCATCGTGGACGAGGCGATGGCCCGGTGAGCCGCCGCGAGGTTCCGACGCCCGAGCTGCGCTGCCCCCGCTGCCACACGGAGCTGGAGCGGTTCTGGAGCTACTGCCCCAGCTGCAGCCGGCGGCTCGAGTGGCCCGACACGCTGCGCGAGACGGGGGCGGAATGCGCGTACTGCGGCTGGATCGTCTCGGACGCGTCGTCGTTCTGCCCGTGGTGCGGCCGGAACGTCCATGACAAGGATTCGAGCGAAGAGCCGCTGAAGGCGCCGAAGGGATTCAAGTTCCACGCGCGCTGCGATTGGGGATGCGGCGGCGGTGTGATGTATCCGATGCGCTTCTGTCCCTGGTGCGGCCGCACACAGACGTGGCGCTACGATCACTTCCAGAATTCCTGCCCACATTGCGATAGGGGCGTGGACGACTGGATGGCGACGTGCCCCTGGTGCGGCGAGGATGCGACCGGGCGCGACCTCATCCCACGGGCGCTGCGGCGGGCGCGCCGGCTGCTGATCGTCTCGCGGATTCGCGACTGGCATTATCGCGTTGCCCTGCGACCGGGGGTCTCGGGGGTCGCGCCACGCGCTCCCAAGGTCATCGAGCTCGACCGCCGCTACGTCACCGGCAAGCGGCGCCGCGACGAAATCTCCTGGAACATGCTGACGGGCCTGCTGCTCCATGAGCTCGGCCACTCCTTCCTCTATCATCACTGGTCGTGGACCCGCAGCGGCCGGTTCCGCCGCGCGTTCGGCGAAGTGCGCAAGGCGTACCGCGTCGCGGACGAGCACTGGGTGGACTTCGAGCGCCGCCGCATCGCGACGACGCTGACCGACTACGTCAGCGCCTACGCGGCGACGCACCCGCAGGAAGACTTCGCGGAGACGTTCCGGTTCTACGTCGCGCGCCGCGGGCGGCTGCGGGAGCTGTTCGCCGAGTTCGGCCGCAAGCGAAAGGGTGTGCGGCTGTACGAGAAGTTTCTGGTGCTGCACGATTTCGTGCGAAGTCTGCGAGGGTGGAAGTAGGGGCGCGGCATGCTGCGCCCCTACCGCATCACCATCCTTCACAACCTCGCAGTTAGTACAGCGTCACGTTGAGGCCAAACAACAACTGAAACGCCGAGCCGTCGTGGAATAACGCGCGCCCCTCGATGAAGGGATGCGTCTGGCCGTAGCGTGTCTCAACCCCCCCAAACAGGTTGAACCCCGTGTTGGAGTTCCCGCCCCCGCTCAGAATGCCGACGCCGCCGCCGAAGTACAGCGGCGTACCCGGCGTGCGGAACTTGAGATCTCCGTTGAAACCCAGCAGGGTCCCGCTGTTCACGAAGTAATAGTCGAACGACGGATAGAGCTCGATCGACGACGTGAGCGGCAGATGCATCTGGGCTCCGATCGAGCCCTCTTCGAGATCGAAGTTGTAGCCGCCGTGCAGTCCGAAATGCGACCGCTGCGCTGCGGCACGCGTGACGCCGGCCGCGCACACCAGCAGCGCGACTGCCATCAGGATGCGTCGAATCATGGTTCGATCCTCCGGTTGTAGTGCGTGACGCTGTACCCGGAGGACCGAGCCAAGGTTCGTGAGGTTCCATCACACGACCGCGGTGCCGGTGACTCAAGTCACACGGCGAGGGACTAACCCGCGAAGCAGTAGCCGCAGCCCTTCTCCTGTGTGCGCGACACTGCGAGCACGCCGGACGGCACGACCTGACATCCGGGAATCAGTCCCGCGACCCAATCGGCTTTCACCGCCGCGCCGTCCACTCCCATCTTCTGCGCCACCATGCCGCTGTAGATCGTCAGTGCGACGTTGCACACGCCGAACTGCACGCCGCTTGCGAGCAACGCCTCGACGCCCGTGCCGGGCAGGGGCAACGGCAGCACCTTGGCGAAAATGTTACGCGTCGCCGCGGTCTCGCCCTCCTTGATGCTGAACGCTTCGCCGAGCTTGTACTTCGCCCACAGATCGTCTTTCATCGCGAGCGGAATCGCCGCGTGGCGCAGAATCACGACGCCCGAGTTGTCCGTGTCCTTCGTGCCGTAGTTCTCGTTGTTGCCGACGAGCCAGACGCGCGGCCAAATCACCGGCATGCCGCTGTTCACCTCGGGCGCGTCGAACACCATCTTGTGCTTCCCGTTGATCCGGTTCAGCCACGTCTCGAACGCCGCGTCCATCCCGTTGGCCGAACCGCTGCTGCGCGTCTTGGCTTCGAGGCGCAGCGGCGTCAGGCTGGCAAAACCCGCAGCCGCGGCGGCCGCGAGAGTGCCCAGAAAGCCGCGGCGCGGAGTGGTAACGTCCTTGAACTCGAACATCGGAAACCTCCTCAAGTGGTGAACTACTGTGCGCGGCGTGTCGGCCGCGTTGGGTAAGCGACGTCGGGTGGCGCATCGCCGTTGGGCCAATCGTTTTCCTTGCCCCGGTAATCGGGCCGGGGGTGTGCATTGACGTAAGCGGCGACGTCGAACGCCTGCTGATCGGTCAGCGTGCCCGGTGAGTCGAAGGGCATGCTGCGGCTGATGAAATCGGCAGCCGTGCGGACGCGCGTCATGCCGGCGCCGACATTGTACGACTGCGGACCCCAGACCGGCGGCGCGACGGCCGTCCCCTCACCCGCCGCTCCGTGGCATTTGGTGCACGATGCTGCGAACACGCGGGCCCCGGCCGCGGTGTCCGCCGTAAACGTGGCCCACTTCTGCAGTCGGGCGCCAGGCGCCCCCGCGGGTGGCCCGACCGCGGTGCCACGCGAGAGAAAGGCGAAGTAGGCGACGATGTCGCGCATGTCGGGTCCGGCGGGGTCCAAGGCGGCGCCGTTCATGCTGCGACGGAAACAGTCGTTGACGCGGTACTCGATCGTCTCGACGACGCCGCTCCGAGGCCGGTACTGGGGATAACGGGCGAAGACTCCGCGCCATGAGCCGTCGAGGTGGCAACTCACGCAGCGTAGCTTGTTGGCAACGTGGTGCGGCAAGCTGTCGCGCGTCGCCAGGAGCAGCGCGCGGCCACGCCGGACGGCATCGCCGTAGGGACCCGCGGGGATGACCGAATCCGCGGGCCCACCAAAGGCAGCGGCGGGTGGAGCAGACTCGGGCCGAGAGCAGGCGGCAAGGCAGAAAACGCAGTACAGAACAAGCCAGGTACCGGGGCGCACTCGGTGAGAAAATACCGGCATTTGCCGAGGCAGCAACCTTTCGCGGGGTCCGCCTATCCAAACGGCTGTATCCTCCACCCGGGATTCCCATGATTGCACCGCTGCTCGTCTCGCTGCTCGTCGTCCAACATCCGCAGTTCGATTCCGCGACCGTTACTCGCATTTTGACCCAACTTCGCACGAGCGATTCGGCGATTTGTGCGCTGACGGGTCAGGCGCTGACCAACTTCGGCGGCTTCTGGCGTTGGGGGTCGTTCGATCCCGGCATGCCGATGCCCCGGCCCATGCCGACTCCGATGCCGATGCCGGGCGGGGGCGCCGGCGGCGTCCATGTGGATATGCACGAGAGGCGCTCCGACGTGAACCCCGGCGTGCTGCGCGCCTTCCGCGCGTTCATTCGCGACGACAACCGCTGCGTTCGTGGCATCGCGGCGCGAGTCCTCGGCAGTCACGGCGGCTCGAGCGAGTACGATCTCCTTATCTCCTTGTTGCGCGACGCGCGTCCCGACCTGCGCGAGACGGGTGCTCTCGGACTCGGCGAGATGGAGGACTCCCGCGCGATCCCGCCGCTCAGCGGCGCGCTCGACCGTGACGACAGTCCCGCGGTGCGCATGATGGCCGCGTGGGCGCTCGGCGAAATCGAAGAAAAGACGGCGATCGACGCGCTCGCCCGTGCGCTGAACGATCGTGCGCCTGAGGTGCGCCGCACGGCCGCCTGGGCCATCGGCGAGATCGAGGACGAGCGCGGGGTCCGGCCGCTCAGCGCCGCGCTCGACGACCCGGTGCTGGAGGTGCGGATCACGGCGGTCTGGGCACTCGGCGAGATCGAAGATGCTTCAGCGGTGCCGTTGCTCACCACGGCGACCAAGGATCGCGAGCCGCGCGTGCGTCAGGCTGCCGCGTGGGCGTTGGGTGAGATCGAGAGCGGCCAGGGCGTTGCGGCGCTCGAGCCGCTGGTGCGCGATCCGGTGGTGGACGTTCGCAAGACGGCGCTGTGGGCGCTGGGAGAAATCGAATCAGGAAGCGGCGTCCGTCCGGTGGCCGTGGGCCTGCGGGACTCCGATCCCGACGTGCGCGTGCTCGCGGCCTGGGCCCTGGGCGAAATCGAGGACGAGAGCGCCGTCACGCCGCTGGTCGCGGCGCTCAAGGACTCGGACTTCGAGGTTCGGGCGACCGCCGCGTGGGCGCTGGGAGAGATCGAGAGCCCGCTCGCACGCGACGGGCTGGTGGCCGCTCAGAGCGACGAATCGGGATCGGTGCGACGCGCGGCGACGTGGGCGCTGCGGCAGATCGAAGACGACGACGACAACCCGCGCATTCGCATCCGGCCGCGCGTGCGGGTCAAACCTTGATCCGGCTCCGCTCGACGATCTGAAAGTAGTCACGGAGCTCCTCGGCCTCACGGGTGTCGTCCCAGCCGAGGAGCTTTTTCATCCGGCTCGCCACGGTACCCACGATCGAGTGCGCCTGCTCGCGTGCCTCGTAGAACAGGTGCAGGCGCCGGATCAGAACGTCCTGCACGCGCACCGCCATTTCCCGCTCGACGGCATAGCTGACTTCCGCCCAGATCTCCGGCCGCCCCGCGATGATCGGGTCGCCCAGCGGCCGCTCCCGATCGACGAGATTCAGCACCGCCGCCGCCTCGCTGCCGTAGCTCGCGACGAGATGACGCGCCGTCGCTTCCGCGGCGCCCCGCGCCCGTGCCGCCTCGATCAGCACCTCCAGCTCGGCCGCCTCGCCGCCGGGCAGCGGGATACGATCCGTCGGCGGGCGTTGCGCGAGCGGCCGGCCATCGAGCTCGTGTAGTCGCGCCGCGACGCGATCCACCACGTCGCGCGCCATCACCCGGTACGTGGTCAGCTTCCCGCCGATGATCGTGACGAGTCCGTGCGCACTCTCGACGATGCGATGCTCGCGCGACACCTGCGACGGGTTGGCATGATCCTGTCGCAGCAACGGACGCAGCCCGGACCAGGCGGAGACGACGTCGTTGGTGGTCAGGTGAGCGCCGGGAAATGCGGCATTCACGGAACGAAGGAGATAGGTGACGTCGGACGCGGTCACGCGCATGGCATCGGGAGATGAGTCGGCGTCCGTATCGGTCGTGCCGATGTACGACAGCTCGCCCCACGGCAGCACGAACATCACACGGCCGTCGAGCTGCGAGAGCAGCGTCACGGCATGCTCGTTCGACATGCGCCGCCGCGGTACGACGACGTGCGCGCCCTTGGTGGGCCGCAGCAGCGGTTCGGCGCTGGGATCGTCGAGCCGGCGCACGGTGTCGGACCATGGGCCGGTGGCGTTGACGACCACGTTGGCGCGAATGGTGGCGGTCTCGCCCGTGAGAACGTCGCGAATCGCCGCGCCGCGGACCCGTCCGTCCGGCTTCAAGACGTCGGTCGTCTCGACGTAATTAGCGACCAGGGCGCCGGCCTGCGCGGCAGCGCGAATCGTGGCGATGACCAGGCGTGCGTCGTCCACCTGAGCGTCGTAGTACAACGCGGCGCCGATGAGCCCGCGATCGCGCAGCCCCGGCTCGACCCGCCGGACCTTCTTGGCGCGGAGCCAGCGGTGCCGCCGCACGTTCCGGAACGCCGCCAGGAGATCGTAGAGCCACATTCCCGCGCGCAGCTTCCATGCCGGAATGCGGCTGCCCTTGTAGACAGGGAAGAGGAACGCGAGCGGCCGCACGAGGTGCGGCGCGATCCTGAGGAGCACACGCCGCTCGTGACTCGCCTCGAACACCAGCCGGAATGCGCGTTGTTCCAGATAACGGACGCCGCCGTGGATGAGTCGCGACGAATGCGACGAGGTGCCCGCGCCGAAGTCCGATTTGTCCACGAGCGCCGTGCGGAACCCCCGCAATGCCGCGTCCCGCGCGATTCCCGCGCCCGTAATGCCGCCGCCGATAATGAGGACATCCACCGGCGTTTCAGTCATGGATGCCAGGGCTGCGGCGCGGTTTTGCTCCAACTCCCCTCCGGTTGGGGGCGGTGGTAGGTTTCGATTCCCAGAAGAGGGGAAGAATCTAATGCCGGGTCTCAACGGACGGCGCGTGGCAGTCGTCGCCGGCGTCCGAACGCCGTTCACCAAAGCGGGCACGTCGCTCAAAGACGCGCGCGCCGTGGATCTCGCGCGCTACGCCGCCCGCGAGCTGATCGAGCGCACCAATCTGGACGGCAACGAGATCGATGAGGTCATCTTCGGTCAGGTGGTGCCGTCGGCGCTCGTGCCGAACGTGGGGCGCGAAGTCAGCCTCCTGCCGCAGCTCCCCAAGGAAATTCCGGCCTACTCGCTGAACCGTGCGTGCGCCTCTGCCAATCAGGCCATTACCGCTGCCCACGATCAGATCGCGCTTGGCAACGCCGCGGTGATCATGGCGGGAGGTGCCGAGGCGCTGTCCGATATTCCGATTCTCGCCTCGCGCCGGCTTGCCGACATCCTGGTCGAGGCGAGCAAGGCAAAATCGCTCGGCGCCCGCATCAAGACGTTCGCCAAGATCCGGCCCAAGGACCTCATCCCGGTGGCACCGGCGATCGCAGAGCCGTCTACCGGCGAGTCCATGGGCCAGTCGGCGGAAAAGATGGCGAAGGAGAATCACATCTCCCGCGAGGCGCAGGACCGCTGGGCGCTGCGCAGCCACAAGCTGGCGGCGCAGGGCACCGCGGACGGCCGTCTCACAGCCGAGATCGCGCCCTGGATGCCCGATCGCCCCGGCGGGCCGATCGTGCAGCAGGACAATGGTATCCGCAGCGACACGTCGCTCGAGCAGATGGCCAAGCTCAAGCCGGTGTTCGACCGGCGCTACGGCAGCGTGACCGCCGCGAACTCGTCGCCCCTCACTGACGGTGCCTCGGCCGTGCTCCTCATGAGCGCGGAGGCCGCGCAGGCGCTCGGGTATGAGCCGCTCACCTTCATTCGTTCATATGCCGTTGCGGCCGTCGATCCGGGCTGGCAGCTGCTGCAGGCCCCGATATTCGCCGTCCCCAAGGCGCTCGAGCGCGCCGGCATTCAGTGGAAGGACCTCGGACTGATCGAGCTGCACGAGGCCTTCGCCGCCCAGGTGCTGTCGAATCTCCAGGGATTCGCCGCCAACGGCTGGGAGATCAACGAGGACATCATCAACGTCATGGGCGGCTCGATTGCGATCGGCCATCCGTTCGGCGCGACGGGCGGCCGGCTCGTCACGACCCTGTCCAACGAGATGCGACGCCGCGACGTCCAGTTCGGACTCATTTCCGTCTGCGCGCAGGGCGGAATGGGATTCGCCATGGTGCTGGAGCGGCGTTAGTGGCGACCATCGCCCCTCCCCCGTCGCGGAGCGCTCCCGCAGTCACCTGGGACATCACGGACGGCATCGCCGTCGTCGTTCTGGATCTCAAAGGTCAGCCGGTCAACGTCATTTCGCGCGCCGTCAAAGACGAGTTCATCGCCTGCTTCGCGGCCTTGGCGGATGACGCGCGCGTTCGCGCCGTCGCGTTCATGTCCGGCAAGGCGGACAACTTCATCGCCGGCGCGGATATCGAGGAATTCGTGACGCTCGGCTCCGCGGCGGAAGCGGAGCGCCTGGCGGCAGCAGGCCAGGAGATGCTCGACCGCGTGGCGCGGTTTCCCAAACCGATCGCGGTCGGGATCCACGGCGCGTGTCTCGGCGGTGGGTTCGAATTCGCGCTGGCCTGCCATTACCGCGTCGCCACGGACCATCCCAAAACCCAGATCGGTCTCCCCGAAGTGCAGCTCGGCATCCTCCCGGCGGCGGGCGGCTGTCAACGCCTGCCGCGTCTCGTGGGGGCTCGCGCGGCACTCGACATGATTCTCGCGGGCAAGACCGAACGCGCCGCCAAAGCGTTCCGGCTTGGCATGGTGGACGAGCTGGTCGCGTCCCCCATCCTTGCGGATATCACGCTCGCCGCCGCTCGCCGCATGGCCGGCGGCTGGCGCCCCAAACGCAAGCGGCCCGGTGGGTTGGTTGGGTTTCTGCTCGACGGCAATCCGATCGGGCGAGGCATCGTCTTTCGTGCAGCCCGCAAGCAGGTGCTCGAGCGCACGGGCGGGCACTATCCGGCTCCGCTCGCGGCGCTCGACGCGGTCGAATACGGCCTGAAGCACGGCATACCCGAGGGATTGAAGCGCGAAGCTCAGCTGTTCGGGCAGCTCGCGGTGACGGACGTCTCCCGCAAGCTCGTGCAGATCTTCTTCGCGACGAATCAGCTCAAGAAAGATCCCGGAGTCCCCAACGCCCCGCCGCCGGTGCGCGCGACGCGGCTGGGGATCATCGGCTCGGGATTCATGGGATCGGGGATCGCGGGGACCGCCGTCGCGCAGGCGGAGGTAGATGTGCGCATGAAGGACGCCGACTTGGCGCGCGTCGCCCAGGGCGTCCTCGCCGCCCGCGCCATCCTCGACGACCGGTTGAAGCGCCGTCGTATGACAAAATACGAGTACGCCCGGCTCGTCGCGCTCTTGTCCGGTGGCGACACGTATGCAGGGTTCGGACGCGCGGAGCTGACGATCGAGGCGGTCTTTGAAGATCTCACGGTCAAACAGCAGGTCCTGCGGGAAGTCGAAGTGGTGATACCGCCCTCCGGCGTGTTCGCGTCCAACACGTCCACGATTCCGATCACGCGCATCGCCGAAGCGGCGCACGACCCGGAGCGCGTCATCGGCATGCACTTCTTTTCACCGGTCGCCAAGATGCCGCTGCTCGAGGTGATTCCCGGCGCTCGCACCAGTCCTCAGACGGTGAGCACGGCCGTGGCATTCGGGCGGCGCATGGGCAAGACGGTGATCGTCGTGCAAGACAGTCCGGGCTTCTGGGTGAACCGGATCCTCGCACCGTACGCGAACGAAGTCGGCCATCTGCTCGGCGAAGGCGCGTCCATCGAAGAGATCGACAGCATGGCGGTGCGGTTCGGCTTTCCGGTCGGTCCGGTGACGCTGCTCGACGAAGTGGGCCTCGACGTCGCGATCAAGGTCGCCGGCGTGATGCAGGAGGCCTACGGCGATCACATCCAACCGGCTCCGGGTGAGGGGCTGGCGGCACTCGTCAAAGCGGGACGCCTGGGCCGCAAATCGGGCCGTGGCTTCTACATCTATAAAGGCGGCAAGAAACGCGGCGTGGACGAGAGTGTGTACGGACTCCTCGGCGTCCACCCGAATGGCGGACCGCGGCCTTCCGAAATCCTGCAGCGCCTCATTCTGGGCATGGTCAACGAAGCGGCGCGCGCCGTGGGAGAGGGCGTCGTCAAGAACCCGCGCGACGGTGACATCGGCGCGATTTTCGGATTCGGCTTTCCGCCGTTCCGGGGCGGGCCGCTGCGCTACGCCGACGACCTCGGTGCCGAACGCGTGGTTGCCGATCTCGAGCGCCTCGCGGAGCGCCATGGCGCGCGCTTCGCTCCCTGCGAGGTGCTGCGGGAGCAGGCCCGCAGCGGGACCAAGTTCTACGCCTGATGCTGAAAGCCGTATTCCTGTGGTTGAGCGAGCAGCCCCGCATCTTCCGCTTCGTTCGGAAGAACCGTCTGGCCAGGAAGCTCGCGTCGCGTTTCGTCGCCGGCGAGACCGTGGACGAAGCCATCACGACGCTCCGCGACCTGAATGGCAGTAACCTCTCCGCGTCGCTCGATCTGCTTGGGGAATCGGTGTTACATGCCGAGGAGGCTCAGCGGGCGTGCAAGACCTACCTCGAGGTTCTCGACCGTATTCACGCCGCCAAGGCCAATGCCAACGTCTCCGTCAAGCTCACGCAGATGGGTCTCGACATCGACGAGCAAGTGTGCATCGGCAACATGCGCGCGATCATCGGCAAGGCAAGGCAGTACGGCTCGTTCGTGCGCATCGACATGGAGCAGTCCAGCTATACCGCGAAGACGCTGCAGCTGTTCACCGATGTTTTCTATCCTGAATTCGGCAACACCGTCGGCGTCGTGCTGCAGTCGTACCTGCGGAGGACCGCGGCGGACGTGGACGCCATGATCGGATTGGGAGCTCGCGTGCGTCTCTGCAAAGGGGCGTATAAAGAGCCCGAGGATGTCGCCGTTCCCGACAAGCGCGACGTGGACGCGAACTACGTTGCCTGCATGGAGCGGCTGGTCGAGCGAGGTAACTACCCGGGGATTGCGACGCACGATGCAAAGATCATCGACCACGCCAAAGCCTTCGCCAAGAAAAAAGCCATTCCCGCCGAGCGATTCGAATTCCAGATGCTGTACGGGGTGAGACGCGATCTGCAGTATCGGTTGCGGCGCGAGGGCTACAACATGCGCGTGTACGTGCCGTTCGGTACACACTGGTATCCGTACCTCATGCGCCGGCTCGCCGAGCGTCCAGCGAACATCGCGTTCATCACCACGAACATTCTCAAAGAGTCGGTGCACCGCCGCCGCTAATGGACGACACGACGTTAGGCGGTTACCAGCACGTACACGGTCGCCCGCCCGCATTCGGCGCGCCGGACGGGCAGGCGTACTCCGTAGCGACCTTCAGCGACGATTCCGCCGAGCCGGGGCGGTACGGCGCCGCGCTGTTGTTCGTGCGCTGGGGTGACGGGCAGCCCGTCGGACACCTCGAGACGGATTATCTCGCGTTCGGTCCCACGCCGGATGAAGCGCTCGCGCCCGTGCTGGCGCTGACGCTCGAGCAGGTGAAGGCGCATCTCGATCAGTGCGTAGCTCGTGCGGGGCAGCGCGCGTGACGCTGCTGAACGGCGTCGTGCTGGCGCGGGTCGGCGGTGGCTATCGCATCCACACCGACAGCGGCGAAGTCACAGCCACCCTGCGGGGCAAGCTCAAGCACAAGGACGAGGACCGTGTCGTTCCGGGCGACGTCGTCGTGCTCGAAGGCTCGACGATCGCCGAGATCCGGCCGCGCCGGACCGTGCTCGCGCGGCGGGCGTCGCAGGGCAGCAGCGGAGCGGGGCCCCGGCGTCCACAGCCGGTCGCGGCGAACGTGGATCAGGTGATCGTCGTGACTTCCGCGCGTGATCCGGAGCCGAGCCCCCGGATGATCGACCGGTTCCTCGTCATTGCGGAAGCGAACGGGCTGCCGGCGGCGGTGGTCCTGAACAAGATCGAGCTCGACCGCACGACCGAGGAGGCGCTGGCGATCCGCTTCAAGACCGCGGGCTATCAGCTGCTGGCGACGTCGGTGAAGGCCGACGAAGG
Source organism: Gemmatimonadales bacterium (assembly GCA_050733035.1). Classification (GTDB taxonomy): domain Bacteria; phylum Gemmatimonadota; class Gemmatimonadetes; order Gemmatimonadales; family GWC2-71-9; genus 20CM-2-65-7. Next base: position 16,332 of record JBOHSJ010000288.1, on the reverse strand, counting down.
GCTGCCCGCGTTGCGCGACTTGCTGCGCGGCCGGCACTCGGTGTTTACGGGCGCATCGGGCGCGGGAAAATCGAGTCTGCTCAATGCGCTGGAGCCCGGGCTCAAGCTACGGGTCGGCGCGATCAGCGAGAAGTGGCGAACCGGCAAGCACACCACCACCGCGGCGGAGCTGGTGCCCGTTGCCGGCGTCGGTTACGTCGTGGATACGCCCGGCCTCCGGGAAATCGGCGCCTGGGGCATCGACCCCAACGAATTGGGTGCGTGCTTTCCGGAATTCCGCCCCTATCTCGATCAATGCCGGTTCGATAACTGCCGCCACCTTGCCGAGCCGGGATGCGCGATACGCGGCGCACCACCGGGCGCGATCGATCCCGATCGTCTGGTGTCGTACGCGCGGATCTACGAGGAAGTCAGCGAGCCTTCCTGGTCCAGCGGCCGGCGTCGCGGGCGGTGACCTTGACCATCATCTGTGCGAACGCGTCGTCGAGGTCGATGTGCTGCTCGTTGGCCATGCAGATCACGACGAACAGGATGTCGGCCAGCTCCATGGAAATCGAGCCGGGTTTTTCGTCGGGCTTCTTCGGCTTTGGGCCGAACTGGTGATTCACCTCGCGGGCCAGCTCGCCCACTTCCTCGGCGAGGCGCGCCACGTTCGCGAGCGGCGCAAAGTAGCCCTGCTCGAATTGGCCGACCCATTGATCCACCGCATGCTGCGCTTCGCGAAAGCTCATGACTGACCTCGTAGCGCCCTTTCGGGGCGAGCGGTATGCCGCCGGGGAACGGCTGAGTCGCGTGATCGCGCCGCCGTACGACGTGATCGATCAGGGGGAACGGTCGCGTTTGGCGGCAGTCGACGCTCACAATATCGTCCACGTGATGCTGCCGGAAGCAGCGCCCGGACGACCCGAGGACGAGCGTTACCGCGTGGCCGCCGAGCTCCTGGCGAAATGGCGCCGGAGCGGCGTGCTTACACGCGATCCCGAACCGGCGCTGTACGTGCTGGCGCAGGATTTCACCCTGCCGTCGGGGGAGCGACGGACCCGGCGCGGTGTGTTCGCCGCTGTCGCCGCGGAGGGATACGAGCCGCGCCGCATTCGGCCGCACGAGCACACCCACGCCGGGCCCAAGGCCGACCGGCTCGCGCTGATGCGCGCCACCGCGACCAATATCGAGTCGATCTTCTTGCTGGCGCCCGATCCCGACCGGACGCTCGCGAACGCCGTGGCTGGCGTCGCCCAGGGCACGCCCGACGCAGCGGCGGAGTTGAACGGTGTGGGGATGCGACTGTGGATCGTGCGTGACGCATCCCGCATCCCGCTTCCCGCATCCCCGCTCTACATCGCCGACGGGCATCATCGCTACGAGACCGCGAGTGCGTATGCCTCGGAAAATCCACAAGCGGACCGGGTTCTGGCGCTGATCGTATCCGCCCAGGATTCCGGTCTCGCCGTGTTGCCGACGCACCGCGTGATCTTCGGCGCCGGACGTGAGCTGGAGCGCCTGCTGCCGCGCTGGCGCGAGGTCTTCGATGTGCAGGTGGTCCCCGCCAGCCGCGATCCCGTGACCACGTTGGCGGCGCTCGGACGCGACCGTACCGCGTGTCTCGTCGCCGACCGCTCGCGCACTATGGCCCTGTTGCTGCGGCCCGACGCGCTCCCCGATCGTCTGCCGAGCCTGGCGCAGAGCGCCGCCGTCCGCGACCTCGACGTCGCGCGGATTGAGTCGTTCGTCGTGAAGGGGATCCTCGGCGCGGGGACGACGACGCCGATCGTACGCTATGTGGCGGATGCGACGGAGGCGCTGAACATGGTGCAGCACGGCGGCGCCGCGGTGGCCGTGTTGCTGAATCCTACGCGTGTCGAGCAGGTCTTCGCGGTGGCGGACGCCGGCGACGTGATGCCGCCGAAATCCACCTACTTCATCCCGAAGGTGCCGAGCGGTCTAGTCCTGCGGCCCTTGTCGTAGCGCGGCGATCAGCGCTTTGCAGAAGTCAGGCAGGTCGGCTGGTGTGCGCGACGAAATGAGATTGCCATCCACGACAACGGCGCTGTCCTCCCACACCACGCCGGCGTTTTCCATGTCGTCCTTGATGGCGCGCACGCTCGTCGCGCGTTTGCCTTTCAGGATTTTCGCCGAGATCGGCACCCAGCCGGCATGACAGATGAACGCGACCGGCTTGCCGGCCTGGTAGATCTCGCGCGTCAGCCGCAGGACCTTGTCGGAGCGTCGCAGCTGATCGGGGGCAAAGCCGCCCGGAATTACGAGTCCGTCGAAGTCGCCCGCATCGACCTTTTCTACGTCAGTATCGACTGTAACCGGATAGCCGCGCTTACCGGGATACGTCTTCTCGCCCATGCCGGCGACGGTGGTCGTCGCGCCCTCCTCCTCGAGTCGGATCTTTGGATACCAGAGCTCAAGATCCTCATATAGAGGAGCAGCGAAAAAGAGAATTCGTTTGCCTTTGAGAGCCATGGCCGGAACCTATATCTTTGCGCATCGTGAGTCCACGACCGCGGCAGCAGATTCTCGACAATCTCGATGCGGTATATCGGGAAGCATACGAACGCGCCAAGGCTGCAAAGGACGAGCGCCGCATGGCCGATCTCGATGCTGCATATCAGCGTGAGCAGCTGCTGCTTGAGGTGCTGCTCGACATTCGCGACGGCATCAGCAGCGCGTCCCCGGCAAAGTCTGATGCAGGCGCCAATCCTCTCGCTGCGCTCGATACCATTCGCAGGATCACCAAGCTCCGTTAGGAGGTCCGCCGTGCGCCGTACGCCGTGCGCCGTCCTGCTCTTCGTATCGCTTGCCGCCTGTGGCCGCAAAGCCGACGTGGTCATCGAGGGGGGGACCGTATGGACCGGCCTCTCGACCGGACGCGGACAACCGGGCGCAGTGGCAATCGGTAACGGCAAGCTCCTCGCGGTGGGCGACTCGACGGCGATCGCGCGCTACATCGGCTCCAAGACCGAGGTGCTGCGCGCCAACGGCGGCCTGGTGATGCCGGGATTCGCGGACGGCCACACCCATTTCATCAATGGCGGCTTTCAGCTTGCCTCAGTGGATCTGCGGGACGCCGCCACGCCGCAGGAATTCGTGCGCCGCCTCAAGGTGTACGCCGCGCGCCTCAAGCCGGGCGAATGGATCACCGGCGGCGACTGGGACCACACACTCTGGCGCGGCACGCCGCTCCCGCGCCACGACTGGATCGACTCGGTCACTCCCAACAATCCGGTATTCGTCAATCGCCTCGACGGTCACATGGCGTTGGCGAATGGTGCCGCCCTGCGCGCCGCCGGCATTACCCCAGAGACTCCCGCGCCCTTCGGCGGCGAAATCACAAGCGGAGGAGTCTTCAAAGACCAGGCGATGAACCTGATCGGCCGGGCCATCCCCGATCCCTCCCCGGAGCAGCGCGACTCGGCACTGGCGCGGGCGCTCGCCCACGCGGCGTCGCTCGGCGTGACCGCCACGGCAAACATGTCGGCCTCGTGGGCGGATCTCGCGAGCTACCGGCGCCTGGCGCGCGCCAATCGCCTCACGCTGCGCGTCGCGGTCTACCTGCCGATCGAGGACTGGCGTGCGATCGCGGACAGCGTCGTGCGCTCAGGGGCGGGCGACGACTGGGTGCGCATCGGCGGCGTGAAAGGGTACATGGACGGCTCGGCGGGATCCCGGACCGCGTTCTTCTTCGAGCCGTTTTCCGACTCCGCGGGGTATCGCGGTCTGATGCAGCAATCCGAAGCGGATATGCGCGCCTGGATCGGCGGCGCCGATTCCGCGGGGTTGCAGCTCGCGGTGCACGCCATCGGCGACCGCGCCAACGCGATTCTGCTCGCGATCTACGACAGCGTCGCGCGTGCGCACGGCGCGCGTGATCGCCGTTTCCGGATCGAGCACGCGCAGCACCTGCGCGCCGAGGACATTCCAAAGTTCGGCGCGCAGCGCGTCGTGGCGTCGATGCAGCCGTATCACGCGATCGACGACGGCCGCTGGCTGGGGATCCGCATCGGCCCGCAGCGCATCCGCACGACGTACGCGTTCCGCACCTTGCTCGACACGGAAGCGCCGCTCGCCTTCGGGTCGGACTGGACCGTCGCGCCGCTCGATCCGATGCTCGGCGTCTACGCGGCGGTCACACGCCGCACGCTCGACGACCGCAATCCCGGCGGCTGGGTGCCCGAGCAGAAAATCACGGTCGGGGAGACCCTGCGCGCCTACACGTACGGCAACGCGTGGGCGACCTTCAACGAGCAGAAATGGGGTACGCTCGCCGCGGACCGCTTTGCCGATATCGTCGTGCTGGATCGGGATCCCTTTGCGGCAGCACCCGAGTCGCTCGGAACGATCAAACCGCGCTACACGCTCGTCGCCGGGAAGGTGGTTTACCGGAAGCCGTTATGACTTTTAGGGCGGCCCCGCGCGCCGTGCGCGGATAGCCGCCGTATATTTGGCAAAATGCGACGGACGTCCTTCATCGTAGTCGCCCTCTTCGCCGTGGTCAGTCGCGCACACGGCCAGCAACTCGCGGTGCTGGAACGAAAGCTCCAGGAGGTGGAAGTCTGGGCGCGCGAGGACACGAACGACGCGCAACGGCAGTACTTCCTCGCCCTCCGGCATTGGAAAGAGCACCACTGGCGGCAGACGGACAGCCTGCTGCGGCTGGCAGTTCAGCTGGAGCCGCGTTATGCCGACGCCTACCTCGCCCTCTACTATCTCCCGTACGCCCGCCGCACCTCGCTTGCCGAGGAGGAGGATCGCGGCCGCGTGCCCTCGGCCTGGCGTCCCGCAGTCGAGGAAGCGCGGGGGTTCTACCAACGCGCCTTTCGCACGGATCCCATGGTCAACCTCCAAATCATGGGCATCGCGTTCGAGATCGAGGAGCCCCGCGTCCGCGACTACTCGACGACCGCCTGGGTGATCTACAACCGGTACTACGCCTGGTTCGTGGATCTCGGTCTGGGCCGGTATCGCCTGGCCCATGACCGCCTGAAGAAGCTCGCGCAGCGCGAATTCAATGAGGTCAAACATCCCGAGGACGTCCCCGACTACATCCTCTGGTATCGCGGGCTCGCGGCCGCGCACAGCCTCCAGTACGGCGCCGCGATCGCGGACTTTCGGACCCTGCTCGACCGCACCGTCAAGAAGTCACAGCGCGACGAGATCGTCCACGTTCCGTTGCGCGACAACGAATACCGTTTCATGCTCGCATCTCTGCACCACCTCGCGGGCCACACCGACAGTGCCGTGGCGTTGTATCAGCAGTCGCTCGAGCACGACCTGGGTCTGGTCATGGCGCATACCTATCTGGCGAACATTCACGAAGGGGCGGGCCGATCCGCGGACGCGATGCTCGAGCGCCAGCGCGCCGCCGAGGTCAACACCGACGATCCCACGGCGCTGTTCGATTTGGCGGCGTCTCAATTCAACGCCGGCCAGCTGATCGAAGCCGACGATGCACTGCGGAGCGCGATCAAGCTGAATGCGCGCTTTTCCCCGTCGTACTACCTGCTTGGCCGCGTCACCGAGGAGCTCGGCCTGCCGGAGGAAGCGCGCGATCATTATGCGCGGTTCTTGGCGCTCGCCCCGCTGCGGTCGGACCTCCGCGCGGATGCCCAACTGCGTAGGGACAAGCTGAAGTGAACGGCGATCAGCCCGAGTACTTGAATCCGGCTTCTTGCAGCGTGAGCGGCTCGCCGTCGTGCTCGACGCCCGCGCCGACGATCTCGCCCAGCACCAACGTGTGGTCGCCGGCGGGCAGTGTGGCGACGACCCGGCATTCGACCCAGCCGAGCGCCTCGACGAGCACGGGCGTGCCGGACGCGGGGGCCGGTTTGGTCTTGATGCCTTTGAGCTTGTGCGGCGCCTGCTCCGAGCTGCGCCCCAGTTTCGCCGCGAGGTCGCGCTGGCCGGTCAGCAGGAGATTGATCGCGAAGTGATGTGAATCGCGGATCATGCCGATCGTCTTCGACGTGTTTTCGATCGCCACCACCGCCATCGGCGGATCGAACGCGGCCTGCGTGAGCCAATTGGCGGTCATGCCGTGGTCTTCGCCGTCGTGGGCGACGGTGATGACGTACAGGCCGTAGGGAAAGTGGCGGAGAATGGCCTTTTTGGATGCCTCGTCCATAACACGCTTTCGTTAAGGAACAACCGCGTCGTTGGGGGGAAAATATATTGCCGCCGTCCCGCCTCGGAGTCTCGAATGGCGAGTAAGGTCTTCTGCATCGCGCTGCCGCTGTTGGCTGCCGGTGTAGCGGGAAATGCGCAGCAGAGTGCTCCTGCCGACATCAGGAGCCTAACCGCCAGTGCCAGCGCGGACTCCAACGATCCGCTCGCGCATTATCGCCTCGCGATCGCCCAGCTGTCCAAAAAGAACTACGCGGAGGCGGAGGCGGCGCTCCATCAAGCGATCACGCTCGATCCTCAGTTTGCGCCGGGCTATTTCTATCTCGCTGCTATCCCAAGGAAACGCACTGTGCGCTCCGCGCTCGTCCATTGGCGCGGCGCTCCAGTGCTCGTGACGGTATTCGGGAACGACAGCCTTGCGCGGGAATCTTACCGGCTCCGGCGCATTGCCTTCTTCCTCAATCCGATGCTCGACCTGGGGCGGCCGCACCGCTCGGAGACTCCGCTGAAATGGGCGAACGGTACCGCGCAGGCCTTGGCGGAGTTCCGCCGAGGCTACTATCAGCAAGCTTACGATCGCTTGACCGATCTCATCGGGCGCAGTGAAGGAAAATCCGACTCCGTCGCGGCGGCGTTCCTTTGGTATCGCGCTCTTTGTGCCGCCCAACTCTCCCAGTGGGACGGAGCAATTGCGGACGCCACCCGCTTACTCGAGCGGGCGAAACACCGCGACAGCTTGGATCTGCGCTTCGAGCGTGCTGCGAACGACCCAGACGGGTACCGGTTCTTCATTGCGTTTCTGCATCAGCAGGCCGGGCGGTTGGATGAAGCGATCCGCCTCTATCAAGAACTGCTCGAGACGAATATCGGTCTCTATACGGCCCACATCAGACTGGCGGAAATTCATGAGCAGCGTCGCGACTGGGACGCTGCTGTACTGGAACGAGAACGCGCGGTTGCGACGAATCCGGAGGATCCGAGCCTCTTGTTTGATCACGGTGTGACGCTGATCCGGGCAGGCCGGCTGGCCGACGCAGTAGACGTACTGCGTCGCGCAATACTCGCGAACCCTCGAGAAACGCGGGCGTATTACACGCTCGGACTGGTGTATAGTGACCTGCACCGCAAGGCGGAAGCCAGACCGTTGTTCGAACAATTCATTGTGCTTGCACCAAACCGTTATCAATCGCTCATCGACGACGCCAAACGTCGGCTCGCGGAGCCGTAACAGAGGACTCACGTGCTGCGTTGGATACTGATCTCAGTCGTGACCGTATGCGTGTCCACTGCCGCAGCCGGCCAATTTCGACTCCCGGCTAAACTCGCGGACCTCGAGAAGGCCGCGCAACGCGATTCCAACGACGCCGCCGCGCACTATAACCTCGCGCTCGGCTACTGGAATGCGAAGCGCTGGGACGACGTCGAGCGGGAATTGCGGCTCGCTGTCACCATCGAGCCACAGTTCGCGGAAGGCTGGCTCGCACTCAGTCGTCTCCCGTACGGCAAACGGCTGAAGTTGTGGGAGGACATCGCGGCGCGGCGGGTACAGGAAGAAGACCGGCCCCGGGTCGAGGAGGCGTACCGCTACTACCAGCGGGCCTTCATCATCAACCCGCTGGTGGACCTGCGGATCGAAGCCGCCGCCCGGCCAGCCAAGTCGATCTATTGGACGGCATCGGAAGAGCTCGCCGATTTCTACGACTATGTGTTCGGCGGCTTCGACGACATCCAGAGCGGCAAGTACGAAGCGGCATACAGTCGCTTCAACCGGCTCATCGAAGACAGGCTGGTACAGGTGGAGCGCGAGGGACTTCCGGACTTCGTCTACTACTTCCGCGGCCTCGCGGCGGCGCATATCGAGCGCTGGGATGACGCCATCCGGGACTTCGGATTGCTCCTCAATCGTTCAGAGAAGGCACAGCATCCTGATTCACTGCTCTACTACATCCCGATCGAGACCAACCAGTATCGCTACATGCTCGCGGTCCTGCACCAGCGCGCTGGGAGGCTCGAGGAGGCCGTGCGGTACTATCGCCAGGCGCTGGAGAATGACATCGGACTCTACATGGCCAATGCGCGGCTGGCCGGCATTGCCGAATCCAACCAGAGCTGGCCGGCAGCGGTCAAGGAGCGCCGCGCCGCGGTGAACGCCAACCCGGACGATCCCAGCCTGCTCCTGGACCTCGGCAAGGCCCTCGCCAGCTCCGGTGATTGGGCGGGCGCCGAAACCACGCTCCTGCAGGCGGCGGAGGCGAACCCGCGCGATTCGCGCGTCAGCTACTACCTCGGCGTCGTGCAGCAGCAGCTGAACAAGAAGGAGGAGGCGCGTGCGTCATTCAATCGCTTCATCGAGCTCGCTCCCAGCCGCTACGCCCGCCAGATCGAGAATGCGAAGCAACGGTTGGCTGCTCTGCGTTAGCGCCGCTCTCCCGGCGGCGCTGGCACTCGGCGCGCCGCGGTTGGCGGAGGCGCAGACGCAGCGCAGCGCCTATGAAGAGCTACAGACGTTCTCGGGCGTTCTCAACCACATTCGGCTCAACTACCCCGACTCGCTGAGCTACTCCGAGCTTGTGGGCGCCGCGATTCGCGGCGTCCTGCGCGCGCTCGACCCGCACAGCTACTACGTGTCGCGCACGGAGGCGCTCCGGCGCACGGCGTTGGATCGTGGCGAATTGGTATCGGTGGGCATTTCGCTGGAAGAGGTAGAGGGCGCCGCCACGGTCCTCTCGGTGGCTCCCCGCAGTCCGGCGGCGAAGAGCGGCGTGTTCCCCGGCGACCGGATCGTCACACTCAACGACACGTCGGTGGCCGGAATCGACATGGCCACGCTCGCGCTGCGTCTGGCCGGTGAGAAAGGGTCGAAGGTCCGGCTCGGCATGGAGCGCGGACCGCGGTTCGAGCCCGATACCTTCAGCGTGACGCTCAAGCGTAGTCCGTTCGACGCGCCTTCAGTATCGGCCGTACGAATGATCGACGCCACGACCGGATATCTGCGGCTCGAAGATTTTCTGGGGGACGCCGACGAAGTGCACAAGGGCTTGAAGAAGCTCAGCGGCCTGCGCGCGCAAAATGTCATCCTCGATTTGCGCGGCAACCCGGGTGGGGGCGTCGTCTCGGCGGTCGAGGTGGCGAGCGAGTTCTTTCCCAAGAACACGCAAGTTTTCAGCACGCGCGGCCGGAAACGCGCGGCGGACACGACCTACGTCACCAAACGCGATGGTGACTTTCGCGTCGTTCCGCTCATCGTCTTGATCGACGAACGCAGCGCCAGCGCCTCCGAAGCCCTCGCCAGCTCGTTGCAGGATCATGATCGCGCGCTGCTCGTCGGGCGGCGCAGCTTTGGCAAAGCCCTCATGCAGGCGCCCTTTTTCCTGCCGTCCGGGGACATCGTGTGGCTGACGATCGGACGCGTGATCACTCCGAGCGGCCGCGTGATTCAGCGGCGCTATCACGGCATCGGATACGAGCAGTACCTGAGCTTCGCGGGAAGATCGGGCGCCGCGGCGGACACGATGCAGGTCTACAAGACCGACGGCGGCCGGCGCGTGCGCGGCGGGGGCGGCATTGCTCCGGACATCGTCGTGCCCATTACGGCGCCGTTGCCGGTGTGGTGGAGCGCCGCCGCCGATTCCGGGTTCGATGACGCCGTCTCCGACAGCGTCGCGCAAACGTTGCCCGTAACACCGGGCGGCCGTACCGCCTGGCTCACGGCGGAAACCGAATGGCGGGCGAAGCTCCTTCCCCCCTTCCTGTCGCGCGTACGCGCCCGGCTCGGCGTTGCCGCCGCGACCGACACCCTGCTCGACCAGCGCCTGGCGCGCATTCTCGCCGCCAGAGCGGCGGAGGTGCGCTGGGGCCCGGATGCGCGCGAGGAGTTCATTTTGCGCAACGACCGGACGATTCGCGTCGCGGTCGAACAGTTCCCCCGCCTGCGCGAGCTCTTGGCTGCACCCAACACGAAGCCATAACAGGGGGTGAAGACCGAGGCCGGGTGAGCTATTTTTAGCGACACATGGCGACTCGTTCCCGCGCTAAGCCGGCTTCCCCCCCGGCCCGGTCCGCGAAAGCACCCACCGCGCTGTCCAAAGCGGACCTGCTCGACATCTATCGCCTGATGCTCATGTCGCGCCGCATCGACGACAAGGAGATTCAGCTCAAGCGGCAGAACAAGATCTTCTTTCAGATTTCGGGCGCCGGCCACGAAGCGGTTCTCGTCGCCGCGGGAAAGGTGTTGCGGCCCGGATACGACTGGTTCTACCCGTACTACCGCGACCGCGCCCTGTGTCTCACGCTCGGGATGACGCCGACGGAGATGTTCCTGGCCGCGGTCGGCGCCGCGGACGATCCCAATTCGGGTGGCCGCCAGATGCCGTCGCATTGGGGCCATAAGCAGCTCAACATCGTCAGCCAGTCGAGTCCCACCGGCACGCAGTTCCTGCAGTCGGTCGGGTGCGCCGAAGCCTGGCTCCGCTACAGCCGCATCGGCGATCTCAAGGAAAAGCCGATCCACGGCGACGAAATCGTGTACTGCTCCGCGGGCGACGGCACGACGAGCGAAGGCGAATGGTGGGAAGCGTTGAACAGCGCCAGCAATCTGAAGCTGCCCGTGCTCTTCCTCATCGAAGACAACAAGTACGCGATCTCCGTGCCGATCGAAGTCCAGACCGCCGGCGGATCGGTCTCGAAGCTGGTCTGTAACTTCCCCAACCTGTTGGTCGAAGAGGTCGACGGCGGCGACCCCATTCTGGCATACGAGGCTCTCACGCGAGCCGCGGATTGGTGCCGCCAGCGAAAAGGGCCCGCGATCGTCCACGCGCACGTAACGCGGCCCTATTCCCACTCGCTTTCCGACGATGAGATCCTCTATAAGCCGCCGCGCGAGCGTGAGGAGGAGGCCAAGCGCGACCCGCTTACGACGTTCCCCCGGCGCCTGCTGGAGGACGGCGTGGCGACCGAAGCCGAAATCGAGGTGATCAAGGCGCAAGTCGAAGAGGAAATCCAGGTCGCGGTGGATATGGCGCTCGCATCTCCGCAGCCGAAGGCGGAAACGGCGACGCTGTGGGTGTACTCGCCGGACGTGGATCCGACGTCGGAGCAGTTCGACACCGAGGATGATCCGCATTTCACCGGCGAGCCCACCACGATGGTGGACCTCCTCAATGCCTGCATGAAAGACGAGATGGCGCGCGATCCGCGTATTCTCGTGTTCGGTGAGGACGTCGCGGACGTCAGCCGCGAGCAATACCTCAAGGAAGTGAAGGGCAAGGGCGGCGTCTTCAAAGTCACGTGGGGGTTACAGCGCCAGTTCGGCAGCGACCGCGTGTACAACTCGCCGCTCGCAGAGGCGAACATCGCCGGCCGCGCCATTGGCCTCGCAACGCGCGGGCTCAAGCCCGTCGTCGAGATCCAATTCTTCGACTACATCTGGCCCGCGTATCATCAGATCCGCAACGAGCTGGCGACCATTCGCTGGCGTTCGAGCAACGCGTTCAGCGCGCCGGTCGTCGTGCGCGTGACGTACGGGGGCTATCTCAAGGGCGGGTCCGTCTACCATTCGCAAACGGGGGCGGTGATCTTCACCTCGGTGCCGGGGCTGCGCGTCATTTGCCCTTCCACCGCGCTCGACGCGAACGGGCTGCTGCGTACCGCCATCCGCAGCGACGATCCCGTCCTCTTCCTCGAACACAAACACCTCTACCGCCAGACCTACAACAAAGCCCCGAATCCCGGTCCCAACTTCATGATCCCATTCGGGAAAGCCAAGGTCGTGCGGGAAGGCACGGGACTGACGGTCGTGACGTATGGCGCCGTCGTGCAGCGCACGCTGGTGGCCGCCAAGCAAGTTGAAGAGAAAGAGGGCGTCAGCGTGGAAGTCATCGACCTGCGGTCGTTGTCGCCGGTCGACTGGGACACGATCGAGGCATCGGTCCGCAAGACCAACCGGGTCATCGTGGCCTACGAGGACGCCTTCTCGTGGGGCTACGGCGCCGAGATCGCCGCGCGCATCGCCGATCAATCCTTCCTCTGGCTCGACGCGCCGGTCAAGCGCGTCGCGTCCACCGACACATTCGTCGGGTACGCACCCGACCTCGAGGATTACATCCTGCCCCAAGTAGAGGATCTCGCGCAGGCCATGCGTGAGCTCCATGCGTTCTAAGCTCCCCCCGGCACTCGTTTACAGCTTCCTCTTCTTTCTTTCGGGCGCCACCGGGCTCATCTACGAGCTGCTGTGGGTCCGCGTCCTCTATCAGTCGTTCGGCTCGACCATTCAATCGGTCACGACGGTCGTCGCTGCCTACATGGGGGGGTTGGGACTCGGCGCCTGGGTGTTGGGGCGCTTCGCCGACCGATCGCGGAGGCCCGCGGCATTGTACGGCTGGCTCGAGATCGCCATCGGTGTTTTCGGCATCATCTCGCCGCTCGTGCTCGGGCTGGCGCATCGGATCTACATCGGCACGGCCGGCGCGCTCGCGCTCGATGGAGGCGCCAGCGTCGCGCTGCGGTTCGGACTGGCCGCACTGGTCCTGCTGATTCCGACGACGCTCATGGGTGGGACACTGCCCGTGCTGACCAGGGCGTTGATGGGAGAGGACCGCGGCTTGCTCAAGCCGTCGCTGGGCCGCCTGTACGGTCTCAACACGCTGGGGGCGATGACGGGGACCGCGCTCGCCGGCTTCTTCCTGATCGAGTTCGTGGGCGTGCGCGCGTCCCTGTGGACCACGGCGCTGGTGAATATCGCGATTGGAATCGCCGCGATTCGGCTTGGTCGTGAGCCACTTGCCGTGGAAGTTCCCCAATCCCCAACCCCCAATCCCGAGCCCCGAGATCGCCTACACACAGTCGCCCTGGTTTTGCTCGGCCTCACTGCGTTCGCTTCTCTGCTCAATGAGATCGCGTGGACCCGCGTGCTCGTGATGATCGTGGGCGGATCCACGTATGCATTCACGCTGATCCTGCTGGTGTTTCTGCTCGGGATCGGGCTTGGCAGCGTGATCGTGGCTCGGCGCAGCACGCCGCGGGCCGATACCGCCGCGAGTGCGGCACTCGCGCAGGGCATCGCCGGCGTTGGTGCCGCCGCGCTGTTCCTGTTCTTCGGATTTTTGCCGATCTACATCATCGCCGTATTTCAGATCGGCGATCTCAGTGCCGCGTCGCGGCTGGTGCTCATGGGCGTCGCCGTCGGCGCTGTCGTGCTCATTCCGGCGATCGGAATGGGGATGACGTTCCCGTTGCTCGCCGATCTCACAGCCCGCAGCGGGCGCGCGCGCGGCGCCGACGTCGGGGCGGCGTATGCGCTCAACACCGCCGGCAGCATCCTGGGCGCGGTGCTGACCGGCTTCGTGTTCGTCGTCGCGCTGGGTACGCAAACCACGTTGCGCGTGGGGCTGGTCATCAGCGGCGTCGCGGCGCTCGCACTCGCCTTGATGGCGGCCCGTGGCGTCGCCGAGGGCTCGGTAGAGGATCGGCGCCTGCGGGTTCGCGTGCTGACGGCCGGTGGGCTGGGAATGCTGACCGTGTTGGCGGCGATCGCGGCGCCGGGCTGGAGCACCCGTCTCATCGATCTCGGCCCCACCATCTACGCGCGGCAACGGATGGATAAGTCCGCGCGGCAGCGGTTTCTCGAGCACCGCGGCGTGCGCCAGCTCGCGTTTCGAGAGGGGCCCAATGCCACGGTCAGCGTCTGGGAAGGCGAAACCGGCCGGTCGCTGCGCGTGAACGGCAAGGTGGACGCGTCCGACCGGGGCGACATGGACACGCAGATCATGATCGGCCTCGCCCCCCTCGTCGCGCATCCCGCCGCGACCTCGGCCTTCCTGATCGGCCAGGGCACCGGCGTCACGACTCGTGTCCTCGCGGCGGTGCCGGGAATGACCCGCGTGAAGGTCGTGGAGATCGAGCCGGCGGTGCTCGAGATGGACAGCCTGTTTCGCGGCGTGAACGACACGGTCCTTGCTCGCGCGAACGTGCATGCGGTCGTGGACGACGCCCGCAGCGCGCTGCAGCTCGACCGCGAGCGTTATGACGTGATTGTGTCCGAGCCGTCGAATCCGTGGGTGGCCGGCATCGCGACGCTATACACGCCCGAGTTCTTCCGCATCGCGAGGTCGCGGCTCGCACCTGATGGGATCTTCTGCCAATGGATCCAGCTGTACCAGCTCCCGCTGCCCATCGTCGCCGGTATCGTCCGGAGCTTGCGCGAAGTCTTTCCGCACGTCCATGTCTGGTTCGGCAGCACGTCCGATCTCGTCGTGCTGGCCTCGAGCCGGCCCATCACGTACGACCGCCAGTGGCTGGAACAGCTGCTCGGCCCGGGCGGCCGGCTGCACGGTCTGAGTCGAGAGTGGCTGAGCATCGAATCGACGGACCAATACTTCGGCCGGATGCTGCTCGGTGATTCGGGCGTCGCCAGCTTGATCGCGCGCGCCACGTTCGATCACACCGACAACCGGCCGCGTCTCGAGTTTGTCGCCGCGCGCCGCTTTCTCGATCCCGGTATCGGTGCGCACGCGGTTTTCGATTCGCTCATGCAGATCGGCAACCGGGACGACGGCGCGTCTCCGTTCGCGCTGCTTCGCATCCTCGCGCTGCGGCGCGGCGATCCCGGCGTGCTCCCGTATCTCGATGCCGCCCGACGCGCCCAACCCACGGTGGCGGAGTGGAGCGTCCGGATGGCGGGCATCCGGCTGGCCATGGGTGACACCGCAAGCGCCGATTCTCTCCTCAACGCTGCGCTCGCGCGGGGTCCACGTGCTGACGCGTTGATGATGCGGGCGCTTCTCGCCGTGGCGCGTAACCGGCCGCTGGCGCTGATGGCTCTGAAGGAGGCGTTGTCGGCAGGCGCCGATACCGGACAAATCCGCGCCGCGCTGTCACTCATTGCCGCCCGGAACTCACGTTGGAGCGAGGCGGCGAGTCAGGCGCGAGGATCCCTCAGTGCCGCTCAGGGCACGTTTCGCCACCCCTACCCCGGCGAATTCTTGACGCAGGCACTCGGACAGATCGCCCTGGACGCGCCCGCCCCGCTCGCCGACAGTGTCCTCAGCTACGCCGCGGCGCGACGTCCCGGGTCGGCGCGCTACCGCGAGCTGGCCGCGGTGGCGGCGTTGCGGGCGGGGCGCTGTGACGAGGCTGCGGCGGGGTTCGTGGAGCTGCTCGACTTTGCGATTGAGCGGACCAACGGTCCTGCGTTGGTGCGGGAATGCTGGGCTGGAGTGCCGCCTACGGGGACTGGTGCCTCGAGCCGCGGGGTGGCTGCACCGACGGCGAAGGCGCCGCGCTGAGCACATCGCGAATCTCGCCGGCCGCGGCGATGGCGTGATCCACATCGCGCGACAGGGCTCGCGCTTGCTGCGTCGCATTCGTCAAATCGCCGAGCACGGCCGCCACACCCGCCGACCGCAGCCGTAGCAGGTCGAAGCGGACGTTCTGCATCGCCAGGAGGCACGATTCGATTTGCTCTTCCACGCGTTTGCGCCTCGCCAGCAGGTCACTCAATGCCTGGCGCTGCCGGTCGAGCAGGCTCAGCTGTCGCTCGCGCTCGGTTCCCTCCTCGTGCTGCTGCACGGCCTCGATGCGCGATTCGATCCGGAGCAGCGCGCCGTCATCCACATCGGCACTCATGCCGTGCAGCATGCGCGCGAGATCTTCGGCGCGCTTCAGCAACGCATCGACGGTGACGACGACGTCGGGCAGCAGCTTCCGCTCCGATGCCGGCACGCGCTCCATGATCTTGAGAATCGCTTCCCGGTCGTTGCGCGCGAGCCGGACCGTATCGACGTGGCGGCCGAACTCATCGGCCTGCGGTACCGGCAAGTTGCGGCGTGCGCCCGCCGCCAAGGCCAGCTGCGCATCCGGCGCCGCGGGCCGGTTCAGGACGTCGCGCCAGGAGTAGCCGGTCTGCCACAGCTTCATATACTGCGGCAGCAGACCGAAGCCGGCCCACGGAATCGCGACCCACTGCGCGAAGTTGATGCCGCCCCCCATGATCAGATCGAGCACGGCCAGACCACCGCACACCGACGCCCATGACACGAACGAATCGCGCAACTTCGCGACCATTTTCGGCTCACCACTCGGCGTCAGATCCGATTTCGGATCTTTCTTAGTCGGCCGAGTGGAGCGCCGCCGCTCGAGCGGTCCCCCCCCCCGCGGCCGCCGCCGGACATCCGGGCCGGCGGGGGCTGGCCGAACCGCGTTTCCCCC
>JBOHSJ010000287.1:0-6560 GCA_050733035.1 Gemmatimonadales bacterium | reverse complement strand
GCGAAGGACGACGTCGTGAAAACTGTCCTGGCGGAGACCGGGAATGAAGGCGCCGATGTCGTGTGTGAGATGTCGGGCGTGCCCTCGGCCCTCCACCAGGCCTTCGCCGCGGTGCGGTTGGGTGGCCGCGTGCAGCTCCTGGGGATTCCCAAGGGCGAGGTGCCGATCGATTTCGCCAACGAGATCATCTTCAAGGGCATCACCATTTACGGCGTGATCGGCCGCAAGATGTACCAGACGTGGCACCAGATGCGCCGCTTTCTCACCGGCGGCCAGTTCGATCCGCGCCCGGTCATCACGCACAGATTCCCCCTCGCCAAAATCGACGACGCACTCGCCGCCATCCGCTCGGGTGATGCCGGCAAAGTCATTCTGGAGATCGTATGAGCTTCATGGCGCAGCTGCAGAACGAATTGGCGGAGTTCAAGAAGGAAGGCGTCTACAAACGGCTCAACTACCTCGACTCACCGCAGGGCGCCCGCGTGAAGATGGAAGGGCGCGGCGACGTCGTGATTCTCTCCTCCAACAATTACCTCGGTCTCTGCGATGTCCCCGACGTCGTGCGCGCGGGCAAGGAAGCGCTCGATCACTGGGGCGCCGGGACGGCGTCGGTCCGATTCATCTGCGGGACGTTCACCATCCATCGCGAGCTGGAAGACGCGCTCGCGACGTTCGTCGGCTGCGAATCGTCCCTCACGTATGCGAGCTGCTGGAACGCCAACGAGGGCCTGTGCCCGACCGTGCTGGGCGAGCCCGACGTCGTCATCTCCGATCAGCTGAACCACGCCTCCATCATCGATTCGATTCGCCTCGCCAAGGCCATCACCAAATGCCAGACGGCGGTCTACAAGCATTCGGACATGGCCGATCTCGAGGACAAGCTGAAGGCCGCGGGCAAGGCGCGCCGCAAGCTGATTTTCACGGACGGCATCTTCTCGATGGAAGGCGACATCGCCAGGCTGCCCGATCTTGCGGCGCTGGCCCGGAAACACGACGCCGTGCTGGCCGTGGATGACTCGCACGCGACCGGCGTGCTCGGCAAAAACGGCCGGGGCACGGCCGAGCACTACGACATGCTCGGCCAGGTGGACATCATCACATCCACACTCGGCAAGGCGCTCGGTGGCGCCGCGGGCGGCTTCACGGCCGGCCCGACGGCGCTCACCGATTATCTGACGCAGCGGTCGCGGCCGCAGCTGTTCAGCAACGCGTTGCCGCCGACCGTCGCCGCGAGCGCGCTGGCCGCCGTGCGCCACATCGAGGCGCATCCCGCGCTCGTCACGAAGCTGCACCAGAACGCCCGCTACTTCCGCGAGCAGCTGCTCGCACTGGGCTTCAAGCCGCTGCCCGGCGATACGCCCATCGTGCCCGTGATCCTCGGCGAGACCGCGAAAGCGATTCACATGAGCGAGCTGCTGCTGGCGGAAGGCGTTTTCGTGACCGGCTTCGGCTATCCTGTTGTTCCGCAAGGACATGCGCGGGTGCGCTGCCAGCTGTCCGCCGCCCATTCGCGTGACGACCTCGATTTCGCACTGCGCGCATTCAAAAAGGTGGGTTCAAAACTGGGGCTGATCTGATGATACCGATTCTTCTGCTCGCGTTGTTACAAACCGCCGAACCACCCATCCGCCCATCCGCCGCACTTGGGTTCGAGCCCGGCACCGATTCGCTGCTCGCGGACTGGAAGCAAGTCAGCGGCTACATGAACGGCCTAGCGCAGCGCAGCCGCTTCGTGCGCGTGGACACGCTCGGACGCTCCACCGAGGGCCGGCCGTTCCTGTTGATGACGATCACCGCGCCGGCTAATCAGGAGCGACTGGCGGACATCAAACGGGCGCAGGCGCTGTTAGCCGATCCACGCCGTCTCACCGATGCGGAGCTCGCCGAGATCCGCGCGAAACAGCCCGCCGTCATTCTGATCAGCAACAACATCCACTCGACCGAGGTCGCGTCGAGCCAGATGGGCATGACGCTCGCGTACCGGCTCGTCACCGATCCGGAATTACGGCGGCTGCTCGACTCAGTCGTGGTTCTGATGATTCCGTCCATGAATCCCGACGGTCTGGACACGGTGGTCAGCTGGTACCGGCGCTATAAGGGCACGCGCTACGAGGGCGGCCCCCTGCCCTGGCTCTATCACAAGTACGTCGGCCACGACAACAATCGCGACTGGTTCATGCTGACACAGGTCGAGACGCGACTCGTGACCCGCATGCTGTACAAGGAATGGTTTCCCGAGATCGTGTACGACGTGCACCAGCAAAACTCGGACGGCGAACGCCTGTTCGTCCCGCCGTTCATCGATCCGGTGAACCCCAATCTCGATCCCGCGCTCGTCGCCGGGATGAACCTGGTCGGGGCGCAGATGGCGGCGGCGCTCTACGACGCGGGGCTGACCGGTGTGGCGCATCAGGAGTCGTACGACCTGTGGTGGCACGGCGGCTTCCGGTCTACGCCGACCCGGCACAACATGATCGGCATTCTCACGGAAGCGGCGAGCACGCGCCTCGCATCCCCGATTACGCTGCCCTTCGATTCCGTCCGGCAGCCGGCTCGCGGCGTGAACTATCCGGCTCCCTGGGCCGGGGGCACGTGGCGGCTGGGCGATATCGTGCTGTACGAGCTGATCGCGTCCGAGGCGCTTGTGCGGCTCGCGGCACGCGACCGCGTCAACGTCATCGATCGTTTCGTCTCGGTGGGGCGGCGCGCACTCAAGGCAGGGATGGAGGGCGACCCGTTCGCCTACATTCTGCCGCCCCCGCCGGCGCAGCGCGACCCCGAGACGTGGGCCGCCCTGGCGAACGTGCTGATCGCCGGCGGCGTCGAGATCCGGCGCGCGGTCGAGCCGCTCGAGGCCGATGGGCGCCGCTACCCCGCCGGCAGTCTCGTCGTGCTGATGGCGCAGCCGTTTCGCGCGCACGCCAAAGATCTGCTCGAAGTGCAGCGCTACACGCCCGTCGCTAACCGGCCACCCTACGATGTGGCGGGGTGGACTCTGCCGTTCACGATGGGTGTGCGTGCCGACGTCGTGAAGGACGAGTTTCTCGCGACACTGGTTCTCGTGGACAGCGTGGTCCCCACTCCAGGCCAGATCGAGGGCAACGGCACCGTATTCTCGTTGGCGAATCGAACGCTCGGCGAGTCACGGGCGACTGTGGCGCTGCTCCGCGCTGGCCAATCGGTGACGGTCGCAGGCGACAGCCTGTTCGTGCAGGGACCGCGCGCGCGGCAGATCCTGAGTGAGTACGCGGCGCGCTACGGGTTCTCGGTTCGCGCCGTGGCGCGCGCGCCCGGAGGGGGAGGGGGAGGGGGAGGCGTAGCGCGGCAGCGGCTGCCCCGGATCGCGCTGTACCAACCCTGGGTCGCGAACGCGGACGAGGGGTGGACGCGCTGGGTCTTCGAGCAGTATGGCATCAGCTACACGACAGTTCATGATGCCGATCTCAAGCGCGGGGGGCTGCGCCAGCGGTTCGACGTCATCGTGCTACCCGACGCCGAGTCCGAACGCATGCTCCGTGGGCTGGATTCGACTCGCATTCCGTTGCAGTACGCAGGGGGAATGACGGACGCCGGCGCGGAGGCTATTTCGGCATTTGTTCGGGGTGGTGGGACGCTCGTTTGCCTCGATGGTTCAAGTAATTTCGCGATTGCACGCCTTAACCTCCCGGTGGCCAACGTTCTAGCTGGCGAGGCATCGGGCCCGCAACTTTTGCGATTTTACGCGCCAGGCTCTATTTTCGGTACGGTTTTGGGGGGGGTGGATGGGCACAGGAGCCCGGTTACCCTCGGCGTCTCCGACTCCCTCAAAGTCTACTTCGAGAGTAGCGCCGCCTTCACGGTTTCGGCCCCGGCACGGGCCTTGGCGACGTATCCCCCGCAGCCCCTGCGGTCCGGCTATGCCCGGTTCCAGGAACGGCTCGAAGGGAAAGCGGCGCTGGTGGAGGCACCGGTGGGCAGCGGACGGGTGATCCTGTTCGGGTTCCGGCCCCAGTTCCGGGGTCAGACCCACGGCACCTTCAAGCTGCTCTTTAACGCGGTCCTGTTGGCGGCCCCTTAACCGGGGCCCGGAGGAGTCCCGATGAAGCGGCTGATTCTCCTGGCGGTGGGATTCGTCACCTTGGTCGCGAGTCCCTCCCCCGCCGTCGCGCAACGCTCGCAGAACATCGAGTTCGGCGGCTTCGGCTCGTGGTGGCGGTTCGACCGCTCGTTCTCGATCAAGAACGGCTTCGGCGGCGGCGCCCGCATCGGCTACAACCTGAGCGACCGCGTCGGCCTCGAGGTGACGGGCGACTACATTGCGACCACCAACCTGGCCGCGACGCAGGACATCACCGTCTCCACCGTCAGTGCCGGCCTCGTTGTGAACTTCCCGGTGGGCGACCAGTCGTCGATCCTAGCTTCGGGCGGCTACTCGCGCATGATCTTCGGGAAGGACCCCCCCTACGATTTCACGCAGCACCTGGTCTATGGCGGCCTGGGCTTCCGCCTCTTCATGTCACATCACGTGGCGCTGCGCGGCGACGTGCGCGCGCAGTACCGGCCCGACAACCCGTTCTTCGATGGCCTGTTCACGGGCGAAGTGCAGGGCTCGGTCGGCGCCTCGTACTTCTTCATTCCGCCGCAGCAAGGCCGCGGCTTCAACACGAGATTCCAGTGGTACTGGGGCGCTCAGGGCGGGGCGTTCGTCTCCAAGACGAATACCCAACCGCTCGTGTACGATCCCATCGTCGGCGGCCACTGGCTCATTACGTCGCGCCGCACCGCGCTTTACGTCGCGTACGAGCAGGCGTTTTTCCTAGCCGACGCGAATGCCGTGATCTTCGATCCCAGCTCATCAAACTCGTCGGTCGGCCCCAGCTTCCGCGACGTCTCGTTCAACGACATGCGGCGGCTCATGTTCGGCGTGCTGGCGTTCCCGGCGCAGAAGGTGATCGAGCCGTTCGGCGGCGGCGGGTTCGCGCTGATGCAGGTGCTGAATCCGGTGATCGACTGCTCGGCGGGCTGCTCGCTGTCGGAAGCCGTGGAGGCATCCGACCGGGCGCACGAGGCCTCCAGCAAGGCGTTCTTCTGGCTCATGGGCGGGCTTCAGATCAACTACTCGAGCAAGCTGAACGTGTTCGCGCACTACATCCTGACGTCGAGCGCCCAGGGCTTCCTGCTCGAGAGCAACACGCACACGCTCCAAGGCGGCATCCGCCTGAGCATGGGTTCGTCGAAAGAAGGGATTACCGAGCGGCACTAATTGGGGCTAGGGGTTCGGGGCTAGGGAGCTCGCAGCAGAAAGTGACCCGACGCGTGGGAATGGTACCAAATATCCCGCGCGTCGGGTCGATGTTTTCGGGGTCCAAACCTGGCCTCGGACATGAGCAAGCCTGCCCCAATTACGACTGCTATTCGAAGCTTCCGTGACCTGCGAGTCTGGCAGCAATCAATGGACCTCGCTCAGACGATCTATCAGGTCACAAAGAATTTCCCAGACACCGAGCGTTTCGGCCTCATTTCCCAATTACGTCGTGCTGCCGTCTCAGTGGCATCAAACATCGCGGAGGGTCATGCACGATCGTTGGGAGACTATGTCCGACATGTACTCATTTCGAACGGATCGCTTGCAGAAATGGAAACACAACTGATCCTGAGCCAACGATTAGGCATTCTTTCGACCGCCGATGCTGATCAGTTGCTTCAAGCGTGTGAGCAACTGGGACGGGGGCTCGGAACTCTGCGGAAAAGCCTGGGAGCTCGTCGTCGCTCCCTAACCCCCAACCCCCAATCCCTACCTCGATATCCACACCGAATCTTTCAAATAGAACCGCAGGGGCCAGTCGGCCGCTTGCGTGATCCCGATGCGCGGCCCCGTGGCGATCGCGCTTTTCCGAGGAGCGGCGCCTTCGACAATGCGCAGCGGCCCCCGCTGCAGCGACACGCCGTTCAGGGCGCCGGTCACGCCGAGCGCTTCACAGAGACGCGCGGGGCCCGCGCACAGCGGGTCCTTGCCGCGCCGCCGGCGCATCGTGTCGAGTCCGGCGATCGGCTCGAGCGCCCGAATCAGTACCGCGGCCGGAAACCCTCGAATCTCCGTGACGGCATTGAGACACCAGTGCATGCCGTAGGTGAAGTAAACGTACGCCGTCCCGGGGGGACCGTAGAGCGGCTCCGTTCGCGCGGTGCGGCGGTGACCGTAGGCGTGGCAGGCGGGGTCGTGCGGACCGACGTATGCCTCGACTTCAACGATGCGGCCGGCGGTTTGGTGGCGCTGGCCGCCCACGTCGCTGACCAGGATGCGTCCCAATAGTCCACGCGCGACCTCTTCCGTGGGTCGCGCGTAGAACTTCGCCAGGACAGGAGGGCATCCCACCGTTATGCTGCGCCTCCTCCTCCGGTCAGACCGCGTTTCACCTTCGACCAGAACGATTCACCCGCGTCGTTGTCGGGCTGCCTGGTCGGCGTTGGTGGAGGGGCGGGAGGTTCTGTGTGCTCCGGGGCCTGTGTCTGCACGGGCCGCGCGTCGTGGTTCGTGCGCTCGGCGATGTCCGTCGTGTCCGACTCAAAGCGTCGTGGGC
>JBOHSJ010000286.1:0-4147 GCA_050733035.1 Gemmatimonadales bacterium | reverse complement strand
CGGTTCTCCTGAGCGGCGCGCGTGACGCGCGCCGCCGCCTGCTCGACTTGCTCGACGGCGCCGACGATCTCGGTGAGCCCCCGCGCCGCACCTTCGGCCACCGACTCGATGCCGCGGACCTTCGCCTGGCCGACCGCCATCGTCGCGGTGACCTCTTCGACCTGCTCGCGAATCACGCGCGTCGTGCGGGCGACGTCCTCGGCGGCACGGGATGACTCGTCGGCCAGTTGGCGCACTTCCTCGGCGACCACGGCAAAGCCCCGGCCGTGCTCGCCCGCGCGCGCGGCTTCGATGGCGGCGTTCAGCGCCAGCAGGTTCGTCTGCGACGAGATCCGTTTGATCAGGTCCACGAAATCATCGATTGCGGCGCTCTGCTCGGCGAGCTGGGTGACTTCGGTCGCCGTCGTGCGGACGACTTCGCGGACGTCGAGCAGCGTCGAGCCGGCCGCCGCGACGTCGCTGCGGTGCCGGTCGGCCACCGTACGGATCTCCTCGCTCAGGCGCGCGACCCGCGACGCGGCATCCGACATCTCCGCGGTCGCCTTGCGTTGCTGCTCCAATGCCGACTGCGTGGCATTCAGCTCGGTGCGCTGATGGTCGGCGCCGCTCGCGATCTCGAGCATCGCACTGGAGACTTGGCTGGAAGACGCGGCGAGCTCTTCGCTGACCGCCGAGAGGTCGCCCGCCGACGCCGCGATCTTGTCCGCCGATCCGACCACCTCGGAGACAATCCCGCGCAGCCGTTCACCCATCACTCGCATCGCGTCCGCGAGCACCTGGAATTCGCGCGGCATGCGCCCCGTGGTGACCGGCCGCAGATCGCCGCTCCCGAAGCGCTCGGCAGCCGTCACCAGCCGCACGAGCGGATCTTCGACCCAGCGCAGCGTGAACACGCCGACGATTGCTCCCACGATCGCGCTCGCGATCAACACGAGCCAGAGCACGATCTCGCGCTCGCGGGCCAGGCGGGCCAGCCGCTGCCCGACCGCGGTCGCCTTGTCCGATTGGCGCGCCGAGAGTTCCCGCACGAGGCGCGTGAGCTCCGCCACCGGCGCGCGCACGTCCACCGCGAGCGCCTCTGCTTCTCGCGTCCGGCCCAGGTCCAGCTGCGCGTGCGCCAGGGAGTAATCGACGTGGATCGTGGATTGCAGCTGCTTGATGCGGTTCACCGTGATCCGGTCCGCTTCGGTGAGCCCCGGCAGCCCGTCGAGCTGCTTCTGATACTTGAAAGCGGCATCCACCGCCACCTGGAATTGGTCGTTCGCGTTGCTGCCGCGCTCTTCGAGATATTCGTGCCCGGCGCGGATCTCGTCGAAGACCGCCATCACGAGACCGTTGCCGACGTCGCTCGACTCGCGCAGATGATCGATTTCGCTCGCCAGTGAGCGGCGCAGCGTCCCGAGCGAAGTCACGCCGACGATGGCCGCTATGACCAGACCGGCCAGCAAACCGGAGAGCCCGAGAATGATTCGCCAGCGAATCGTGTCGAGTCCACCAGTCATTGCGCTGACTCCGTAACCAGCCGGCCACCGCGAACGGTGCCGATCACGACCGGTTTTGCCGGTACGTCGCCGCGCTCGTCGAATGCGATCGTGCCGGTCACGCCCTCGAACGCCGGCAGATCGCCGCCCACCTCCGCCAGCCGGTCGCGGACGGCGCGCCGGTCGGTGCCCGCGTCCGCGAGCACGGCTGCCAGCAATTGCACGATGTCGTAGGCGGCAGCGCCGCGATGATCCGGCCGCTCTCCCGGGTAGGCGCGTGCGTAGGAGTCCACGAACTGCGCGTTGCGCTCACCGGGCCGGTCGAACAGGTAGGCGGTAGAGAGCCGCACCCCCTCGGCGATCGGCCCGGCGCCTTCGATCCCGGTGAGCGCGTCGCCGCCCAGCGCCGACCAGCGCACGCCGAGCCGTCCCATCTCGCGCAGCGCCAGCTCGGCTCCGGAGCGCTCAGTGGCGAGCACGAGCGCGTCCACCCCTCCCCCCACGCGCAGTCGCGAGAGGTATGGCTCGACACTCGGCGTTGTCGAAAGCGCCGGGTCTTCTTCGACGATTTGACCGCCCAGCCGCCGGAACTCGGCGGCGAAGCTGAGGCGCAGACCTCTTCCGTAGTCGTCGTCCACGTAGATGACACCGACCCGGCGGGCGCCGAGACTCTGCCGCGCGAAGCGGGCGAGCTGCGCGCCATGGCTCAGATCGCTGGGACAGACGCGGAAGACGAACGGATTGACGCCGGAGAGCTCGGGGCTGGAAGCGGACGGCGAAATCATCACCAGCGGGCGCCGCGCTTCTCCGTAGACGCGCCCGGCGGCGAGCGACGTGCCGGAGGTGAGATGGCCGATGACGGCGACGACGGAGGGATCATCCGCCAGCTCGCGGGCGATGCGAATTGCAACGTCGGGACGCGCGCTGTCGTCCATGACGCGCAGCGCCACCTGCCGGCCGCGCACCCCGCCGCGCGCGTTGATTTCCCTGACGGCCAGCTCGGCGGCGTGCTGCATCGACACGCCACGGGCCTGTGCGAATGGGCCCACCAGCCCCACGACGATCGGTTCTCTTTCGCCCCGCGAACAGCCGGCGACCAGCAAAACTGCGGCGAAGAGCCTCCGCAGAAACTCCTCCTTGGTGTGGAGAGGGAGAGTGCGGGCAAGGTTAAGTCTGAGTGTGGGATAGCGCAATATCCACGCGCTTTCCACATTACCGGCATGGATGCGACTCGGCGGCTGTGCGGATTTGCGGCGGGACTGGAACGACTACTCGCTGTCCGTGACGCCGCCGAGCTCGATGCAACATGGGAGGAGTTGAATCTCGGGCAGGTCGGCTGGGAGGCGCTCGCGCTCGCGCGCCGCGCCGACACCGAGAAGCTCGAGCCCTCGCTCGCGCAAGTGGACCGCCGATTGCTCGCCGCGCTGGAACGCTGTCGCGCATTTCTCGATCCCCACATCGTCACGTTCCGCGTTCCCGAGCTGGAGCGCTGGCAGCACGCGGCGGCAGCCGCGCTCGTGGGCGCGCGCTGGGGCGTCGCGGGCCTCCGCACCGTGATCGCCGACACGCAAGCGCCACTGGGACGCCGCTACTACGCGTTTCTCGCGCTTGCCGAACGCCATCCCAAAGACGCTTGGCCGTTATTTGCCAAGTACCTGGAGACGCCGGGAGCGCATCACGCGTTCGTGGCCGCGGCCGTCGAAGCGGCGCGCTACTACCCGGGCCAGGCGTACGCCCTGATGGGGCTGTTCCAACGGATTCGCGGCGACGAGATGCTGCGCCGCTTCCTCGCGCCCAAGATTCTCGAGTCCCTCTACGTCCTCGGAGATCCCGCGGCTCTTCCTCTTTATGAGGAGCTGCTGGTGGCCGGTCACACCGATCGAGATGTGGAGCGGTGCGAAGTCACGCGGGCGTTGGTCGCCGTCCGCAAGCTGACCGGCCGCGTAGCGGCGAGCAGCAAGTTCCCGGACCCCGAGGCGCCGGACGTCACTCGGGCGCTCGATGAGGCACAGCGGATCTTCGAGGAGGAGAAGGACCGGCTGGAGCCGGTCGTGGTTATTTGACGAAGCTCGCCAGCTTGGCCCGGTAAGCCTTGCCGCCCATGTCGTACGTGTCGTTGTGACCTGACCCCTCGATCATCACGAGCTCCACCGACCCACCAGCTGCCGCCGCCACATCGCGCCCCATTTGGATCGGGACCAGCATGTCGTCCGTGCCGTGGAAGACTAGCACGGGGCAACGGATGCTCGGCATCCGGCCGATATTGTCCAGCCGCAGGCGCACGAGTGCAGTGGGAACGATCCGGTAGTGACGAGCCGCCATGCCTTTGGCGCTCGTATATGGCGATTCGAGGATCAATCCGGCGACTTCGCGGGTGGCAGCGAGATGCGTTGCGGCCGCCGTGCCGAGCGACCGGCCATACACGTAGACGCGGCGAGGGTCAGTCTCGGCACGGGCGAGGAGCGCGTCGTACGCCAGATCCGCGGCCTCGTACATGCCGGCTTCGCTGGCTTTGCCTTCGCTCGCACCGTAACCCGGATAATCCAAGACAAGAAGGGCTGCGTGGGGTGGCCGGAAGTCTCGGATGATCGGCCAGATGGCGGCAATCGTCTCGCCGTTCCCGTAGAACCATAAAAGGGCGGCGGAGGGCGGCGAGGGGCGGCGAG
>JBOHSJ010000285.1:0-2390 GCA_050733035.1 Gemmatimonadales bacterium | reverse complement strand
GCCACCGCCAGCATACGGCCGTCGAATCGCACCATCGGAGCCCCCAAACCTTCGCTTAGTGACAGGCCACGGGGGCGTCGGACTTATCCGTCGGACCACCCGGGGTTGAATTGAGGAATTCCCAGCTATAGTTGCCGTCGCCGAGCGTCAGTTTCAGCACGCCCCACTGATTGGCGATCTGGGCCTCACGCAGAGCCGGAGTTGCGGGTCCACCGGGATTGTCGAACGACCGGCCACCGGTTCCGACGATGAATTGACGGAAGCCAGTCGGGTCGGCGCTGCCACTGCGAGAATCGGCCGGGGCAAAGCGCGCATACAGCTTGTCCTTCGCGCTGATCAGGATGTCCACGCCGAATTGCTTCATGGTGCTGCCCATGCGCACCATATTGAATTGCTTGCCGAGCTCGCCGGTGCCCGTGGTGTAGAAGCGCCGCTCCCACGAGATCACCGCGATACACGGCTTGGTGTTCGCCTGAAGATCTGCAACGAGCCAGTCGGCCTGTTCCGACGGAACCTGAGTTTCCTGCACGCCGGGTGTAACGGGGTCGCCGTCCGTGACGCCGAACGTCGACGCCGCGCCATGCTCCCAATCGGACGTGTTCAGGAAGACGATGTGCCAGTTGCCCTTGTCGAATGAGAACCAGCCCTTGTGAGCCGGACCGGTCCGGTCGGCGAGGTAGCCGTACACGCCATCGGGTCCACGATCGGTGCCGAAGTCGCCGGTACCGATTGCGTACCAGGTCCGGGACCTAAACGCATCCCAACCCTTGCCCACGAAGCAGCTCTGGAACGTGGTGCCGGCACCCATGTCGGCGAGGTTATTGCCGACGGTGAACGCGATCGCGCTCGTGTCGGCGTCCAAAATGCCCTTGACCAGCGCGGCGGTCCCCTGCGGACCGACTGTGCTGTTGCACGTCGTGAGTTCACCAGCGCCGACCATGACGAACCCGGCGGGAGGCGGTGGCGACCCGATCGTGACAGTAGCCGTCGCGAACGTGGACGTGTCGGCCGCGTTGAAGGCCGCGACGCGATAGTTGTACTGCGTCGAAGCGGCGATTCCGAACGTATCGGCGAAGACGGCAATGTTGGCCGCCGTGTTGACGCCGATCTGCGCGAAGTTCGTGCAGCCCGCGCCACTGCAGCGCTCGACCTTGTAACCGGTCTCATTCGTGGCGTTGTCCGTCCACGCCAAGTCGACGCGCGTCTGCGATGCAGCCGTCGCGGTCAACCCCGTCGGCGCGGCGATACCGGGCGGCGGCGGGGGCGGGGGCGGTGGGGTCGGGCCGGAGCCGTCCTTACAAGCGCCGAAGGCGCCGATCACGCCGCCAGCCGTGAGCACCAGCGCGGCGCGTACCATGAAGCGGGGTGTGACCGTCATACATCTCTCCTTGATGAGGAACGGGAATCGAATTACAGACACAAGCCGGCGCCGGAACTGGCGATCGTGCCGCCGGCAGCCGGCACGGACGCCCAAGACTTCGACAGAGCCATCGTGTGACAGAGTTCGGCATTGGAGCCGCCCGCGAGCCCGTCTTCCTTCTGAGGCTCGAGCGGCGTCGCCCAGCCGCACGAAATGACCGCGAGCACAGCGCCCAGGACCACGAGGGCGCGCAGTAGCAGCATCATGGCAGGTCTCATTCGTTACTCCTTGACGCTGCGAAGCGTCAGCGGCGGTTCTTTCGTGCGCCGTGCGGTCTGTGCCAGCGCTTCTATCCCTCGACGGACAGTGGCGCCGATCAATGGGAACGGGTCGTCCCACGCGAGCCCACTTTTGGCCTCGCACTGGGAAACCCAGAGCATCCATTTGGCAAAGGACATGCCTGACGCGCGGGCCGCGGACTTGTCTTTCCACGGCTTGCACCAGCGCACTCCCGGCTGAGCGGGCCCTATGATGGGGCGTGGTGCACCGATGAGGTCGCCATAAACGAGTGCGGGGAGGTTCACGCCGGCGACGGCACCGAGGTGATGCCAGAGGTTGAAACGGGGGTTCACTTCGAGCAGGCGCAGTCGCCCGTCGGGACCGCGTTTGAAATCGAACTTCGCGACGCCGTGAAACTTCATCCGCTTGACCATCGAGCGGCCCAGCAGCAGCACGTCCGCCGCATCACTCGTCTCGAGGGCTGTGCTGTCGCCATACGAAACGGGCCACGTCCGGATCTTCTTCCCCGCGAACTCGCCCACGATGTTGCCGCGCTCGTCGACGTACGCGTGGTAGCTCTCGATGCAGGCCTCATCGCCGGGAACGAGCTCCTGCGCGAGAATCGGCAGGTTGGCGGCCGCGATCCGCGGCCACAGATCACGCAGGTCGGACAGATTGGCCACGGATGTTGCCTTGCCTGGGCCGGCCAACGGTTCCCAGCGAGCCGGGATCCGCACCAGCGGCTTCAATG
>JBOHSJ010000284.1:0-11367 GCA_050733035.1 Gemmatimonadales bacterium | reverse complement strand
CGTTGTGGCTGTTCTCGATCGCCAGGGCGGTGGCGCGCGGCAGGTGCGGGGACGGCGCGCGCAACGTGTTTCGCACCAGCTCGGGAGTGAGCAGCCCGTCGGGCGTCACGATCGGCCGGATCTGGACGCCCGAAATCACCGCCATGCCGGCGAGCTCGTAGTGGACGAGATGCGCGTTCGCTTCGATGAGCAGCTCGGTTCCCCGCTCCGCCAGCAGCGCGATGCCGGTCTGATTGGCCTGGGTTCCGGACGGGAAGAAGAGCGCGTCCTCCGTGCCCAGCAGCTCGGCGATGCGTGCTTCGAGCCGGCGTGTGGTGGGGTCGCCGTCGTAGACGTCATCGCCGACCTCCGCCTCCGCCATGGCGCGCCGCATGGCGGGTGAGGGCTTGGTGAGGGTATCGGAACGAAGATCGATCGGGGCGGGGCGGGCGGGGCGGGCGGGGCGGGCGGGGGGGGCGGGGGGCGGCGTCATCCGAGCCGCACGCGTTGCTGGCGTCGCATCCGCATCAGATCGTAGGTCTCCGCCACTTCGCCGCCCAGCAAGAACATGTACGCCGTGTAGTAAATCCAGAGAATGAACAGCAGGAAGCCGATGAGGTTCGCGTCCGAGGCGACGTGGTCGAACGTCACGAACCGCGCCACATACAGCGCGTAGAGCCGTTTGGCGATCTCGAACGCCACGGCGCAAAACAGCGACGCGACGACGCCCGTGCGCCAGTAGATCCGCCGGCTCGGCAGGAACTTGAAGATCATGAAGAAGAGCAAGGTGCTGAACACGAGGGACGCGAGCTGGGAGAAAAAGCCCCGGCTCGTGGACGCGAACGCGTTGGCCAGAAACAACGTCCCCGCGACGAATACCATGGCGAGATCGGTGAGCTTGGCAACGGGCCAAGGGCGATTCTCCTCGGTATCGAAGACTTCATTCAGTGCCGCCCGCAGTCCCCCGAACATACGAGTCGAGAACCAGAGGAACAGGGGCGCGGCCAGGATCGTGAGGTGCCCGCGGCGCGCGACCAGGTCGCTCAGCGCGCGCTCGATGAAGCCGAACTGCCCCGCCTCTCCCCCGCTCGACTCCGGGAGAAAGCGCTCGAGCAGCTCGTGGACGTTCAGCTGTTGGACCGCGATTTGATACTCGACGAGGTAACCGACGACGGCCAGGACGAGCCCGACGAAGGGAATAGCGGTCAGCAGGATATCGAACGCGAGAGCGCCGGCGAGAAACGGGATGTTGTCTTCGTAGGCCGCTTCGAGCGTCCGGCGGATGACGCCGGTGACCGTCCGATGCCAGCCGCCCTCGCCCCCGCTCGCCCCATTCACGCGAGGGGCTCGTCCTCCTCCTCCGTGGCGGGCGGTACCGAGGGGCGTGGCGAGCGGGCGCGCCGGCGGCGGGCTGCCTCCAGCCGGCGCCGCAACTGCTCGCGGGTCGTGAGCTCCGGCTCTTCGTCCTCTTCTTCCTCGGACTCCTCGGACTCCTGCGCCTCTTCTTCGGCTTCCTTCAGGAGCCCGCGCACCTCGTCCACTTTCTCCCCGGCCAGCTCCTTCAGGTTGCGCAGCCCCTTGGTCACTTTGCGGCGCGTGTTCTCACCGCTTTCGGTCGGCGCAAACACAAACCCCGCCACCGCGCCGAGGACGATGCCGAACAGGAACGCGCCGAACCCGCCCCCCCCACGCTCGCTCATTCGCCCGCCTCCGCGTCATCCGGCGCCGCCACCAGCGCGGCCCGCGGCGCGGCGTGCGACGCGAGCTTCGTTTTGACGTACCGGTCCGTGGCCGCGCGCGTGCCCTTCACGCGCAGCTGCTCGAACAGAAACGCGAACGTCTTTTCGAGATCGGCGCCGATCGCCGCCCGCACGCCCTCCGGCAGGTCCCAGAACCGCTGCTTGAACGGACCGATCGCCTTCTTGCGGCTCTTGTAGATGAACTGCTCCTCGGTGTCACCCTTCTTCCATTCTTCCTTCGCTTCGGACTTGACCCACTCGTTCACCTCGCGGCGCAGGTCCCCGGGCAGCGCCGGATGGTCCATGACGATCGTCTGGAAGTTCGTCGCCAGGTGGATCTCGACCGCTTCGCACTCCGGGAACTGCGAGAACGCTTCGGGGGGCAGGGTGGATGCGCCGTGCTGCACCGCGCCTCCGAGCCCGTACTTCACCCGCGCGTCGTGCGACAGCGCTTTGAGCGCCTGCAGGTCGAGCTGCACTTTCGCGATCGTACCGTCGGGCAGCACCACACCGCCGTGGCTCGTGCCCGTCTGTACGGAGATCTTGGAGATGCCGGCGTGGTGCCCGAGCTCTTTCAGCGTCCGGTGGTAGCCCTCCATGAACGCTTTCAGCTCGTGCACATCGCTGTTCTTGCCGCCGACCTCGCCGATCTCCGCGCCGACGGACGTGGTGACATCGTCCGGCTCGCGGTCGCGGATGAATTGCGTCAGCTCGGCGGCGCGCTCGTAGTTGGTGCGCTGCTGCTCCTCGAGATTGGGCTTCGAAAGATCGACCAGAGTGGAGGTGTCGATGTCGATGTTGTAGAAGCCGGCGTGCAGCTCCTCCTCGATCAGCGCGCGCAACGCCTTCAGCTCGGCCTCGGGGTCAGCCGCGTATTTCTTGGCGTTGACCTGGACGTGGTCACCCTGGATGAAGAGCGGCCCCGTGAACCCTTCCCGCAGGGCGGCCGCCGTCATGACGGCGACATACTCCGCGGGGCGCTGGTCGGTGTAGGCGATCTCGCTGCGGGCGATCTCGCAAATAATCGCGCCGGCGTCGAGCCGCTTCGCCGCGCGGAAGATCGCGCGCCCCGTGTCGTAGGACAGAATCCGCACATTCATCGCGGGGGTGGTGAACGGCGGCACCTCCCCGCGGCCGCGCGCCATGTACAGCTCGTGGATGGAGGCGGGCCGCACGCCGGCGCGCTGCCCGATCTCCCACAGCAGCCAGCGCGCGCGCGTCTTCGCGTCCTCGTTGCCGAACACCGCCTCGCGCACGAGCTCGTCCATCGCGGCGCTCTGGCGGACCGCCGGGTCATCGAATTGTGTCAGCGTCGATTGCAAAGCCACGGGAAGCCTCCTGCGGGCGGAATTTATGCCCCGTCAACGTTGATAACCAGTCCGTCAGAGGCGGGCGCGATGCCCGCGGGCAGCATCGCGGCCAGCGCCGCGTGCGTGAATTCGTGCGTCAGATGCGTGAAATAGGTGCGCCGCGCGCCGATGCGCTGCGCCGCCGCGACGGCTTCGGGGATGGAAAGGTGCAGCGGATGCGGGCGGGAGAGCAACGCATTCAGTACCAGAACCTCCAGACCCTTCAGAACCTCCATCACACTCTCCGGGACCACCTTTACATCGGTCAGATACGCAACGTCACCGAAGCGATATCCAAAGACCACATGCTCGCCGTGCGGCAGCGCCAGCGGCAGGACCGGCACGGCGGCGATCGTAACCTTCGTGCCGGGTTCGAGGACGTGTGCCGCCAGCTCCGGCTTGCTCGTGCCCAGCGGCACGACGATGGACGGATCGAAGATATAGGGGAACTTCGCGGCGAGCTCGGCCATCGTGTCGCGCGCGCCGTACGCCGGCAGCATCGCCCCCTGGCGCACCGAGAGGGCGCGCAGGTCGTCGATGCCATGGACGTGGTCGGCGTGGCCGTGCGTGAACAGCACTGCGTCAACGTGATCGACGCCGGCGGCGACCAGCTGCAGCCGCAGCTCGGGCGGCGTGTCGATCAGGAATCGTTTGCCTCGCGTCTCGATGAGTGCGCCGCTGCGGGTGCGCCGGTCACGTGGGTCGGGGGAGGTACAGGTGCGACATCGACAGCCGATCTGCGGCACGCCGAACGACGTGCCGGTGCCGAGAAAGATCAGCCGCACTTCACACCCGCTCGACCTTGATCAGGTTGGTGCTGCCCGAGACGTCCCACGGCAGTCCGGCGGTCGTCACGATGCAGTCCCCCGGCTTCGCCAACCCGCGTTTGAGAATGAGGCCACGCACCACTTCCAGCATCGCGTCGTATCCCGGCACGTGATCCACCAGGACCGGCACCACGCCCCACACCAGCGCGAGCTGATGGTACGTCGTGGGCGCGGTCGTCACCGCGAGAATCGGAACGGGCGGGCGCAGCGCTGCCACTTTCCGGGCGGTGAAGCCGCCCTTGGTCAGGGTAACGATGAGCGGCGTCTTCAGCATGCGGGCGACGGCATGGGTGCCCCACGCAATCGCGTCCTCGGTCGCCACTGCACCGGTGGTCACGCGCCGTTCCTCGCGATGCCGCAACGGGTGGCGCTCCATTTCGCGGATGATCCGGTCCATGGCCCGCACCGCCTCGACCGGATACTGCCCCACAGCGGTCTCGGCCGACAGCATCACCGCGTCCGTCCCGTCGAGAATCGCGTTCGCGACGTCCGAGGCCTCGGCGCGCGTGGGGCGGGGGTTGTGCACCATGGACTCGAGCATCTGGGTGGCCGTGATGACCGGCTTCCCTTGATGGTTGGCTTCGCTGATCAGCCGTTTTTGGACGAGCGGCACCTGTTCGAACGGCAGCTCCACGCCGAGGTCGCCGCGTGCCACCATCACCGCGTCAGACATCGCCACAATTCGGTCGAGCGTTTCGAGCGCCGTCGCCTTCTCGATCTTCGCCACCAGCTTGATCGTGCCGGGAACCAGTTTTCGCAGCTCCTCGATGTCCTCGGCCCGGCGTACGAACGACAGCGCGAGGTAATCCACGCCGGCCTTGATCGCGTGCTGAACGTCCTCGCGGTCCTTGTCGGTGAGGGCCGGCGCCGAGACGTGCACCCCGGGGAGGTTCATCCCCTTGTGCGCGGTGAGGATGCCGCCGTCCACGACGCGGCCACGCACGCGCGGCGCGTCCACACCCGTCACCTCGACTGAGAGCAGGCCGTCGTTGAGCAGGATGCGCGAGCCTACCCGGGCGTCCGCGGAGAGGCCTTCGTAGGTGGTCGGCAATTCGTCGCCCGTGGCGACCTCTTCAGGCGCGAAGACGACCTGCTGGCCAGCGGTCAGCTCGCGCGGCGAGGATAGGTCCCCGACCCGGATGCGCGGACCCTGGAGATCGAGGAGCACGGCGACGGGCATGGCCGCGCGCTTCGCGGCCCGGCGCGTGCCGGCGATCCATTCGTCGCGCAATTCCGGCGTGCCATGGGAGGCGTTGATCCGGATGACGTTGGCGCCGGCCTGCAGCAGTGCGCTGATGGCCGACTCGTTGCCGGTGGCCGGCCCCAGCGTCGCAACGATCTTGGTGCGGCGAGTCATTGCGGCACCGTTTGATTGGTTATCCACAAATGCACGCGCGCCCGGAGATGTGGAAAACTGGGCAGAATGGAACGAACCCCAGAGCCCTGGATCGCAGCGACAGTGCGCCAACGAGACGTCGAAGTAAGACGTTGAATGAAAGACGTCTATCGAACGTTGTTGAAGTAAGACGTGAAGTGACAGTTAGCAGACGGCCGACTGCTGCCGGCTGCATAAAGATTCGCACATCTGTATACACGCTCAGCGCACCACCTCGAGCGACTTCTGCTGCAGCCGCTGCCGCAGCTCCTGCAGCACGTGAATCGTCCGCGCCATGGCGGAGGCGGGCATCCCCTCGATTGTGCGGGCGGCCAGCCGCCGCTCCAGCTGCCCAACACGCAGCAGGACCTCCAGACCGTGGCGCGTAAGCGTCACGCGTACGCCTCTGTCGTCGTCCGGATCGGTGGTGGTCTCGACGAGGCCCTTGGTCTCGAGCCGCTGGATGAACGTCGTCGCAGCCGCCCTGGAGACCCCTAGCTCGCGCGCGACGTCGCTGGGCCGCGCCCCGTCAGGACCGCCCATGTCCACCGCCGACATGGCCGCGTGCGCGCGCTGGGACAGTCCAAAACTCTTGTAGGCCCGGTTGCCGGCGCGCTCGATCGCCTGGTAGGCGGCCGCGACCGCGTCGGTCAGCTGCAGCGCGAGCTCGGAGCGGTCCGGCATATAGTTAACATGTTGATAGTTAACATACTAAATAACTTCATGGCCGCAAGCACTGGGTTTTCGGGGGGAGCGTCAGCAGGTTTCCGACCAGTCGACCTTCGACTCCTTTTTGCAGCGATCGCACTTCAGTTTCTCCGGCTTGCCCGTGAAATCCTCCCGTTCCTGGCAATGGGGACAGACGGCGTATGTAGTGGTGACCTCCTCCCCTTCCCTGCCGCCCAGGGTAGGGCGGAGGATGCCGGTGCGAGTGACGACGCTCCACTGATCGGGCGGCGTGTCGCGCACCGCGACGTCGATGCGGCTGATACGCACCGGCTTCTTGCGGACTTCCAGGACGACCTTGCCGTCGGTGGTTTCATCGACGATGGGGTACCACGCGCCCCGACGCAGGACGTCGGCAACGTTGTCGAGGCAGCGGGCCCACCCGCGGGGACGAGCCATGAGCGGGCCCAATGTAGCACATCGCGCTAAATTGCGTTATGCGCACAATCGGCACGGTCGCTCGGCTGCAAATCCAACGCGGTTCCCTCAAGCGGGGCGAGAAGCCCACGCGTTCGTACGACCCCGCTCCACTCCTCGCCGTCCCGGCGCTGAATGTCACACCCGACGGCGCGCTCGGTGGAGGCCCCGACGGGACGTGGATCGTGGATGTGCACCACCGCGCGCACCCCTCCACGAAAAACGAAGATGGCCTCCACGGCATCTCGCTCGGATTTACGTCGCACTATGCGGCGATGCGCGACCACTTCGGCGACCGGATGGATGTGGGGTGCGCCGGCGAGAATATCATCGCGACCAGCGACCGGCGATTCACCTACGACGAGCTGGCCGGCGGCGTCGCGATTCTCGCGCCCGACGGCACGGAACGAGTCCGGCTGAAAGTGCTCCAGGTCGCGCACCCGTGCCGGCCGTTTACAGGCTGGGCACTCGGAAAACAGGTCGAGCCGGAGGAGCTGAAAAGGCATCTTCAGTTTCTCGACCATGGTATGAGAGGGTTTTACTGCGTGGGTGAAGGGGTGGGGACTGTGTCGCTGGGTGATCTCATCGCACTGCTCTAAACGAAAGGCGTCAGGATAGTTCGTCCCAGGCCATCGTCGCCGTTTTCTTGCAGCGATCGCACGTCATCTCGTTGGTGCGCGCCTCGATCCCCTGCCGATGGCGGCAGGCCGGGCACACGGCGTACGTGAGCGGGAAGATCCGGCCGAGCCGCTCGATGACGCGGGGCTCGCAACGCACGATCGTCCACCGCTCGGGCGGATGATAGCGAATCTCGAGGAATCGCCGGTCCACCGGCACATTGTGCCGGTTCACGTCGAGGACGACGATGTTGCTCGAGGAGATCCGAACGACGGGGTACCAGGCGCCACGCCGCAGGGTGTGCGCGCCGGCGGGACCGACACGCGCCCATCCCTTCACTTGGAGTCGGGTCGGCGTAACCATCCGGTGGCTGCTTTCCATGGTCTCTAGACTACCCTCATCGTCAAGTGACCGTCGTGACTGGAGTCACAGCTACCGCGGTCGCTTCGGGATTATCCGCACTCGGAAAACCCGCACACGTGACATTTAGCACATCCCTCGATAAACGCCAGTTGCGACCCACAGTCCGGGCACGCACCGATGAAGTCCTGCTCCGGCCCGCGCATCGCCCGGAGGGTGGCTTCGCCGCCCGAGGCGGGCACGACCTCGGGCGCGGGAGCGAGCAGGTCCTGCTGCACACCCTGCTTGTCCTGCATCCATTTCTCGATCGCGATACCGATCGCATCGGGGACCGACATCACCTTGTTCGGGCCGAGGCCCACCGCGCGGTCCGACGAGATGCCGCGCAGCTGCCGGTAGATCTCCGGTAGGGGAACGCCTGAGCGCAACGCCAGGGAGATCAGGCGCCCGATCGCCTCCACGTCCGCCATCAACGCGCCGCCCGCCTTCCCGAGAGACATGAAGACCTCGAACGGCTGGCCTCTGTCGTCCTCGGTGATCGTCACGTACATCGTGCCGAGCGGCGACTCGACCCGGCGCGTCGAGCCCTTGAGCAGATCGGGACGCGAGCGCTTGGCGCGGCGCTGCAGGTTCTCGGCTTCGACGTCGTGCAGCCGGTCCTTCGTGAGATGCAGTTCGATTTCCAGCTCGGCAATGCGGCTGAGCGCTTCCGCGAGTGCGTCCTTCCCTGCCCCGGTTGCGTTCTCCGTCACCTTCTTCGCCGTCGAGCCGGTGGACAGCACCTGGTTCTCACGTGCGCCGTCGCGATACACCGTCACACCCTTGCAACCGAGCTGGTAGGCGTAGCGGTAGATCTGCTCGACGTATTCCTCCGTGGCGTCGTGTCCGAAGTTGCAGGTCTTGGAGATCGCCGAATCGGTGAAGTCCTGGAACGCGGCCTGCATCTGGATGTGCCACTCGGGCGTCACGTCGTGCGCCGTCACGAAGACGCGCTGCCACTTCGCCGGCACGGCGTCGAAGTGGATGTGGCCCGCCTCGGCGATCTGCTTCATCAGGTCGTCGGAGTACCATCCCTCGCGCTTGGCGATCGCGACGAAGTCTTCGTTGACGTCGGGCATCAGCACGCCGGCCTGATTGCGCATGAACGCAACGGCGAACAGCGGCTCGATCCCCGACGAACAGC
The DNA here is from genome assembly GCA_050733035.1 of Gemmatimonadales bacterium. GTDB lineage: Bacteria > Gemmatimonadota > Gemmatimonadetes > Gemmatimonadales > GWC2-71-9 > 20CM-2-65-7. The sequence continues at coordinate 2,794 of JBOHSJ010000284.1, read as the reverse complement.
CGGCGATGATCGAGATCGTGCCGGTCGGGGCCACCGTCGTGAGGTTACAGTTGCGCAGTTTCCGCATCGGGCGGATGCGCTCGCCGCGGGCGTTGCGCGCGCACATGGCGTCGGGACCCCAGATCGAGCGCTCCCACTCGGCAAACGGACCGCGCTGCTCGGCGAGCTTCTCGGACGCGACCTTCGATTCCTCGTCGATGAACTCCATCAGCTTCCGGCCCAGCGCGACGCCCTGCACGGAGTCGTAGGCAATCCCGAGATGCACCAGCAGATCGGCCCAGCCCATGATCCCCAGCCCGATACGGCGGATGCGCTTCGCCAGGTCGGCGATCTCGGCGAGCGGGTACTTGTTCGCGTCGATGACGTTGTCGAGGAAATGCGTGCACAGATGCACCGCCGTGCGCAGGCCGTCCCAATCGACGTCACCGTTCTTGACGAACAGGCCGACGTTGATCGAGCCGAGGTTGCACACGTCGTACGGCAGCAGCGGCTGCTCGCCGCACGGGTTCGTCGCCTCGTAGCTGCCGAGGTGCGGCACGGGGTTGTAGTGGTTGGCGCGGTCGATGTAGAACACGCCCGGCTCGCCCGTTTTCCAGGCGCCGTGCACGATCTGCTTGAACACGTCACCCGCGTCGAGTTGGCCGACCACCTTGCCGGTGCGCGGGTGGATCAGGTCGTAGGACTTCCCCGCCTCGAGCGCCTGCATGAACGCATCCGTGACCGCCACCGAGATGTTGAAATTCGTCACCTGGGTGAGATCGTCCTTGCAGTGGATGAAGTCCATGATGTCCGGATGGTCCACGCGCAGGATGCCCATGTTCGCGCCCCGCCGAGTCCCACCTTGCTTCACCACGTCGGTGGAAGCGTCATAGAGCTTCATGAAGGACACGGGTCCTGATGCGACGCCCATGGTCGAGCGGACCACGTCGTTCTTGGGACGCAGCCTGGAGAACGAGAATCCCGTCCCGCCGCCCGACTGGTGCACCAGCGCCATCGCGCGCAGTGTGTCGTAGATGCCCGAGCGGCCGTTGGAGAGGGCGTCTTCTACGGGAAGCACGAAGCAGGCCGACAGCTGTCCCAAGGGACGCCCGGCGTTCATCAAGGTAGGCGAGTTGGGCATCCACACCCGCGTGGCCATGAGCTCAAAGAAGGTCTCGGCCAGGCTCGCGACCGCCTTTTCCGATGCCCCATACGTCCGATCCGGTGCCGCAATGGTCCGCGCGACCCGCCACAACAGGTCTGACGGCTGCTCCACCGGCTTGCCCTGGTCGTCCTTCACCAGGTACCGGCGTTCGAGTACGGTGAGCGCGTTGGCGTTCAGATCGAGACTATGACGGGCATCAGATGCGGTCATGCACAGCTCACGGCGTTTCGAGTGGAATTTAGGAAGTTAATCGAACGTGGAGGCCCAAGGTAGGCTTGTGATTGGAGCCGGGCAAGACTGAGGACTCGTGTTGGCGCGTCTCGCACTCCGAGTATCAACATCACAAAGTTGTTCGCTCGACGGGAAACGTCCCGCGACGGTGGCGCTCGGCTTCCGCGACGTAGTGCTCCCACGTGCCGCGGATGCGCTCGCGCAACACGTCGTCCACCTTGCGGGTGACGCGCGCCGGCACCCCCATGACGAGCGAACCGGGCGGGACGCGCATCCCCTCAGGCACGACGGCGCCGGCGGCGATCACGCTCCCCGTGCCCACATGCACGTCATTGAGGAGGATGCTCCCCATCCCGATCAGACAGTCATCCTCAACCGTGCAGGCGTGGAGAATCACCCGATGCCCGACGCCCACCCGCGCGCCGATCAGCGCGGGCTTTCCTTCATCCACATGCACGATTGTCGCGTCCTGAAGGTTGCTCGCCTCCCCGATCACGATCGGGGCCATATCGCCGCGCAGCACGGCCTGATACCACACGCTTGAGCGGGGACCCAGCGTCACGTCACCCAGCACGACCGCGCTCGGCGCGATGAATGCCGTCGCGTGGATCTTGGACGTGTGGATTACTGCCGCACCGGCTGGAACGGCCACTGCACCCACGCTTCGGTAGGCTCGCCGTTCTTCTGGGCCGGGTTCCAGCGGAGGTTCCGCGCCATGTCGAGCGCTTCGTTGTTGAAAGTCTCGACGTTGGACGGGACGTACACGCGCGCTTCCATCGTCGTCCCGTTCCGCGAGACCCGCACGAGCAGGATCGCCTGGCGGGGAAAGATGGGCGCGTCCTGGGACACCGGTATGAGCGTGGGCGAGAGCGGCACGGGGCGGCTGTCGAAGCAGAGGTTGTCCTGGTTGTACGCCGGTCCGAACTGGTCGCACGGGCCGGCGCCCTCGTCGCTCTCCTGCATGTTGAGCCGCACGTTATAGGTCTCGCCCGGTGTGATGATCACCTGGCGGTTGTACGTGCGGTATCCGGCCGCCCGCACGGTCAGCTGGTGAATGCCGGCCGGCAAATCGACCTGGCTGCCGCGCACGGGCTGGCCCTCGACGCTGATGCTCGCGCCCTGTGGGACGTTTTGCAGCACGAGGCGCCCCGGCGCGCCCGCCGCCAGTGGCGGGGGGGCGGGGAGCGGCGCCACCGTTCCGCCGCTCGAGTCGGAAGCGCGCTTCGTCGTATCCCCCGCGGCGACCTGGGTCGAGTCGCGCGCCGCCGGGGGCTTGGCGAAAATCAGCCCCTTCTTGTATGCGTAGAACCCGCCGCCGCCGAACACCGCGCCGACGATGATCAGCCACACGAGCAACGCGGAGAGCACCGAGCGGCGCGGCGCCTCGCCGGGGACGGTCGGCGGGACGCCCCCCCCCGG
>JBOHSJ010000283.1:0-3587 GCA_050733035.1 Gemmatimonadales bacterium | reverse complement strand
GTCGATCTGCCGCCCGTGCTCACGATCTCGAGCGTGCTCGTGATGGGCACGCTGCTGGGCGCGATCGGCTTGATCGTTGCGGTCCCGGTTCTCTGCGTCACGATGGTGCTGATTCGCCACATCCTGCACGGCGAGATCTACGGCGAGTCGGCAGGCGCCGAGCCCGCGGTGTTACGTCCCACCGGGGAGTGGACGGGAGTCGAGCGCCGGCGCGTCGCGAGCTCGGTCTAATGACGTCCCCCCGCCCGCAGCACCGGTTCCTCATCATCGCGGACGGCGCATTCGGTCCGCTCACCTCCAAGACGGCCAACTCGTGCATTCGCTATTTCCCTGAGCGCATCGTCGCCGTGCTCGACCGCAAGCAGGCGGGCAAGACGGTGCAGGACGTGCTGGGATTCGGCGGCAGGATTCCCGTCGTCGGCGACTTCGAGCGTGGCATCACGCAAGGCCAGGGCGCGACGGCGGTGCTCATCGGCATCGCGCCCGCCGGCGGGAAGCTGCCCGACGAGTGGAGGAGCTGGTTGCGCACCGCGATCGAGCGGAAGCTCGAGATCTGGAGTGGCCTGCACACGTTCATCGGCGACGATCCCGAGCTCGGCCCGCTCGCCAAGGCACGCGGCGTGCGCATTCTCGACGCGCGCCGCCCGCCGCCGGACCTGCCGATCGCGGACGGTCGCGCCGCCGAGGTGGATGCGCTGGTTGTGCTCGCCGTCGGCTCCGACTGCAACGTCGGCAAGATGACGGCGCAGCTGCAGCTGCGCGACGAGCTCGTGAAGCGCGGGCACCGGACCAGCTTCGTTGCCACCGGTCAGACGGGGATCTTCATCGAGGGGTGGGGCATCGCCGTGGATGCCGTGGTGGCTGACTTCATCGCGGGCGCCGCGGAGCAGATCACGATGGAAGGCGCGAAGGACCACGACATCGTGCTCGTGGAGGGGCAGGGCAGCTTGATCCACCCCGGCTATTCGGGCGTGACGCTCGGCTTGTTGCACGGCTCCTGCCCCGACGCGCTCATGCTCTGCCATCAGGTGACGCGCGACTACATCGGCGATTATCACGGCCGCGAGCCGTGGGTGAAGATCCCCTCGTACGTCGAGATGATCGACATCTACGAGCGGGCCGCGCACCCGGTGCATCCCACGAAAGTGATCGGCATCTGCCTCAATACGTTCGACATGGATGAAGCGGCGGCACGCGAGGCGGTCGCGCGCGCCGCGGAAGAGACAGGGCTGCCGGCAACCGATCCGGTGCGGTTTGATTCGACGCCGTTGGTCGATGCGATTGCACGAGAGGCGATGGTCGTCCGGTAGACGCGATGATTTGATTCCGTTTCATTTCCTATCGTGCCGCCATGCGATTCCTGCACTGCGTGCACGCCGAATGGTCGCTCGTCCCACCGCGTCTCGTCCGCACGCGACTCGGTGTCTCCCTGCTCGCTCTGGGCGCCGCCCTCATCTGGTTAAACGGACGCGGTCTCGATCCCTTCACCGTCGCAATGCAGGCGGGTGCGCTGGGTTCGATCGTCGGCGCTGCCGCCGCGGCGGGAAGCGAGGCTGAACGCGCCGCTCTAAGCGTCGCGCTCACGCATCCCACCACGGGCCTCGCGATCGCGACGGGCCGCTGGGTGACGGTTGTGGTCCCGGCGGCGATCATGACGCTCGCCTGCGCGCTCGCCGTGGGGTGGCATGCGGCGGCGGTGCTGGCGGGGCTCGCCGCAGCGGCGGCCGTCGGGGCTTGTGCGCTCGCGCTTGTGCTCGTCTGTGGCACGGGCGCCGGGGCGATTCTCTTCCTTTTTATGGCGGTCGCGGGCGCGATCGCGCCCGAACGCCTTGTCGACCTCGCTCATCCCGGTCTCGTGCGCCTGGCCGCCGCGAGCGCTCTGGAGCTCGGCCCCGCGCTCTGGCACTACCGCGACATCGCGACGGGCGATCTTGGCGCGATCCTGCACGCCGTCGCGTGGACCGTGCTCGGGATCCTGCTCAGCGGCGGCCTCGTAGCGAGGCGCCGATGACGGACTACGCACTCACGCTCAGTGACGTCACGGGACGCGGTCTGGTAGGCGTGTCGCTCGCGCTGTTGCCGGGTGAGGTCGCCGGTGTCGTCGGCCCCGCGGGCGCCGGGAAGACCACGTTGATACGGGTCGCCGCGGGCACGTTCACGCCCCGTGCGGGCGACGCCCGGGTCTGCGGCGAGCCCGTCACTCAGCCCGGCGCGCGCCGCCTGCTCGGTTACGCCGGCGACAGCCTCGTCTTCCCGCGGGCGCTCACCGTCCGCGAGGTGCTCGTGTACTACGCGCGGCTGCATTGCGCCGCGAACGGGGAGCGGCCGCCGCTCGGGTTGGTTCGCGAAGCGCTCGAGCTGGCGGGTCTGACACCGGCCGCGGACCTGCGCATCGAAGCGTTGGGCCGAGCCGATCTGCACCGTCTGAACCTCGCTCAGGCCATCCTGGGCGGCCGCCGAGTCCTGGTGCTGGATGAGATGTTCTCCGGCCTGGACGCCGTCGCGCGTCGCGACTTGCGAGGCCGTCTCGCGCGGCTCGCGGCGACGGGCGTCGCCGTGTTGATGACCGCGCGCGATCCCGCCGCGCTGGAGCGGCTGGCCGCACGTGTGCTGGTCCTGCGCAACGGCCGCGTCGTTCGCGCGGGACCGCTCGCATCGCTGCTCGCCGAACGGGTGCTGGAAGTGGTACTGGACGCGCCCCCACCGGAGCCGCCGCCCGGCTTTCGAATCACGGACGAGGGGTTGGAGGCGCCGCTGGCGGGTCGGACCGTGGAAGCGGCGCTGGCGCTGTGCCGGGCGCATCGCCTGGCCGTTCGCGCCTCGCGCGTCCGCGTCAAATCACTCGAGGAGATCGTCCTGGAAACCCACGACGCGCACTAGTACGTTTTGCGCGATATGGCGCCGACACAAGTTGCTCTCTTCAATACGCTGACTCGTCGAGTCGAGCCGTTGCAGCCGCTCGCGCCGCCGCGCGTCACGCTCTACACCTGCGGACCCACGGTGTGGAACTTCGCGCACATCGGCAATTTCCGGACGTTTCTATTCGAAGACCTGCTGCGGCGCTGGCTCGAGCACGCTGGATACGATGTCTTCCACATCATGAACCTCACCGACGTGGACGACCGCACGATCAAGGCCGCGCGCCAGGCGGGCAAGTCGCTGACCGACCACACGCGGCCGTTTACCGAGGCGTTCTTCGAAGATCGCGACTATCTCCGCATCAAGCCGGCGCACGTGTACACCGCGGCCACGCAATACATGCCGCAGATGATCGCGCTGGTGTCGCGGCTGCTCGAGCGTGGCGTGGCATATAAAGGAGAGGACGGCTCGGTCTACTTCGCGATCGCGAAGTTCTCGACATACGGGCGCCTGTCGCAGCTCGACCGCCGCGAGATCAAGGTCGGCGCGCGCGTGGCGAGCGACGAATATGCGAAAGGCGATCCGAGCGACTTCGCCCTCTGGAAAAAGGCCGACGCGGAGGACGAGGCCGTCGGCGCGGCGTGGGACGCGCCGTTCGGGCGCGGCCGCCCCGGATGGCACCTCGAGTGCTCGGCGATGGCGCTCGACGAGATCCATAAGTGCTGCAA
>JBOHSJ010000282.1:0-3616 GCA_050733035.1 Gemmatimonadales bacterium | reverse complement strand
GCTCGAACAGCGTCTGCAGATCGGCATTCAGCCCGGCGAGCCGCAGCTCCCCGCCCTGTTCGCGGATCTTTTTCGACAGTGAGACGAGCACACCCAGACCAGACGAATCGATGTACCCAGTCTTACTGAAGTCGATGACAAACTTGCGGGAGCCTTCTTCGAGCGCGTCGAGGACTTTCTGTTTCAGCTCCTGGCGGTTGCCGACGATGAGCTGGCCTTCCACGCCGACGATGACGACGCCGCTCTTGTCTTTCTTCAGGGTGAACCGCATTCCGGATTACCCCTTCCGCGTTTGGAGAATGGCGATCGCCGCTGTGTCCACAATATCATCGGCGGTCGCGCCGCGCGACAGGTCCGCGATGGGCTTGGCCAGTCCCTGCAGGATCGGGCCGAGCGCGGTCCAGCCGCCCAGCCGCTGCACCAGCTTGTAGCTGATGTTGCCGGCGTCCAGATCGGGAAAAATCAGCACGTTCGCGCGCCCCGCCACCGCGGATCCCGGCGCCTTCCGGGCACCCACGTCGGCGACGAGCGCCGCGTCGCCCTGCAGCTCCCCATCGAACGCGAAATCGGGCTGGCGGCCGCGCAGCTCGGTGATGGCAGCACGCACCCGCTCCACGCGCGCGCCCTCGGCGCTGCCCCGCGTGCTATAAGAGAGGAAAGCGACCACCGGCTCGTCCCCCACGATCCGGCGCCGGTCGCGGGCCGACGCAATGGCGATGTCCACCAGCTGCGCGACGGTCGGCTCGGGGACCACGGCGCAGTCGGCGAACGTCAGGACTTCATGCTCTTTGACCATGTAAAACGCGCCCGAGACCGTCGCGATCCCCGGTGCCATACCCACGGTCCAAAGCGCCGCGCGAATCGTATCGGCGCTGGGGTAGTCCGCGCCGCCCACCATGACGTCCGCCTCACCCAACCCCACGAGGCAGGCGCCGCGCACCAATGGATGCTCAAGTGCGGTCCGTGCGGCGGCGTCGGTCGTGAACTTATCCGGCCGGCGCGAGCGCAGCCAAGCAACCAACGTGTGGCGTGCGACGTGCGGCGTGATCACGGTGCCCAAGCCTTCGTGCGCAATCTTCCGTGCCGCTTCGTGAACACGCGGATCGTCCTCGGGCAACACGATCCGCGCGTTGATCGCCCGCGCCCGTTCAAAGACGCGGTCCAGGAAGCTCACGTGGCGAACTTGCGCTTCAATGCCTTTTGCACAGTGGGATCGACGAGCGGCGACACGTCGCCGCCAAAGCGGGCGACCTCGCGCACCAGGCTCGAGCTCACGAACGTGAGATCGAACGCCGGCACGAGGAACACCGTTTCGATTTTCGGGGCGAGGTTGCGATTCATCAGCGCCATCTGGAACTCGTACTCGAAATCCGAGACCGCTCGGAGCCCACGAATAATCACCGACGCGCCAACCTTCTTGGCGAACTCCGCCAGCAACCCTTCGAACGACTGGACTTCCACACGCTTATCCGTAACGGCGGTTCGAATGAGTTGCACTCTCTCGTCGAGAGAGAAGAGCGGCTGCTTGGAGACATTGACCGCGACGGCCACGATGAGCTGATCCACGAACTCGAGCGACCGATGGATCAGGTCTTCATGGCCCTTCGTGATTGGGTCGAAGGAGCCGGGGTATACCGCAATCCGTTTCATGGCGCGTATGCGAACGTGATCGCCGTGTCGCCGTAGCGGCGCGTGTCGTCGCCCACGAGGGCCGTGTCGGCCGCATGCTCGACGGCAAAGACGCGGGCGAACGGCGTCTGGCGGAACAGCGTCATGAGGCGCTGCGCCGCTCCCGTCGCATACGGCGGATCGGCGAACGCGACGTCGTACTGCGCCGGCTGCAGCCGCTCGGCGAACCGCACTGCATCCATGCGGTGAATCGTCACGCGATCCTCCACTTTCAACGCCTCGGTATTTGCCTGTAAGGCCGCCAGTGAGGCACGGTGCGTCTCGACAAAGTCAACCGCGACCGCGCCGCGCGAGAGCGCTTCGAAACCGAGCGCGCCCGATCCAGCGAACAGATCCAGCACGCGCGCGTCGGGTATCGACTGCTGCACGATGCTGAACCAGGCCTCTTTCACCCGGTCGCCGGTGGGACGGATCGTGCGTCCCGCCGGCGTCTTGAGGCGGCGGCCTTTGAACTCACCCGCGATGATGCGGAGCAAGACTCGCCACTCGTGCCTGCAACGTCACCCTGCCCTGCCACTCATCGCGTTCGAGCCTGAACGCCACATCCAGCGGGTTGATGAGCCAGTCTTGCGGCACCGCGTCGGCCCAGCGGAAGCCGATCGCCGGCAGTACCGCCGAGCCGTCATCGAGCGTGAAGCGCAGATGATTCGTGCCCACGCGCCGGGCGCCGACCGCTCGCGCGTTGCGCACCCCGAACACGGGCGCCGGATTGCCCGCCCCGCACGGCTCCAGATGACGCATCAGCCGCTCCAGGTCCGCACTCACGGACGCGAGCGGCAGCTCCAGATCCACGCGCTGGCTCGGCGCCAGGTCGTCGGGCGTGAGAAGCTCGCCCGCGACGGCGAGGAACGCAACGCGGAAGGCGTCGAAGCGGTCGCGCCGGACCGTGAACCCGGCCGCCATGGTGTGGCCGCCGTACTTCTCGAGATGCGCCCCCACACGATGCAGCGCGCCGTGCAGATCGAATCCGGCAATGCTCCGGCCCGAGCCGCGGCCGAACTCGCCGGCCTCGTCCCAGCCCACGAGAAAGGTCGGGCGGCCGTAGCGCTCCACCAGGCGCGACGCCACGATGCCGATCACGCCCGGATGCCACGTCTCGTTGCCCAGGACGATCGCCGCGTCGCTCGGATCGAGCGTCTTGTCCACCAGCTCGATCGCTTGATCGAGGATCAGCTGATCCATCTCCTGGCGGCGGGCGTTGATCGTTTCCAGCTCGCGCGCGAGCGCGGCGCCTTCCTTAGGATCCTCGGTGAGCAACAGCCGCAAGCCGTCGTTCGCGTCTCCGATCCGTCCCGCGGCATTAAGCCGGGGGGCGAGAATAAACCCGACGTGCGCGCCGCGGAGCGGCTTGCCGCCGAGACCCGCCGTTTCGATGAGCGCCCGCAGACCCACCCAGCGCGAGTCGGCAAGCTTCTTGAGGCCGTAGCGAACCAGGATCCGGTTCTCGCCCACGAGCGGCACGACGTCGGCGATCGTCGCCAGCGCCACATAGTCCAGAAAGTGCAGCGGCAGATTGGGCGACAGGCCGAGGACCTGCACCAGCGCCTGGGCCAGTTTGAACGCGACGCCCGTGCCGCAGAGGTTCTTGTCCTCCGACTTGCAGTCGGGACGCCGCGGGTCGAGCACGGCGCTGGCGGGGGGCAGCTGGTCGCCGGGCAGATGGTGATCGGTCACGATGACATCGATGCCGGCAGCGCGGGCGGCCGCCACGGCCTCGACCGCCGTGATGCCGCAGTCGCAGGTGATGATCAGCCCGGCGCCGATGCGCTGAGCCTCGGCGAGCCCAGCAGCCCCGAAGTCGTAGCCGTCGCGGATGCGGTGCGGCACGAACGGATGCACCGTCCCGCCCGCGGCGCGCAGGATGCGCGTGAGCATCGCGGTGGCGCACTGGCCGTCCACGTCGTAGTCGCCGTGCACCAGGATGGGC
>JBOHSJ010000281.1:0-8615 GCA_050733035.1 Gemmatimonadales bacterium | reverse complement strand
CGTCTACATCGCGAATCTCAAGGCCGGTGCCCTCGCCGGGCATCCCGTCGTGATCAATATGAGTCTCGGTGGTGGTCGTCTCGATGCCGTCGAGAGGGCCGCGATCGATTACGCGATCGCGCGTGGCGTGATCATCGTGGCGGCTGCCGGCAACGGCGGCAACGCCGGCATGAGTTTTCCGGGCGCCTACGCGCCGGTGATTTCCGCGGCGGCCTCGGGGTGGATCGGCGAATGGAGCCCGCTCGGCAATAACGGCTGGTGGTTCAATAGTCAGGTGGCCGATCCCACAGTGGCGTCCGATTTCTACATCGCCCCGTTCTCCGGTCGGGCGCGACCAGGGCAGGATCTCGACGTCGCCGCGCCGGGGTCATGGGTCGTCGGGCCCTTCCAGCTGAATAGCGGAACGCTCATGTTGAGCTTTTTCTTCCTCGGCGGCACGTCGATGGCGTCACCGCACGTCGCGGGAATCGTTGCATTGATGGCGCAGAAGAATAATGGCCTCACCGCCGCACAGGCCGAGTCGATTCTTGAGGCGACCGCAATCCCGCTGGGCGCGGGGTCGCGGAACGTCAGGGGTCCGAACGGCGTCGTGAGCACGATCAGTTGGCCAGCCAACGCAGCTGGCGCCGGACTAGCCACGGCGGACGCCGCAGTGAACGCGACGCCCTTGCCATAGTTTTGGCGTTCAAAAGACACATCCGAGCGTTTCTCGTCGAGCCTGCCGCGTGTCTACGAACACACGTCCCGCTGTCGCGCCGAGAATGAGCACCCCTCCGGCGAGGGTCGCGACACCTGGCGTCTCGCCATGCACCAGCCAGGCCCAGATCGGATTCAGCACCGGCTCTATAAGGAGGAAGAGACCAACCTCGAGCGCGCGCACCTGCGGGACCGCCCGCGCGAGAAACAGATAGGGAATCCCCAGCTGGCATACGCCCAGGAACAGCACGACTGCCCAGTCGGCCGGCCGGCCCACCATGAGCGGTTGGGCCATCACGAACGCGACCACGGCCGCCGTCAGGTTTCCAGCAACCGCCGCCGTGGCGACCGACGAGCCGTTGGCTACGAGCCAGCGATATCCGATCACGGTAAACGCCCACGTCACTGCGCAGATTGACGCGAGCACGTTTCCCAGTCCCGGATTCGGCGCCGTGATCGAGGCCTGGTCCCGCCCGAGGAAGAACAGCGCAAACCCGACACCCATCACGGCCATCTGCCGGAGATCGCGCCGGCTCGCGTGCTCGCCGAGCAGGAACGGTGCCAGCAGTAGAATGAAGAGCGGGCTCGTCGCCTGCAGGAAGATCGCGCTCGCCGCGGTGGTGTGCTTGTTGGCTTGCACGTACAATAGCGTCGTCGCGGCGTACGCGATGCCGACAACCACGGTCCGCCACGTCCACCCCCGCCGCGCTTCCGGCAGCACGAGCAGGATCGTGATCATGGCGATCGTCGCCCGGAACGCGGCGAGCTGCCACGCTCCGAAACCGCAGAACTTGATGGCGGCGCCGCCGGTCGAGAACAGCACCGCGGCGGTGATAATCTTGGACCTGGGGCTCATGGTGGCGCGGAATATATTACGGCGCGATGGAAGTACAGATCTTCGGCATCCGCAAAAGCGCCGACACGCGCGCCGCGCTCCGCTTCTTTGCGGAGCGGCGCATCAAGGTGCATTTCGTCGACCTCAACGAGAAGGCCGCTTCCATCGGTGAGCTGCGACGCTTTGCACAGAAATTCGGCATACCCGCGCTCATCGACCGTGAATCGAAGCGGTTCGCCGAGCTGGGCCTGCGCTCGGCGACGCTCGGCGACGAGCGGTGGTTGGAAAAGCTCAGCCTGGAGCCGTTGCTGCTCAGGATGCCGCTCGTGCGCAATCAGCAGCAGCTGACGATCGGCCCGGCACAGGACACCTGGGACGCGTGGTACGCCGCATCCAAATCCTGACGCTCGCCCTGTGCGCCGCCTGCGCGACCGGAGGGGAGCCTCGCGTGACGACTGACGACGTTCGAGCGGTGGACTCTCTGTTCGCGGCGTACACGGGCAACGCCGTTCCCGGCGCGAGCGTGGTCGTGATCCGCGACGGGGAAGTCGTGGTCCGGCGCGCGCACGGCATGGCCGATCTCGATCGCCGCATCGCGGCCGCGTTGGAAACCGATTATCGATTGGCCTCGGTATCCAAGCAGTTCACCGCGACGGCCGTGATGTTGCTCGCGCAAGACGGCAAGCTCCGCTACGAGCAGCCCGTGCGCGACTTCCTCCCTGAGCTGCCGCCCGCGGCGCGCGCCGTCACGGTGCGCCACCTGCTCAACCACACGTCGGGACTCTGGGACTACGAGGCACTGATCCCCGCGAGCCAAACGACACAGCTGAACGACGACGACGTGCTGGCCCTCGTGGCCTCGAAGGACGCGCTGTCCTCTCCACCAGCGACGACCTACTGCTATAGCAATTCCGGGTACGTGCTCCTGGGCATCATGGTCGCGCGCGCCTCAGGCATGTCGTTCCCCGATTTTGTGCGGACCAGAATCTTCGAGCCGCTCGGCATGCGCGCGAGCGTGGCGCACGTCGAGGGACGGGACACCGTGCCGCAGCGCGCGTACGGCTACTCGCCGCGCGGCGGCTCGTTCGTGCAAACCGATCAGAGCGTGACCAGCGCGACGCTGGGCGACGGCGGCATCTACACGAACGTGGACGACATGGTGCGCTGGGATCGCGCGCTCTCGAGCAACACCCTCGTTCCTGCCGCCGCGATGACGGAGGCGACCACGCCGCCCACGCTGCCCGGCGGCGCGGTGACGGAGTACGGATTCGGGTGGTTCATCGATCGGTATCGCGGTGTGAATCGGTGGCGACATACAGGCGAGACGAGCGGCTTTCGCAACGCTATTATGCGGTTTCCCGACCGCCGGCTTACGATCATCATCCTCACGAATCGGTCGAGTGGCGAGCCGCAGGCCATCGCCGAGCGCATCGCTGATCGGTTGCTGTTTCGCTAGACCTGCTCCCTGCTCCCTGCTCCGCCTTACCGTTCGATCCGATATCCGAAAGTTCGAACCGTGACGATGTGGCGCGGGTGCGCGGGATCGTGCTCGAGCTTGCGGCGCAACATCGCGACGTGCGTGTCCACCGTCCGGCTCAGCACGTCCTCGGCGTAGCCCCACACTTCCCGCAACAGCTCGAGCCGGCTCGCCACACGTCCGCCGCGCCGGAGCAACGCCACCAGCAACGCGTACTCCTTCGGCCGCAGCTCGGCGGTCTTCCCCCCGCGCCGCACCTGATGCGTGGCGAAATCGACCGTGATGTCGCCGAAGCCGCGCAGCACCGGCGCGCCGGAATCCGTGGTGTGCTCCCGGCGCAGCCACTCGAGGAAATCCTCCGCCCGCTTCACGGTCGCGATCACGCGCTCATCGTCGAAGGGCTTGAGCAGGTAGTCGAAGGCCTGAATCTCGAATGCCCGCACGGCGTGCTCGTCGTAGGCCGTCACGAACACGATCGCCGGCGGCCGCTCCTCACTGGCGGCCGCGGCGACGGCAAAGCCGTCGAGATCCGGCATCTGGATGTCCAGAAAGACGAGATCCGGCACGCCGCGCCTCAACAGCTCGACGGCGTCGCGGCCGCTGGCACACTCGTCGATCCGCGTGACCGTGTTGATCTGTTGCAGCACGCCGCGCAGACGCCGCCGAGCCGGCGCTTCGTCGTCAACGATGATCGCGCGCATTGTCGGAGTAGGGGATCTCGATCGTCGCGAGCGCCCCGCCCGGCGCGGGCGCGTTCGTCAGGTCGAACCGATGGCTGGCGCCGTAGAGCTCCTGCAGCCGGGCGCGCGTGTTGGCGAGACCGAGACCGCTCCCCCCCCGCTCCCCCCCGGAGCCGTTGCCGTCGGCGCGCTTGCCGCCCCCCCCGCCCCCGCCCGTGACGCCCGGACCGTTGTCACGCACGGCTAGCTGGAGCCGATCGCCCTCGCGGGTCGCGGCGATCTCGACTTCCGCGACGCCTCCATCGGGGACCACGCCGTAGCGGATCGCATTCTCGACGAGCGGCTGGAGCAGCAACGCGGGCACGACGGCGGAGGCGGCGCGCGGGTCCACGCGAAACGTGACGCGCAGGCGGTCGCCGAACCGTGCTTCCTGAATCGCGACATAATGATCGAGCAGCTCCAGCTCCTCCTCGAGCGTGACGAGCGGTCCCCGCTCGCGGTTGAAGGACTGCCGCAACAGTTCAGAGAGCCGCGCGATCATGCGGTTCGCCTGTTTCGGATCTTCGAGGACAAACGCGGAGATCGTGTGCAGCGTGTTGAACAGAAAATGGGGTTGCAGCTGCCCGACCAGCGCGTCGAGCCGCGCCTGCACCAGCTGCATTTCGAGACGGGCCGCGCGCCAGGCGTGATACAGTCCCGCGACCATCGCGTAGACCAGGAGATTGAACGTCCAGTACCTCGCGACGGAGTCGGTGATGCCGGTGATGAAGGTGTAGGGTGTGCGATAGAGCCCGAGCACCTGCTTCAGGCCCCCCTCGAATCCAGCGCATGCGATCCCGATCGCCAGCGCCATCGGGAGGTGAGCCGCGATCAACGCCACGGGACGGCGGATCCGCACCGCCCACGCCGCGAACGCGCACACCGGAGCCGTAAACAGCGCCCAGCTCCACCATCCGGCGAGCTGCCAGGCGATGATCCAGCTCCAGGGACGCTCGTTCCCCTGGCTCACGACCTGGTAATGCATTTGGATCGCGAACAGGAAGGCGACGGCCGTCCAAGCGCCGAAAACGATCAATGCGCGCTTCATGAGCCTCATTGTAGCATGGTACGGGGATGCTTGCGGCAGCGGCGGTCAGAAGTATGTGAATTTCACATTCCTGTAACGCTCCGGCTCTACGCGGCTTGTCGCATTCCGGCCAGATTGGGCACGGGAGGATAACCCATGCGACACCTGCTGCTCGGACTCACCCTGCTCATGGCAAGCGCCGATCGGACGTCTGATCGCGACGCGCTGCTCGCCGCCGACCGAACGCTCTCCGACAGAACCGCTGATGCCGGTGTGCTGAACGGGTTTTGGCCGGCGCTGACCGACGGCGCGGCCTATCTGCATCCAGGGGCGCCGTTGCTGCGAGGCGCGGACAAGATCCGTGAGTTTCTCAACGCCGCGGACTCGCTCGAGCACTTCACCTGGTCACCGGCATTCGCCGACGTTTCCGCGGACGGCCGGCTGGGCTACACGTACGGCTCGACGCGCGCGGGAGGAATGCGAGGCAAGTATCTCGCTTGCTGGCAGAAGGACCGGGACGGTTGGCGCATCGTGGCATATGCGCGCACGCGGGCGGTGGCGGTGACGGACTCCGTCTCCGCCCCGCGGCCGGTGCCACCCAGCCCGATTGTCCGTGGCCGCGCCGACCCCGGCGAGCTGATGCGCGCCGACTCGGCGTTCGCGGCGATGTCGGTGGCGCAAGGCGTCAAGACCGCATTCCTCGCGTACGCGGCGGATGACGCGATCTCATTCGGCGGTGGCGCACAGATCAGTGAAGGGCGTGAAGCGATCGGAGCGGGATTCGACGGGTTCCCGAGCGGCGCGGTGTTGGACTGGTGGCCGGTCGCCGCGGCGATCGCGGAGTCGGGTGACCTCGGCTGCACCGTCGGCGAGGCCAAGATTGCGAGCCTCAACCACTACAGCAAGTATCTCACGATCTGGCGACGGCAGCGGGACGGGAGCTGGAAGTTCGTCGCGGACGGCGGGAATCAGCGACCGGCTCCCTAAAAGCGGACGCTGAAACCGCCGTACAGTTGACTGGTTCGCTCGACACCGCCCTGCTCCGCGCTTCCCGAGACCATCAGGTACCATGCGCGAGCCAGATTCACGTCGAGATCGAGTCCGCCCCAGACAACCGTCACCCGCGCCGGCAGGGCCAAGGGATCATGCTCCAGACGCGCCCCCCCGGAGAGCTCGAGGTGCATGCGACTCCCCGGCTCAAACACGAACGCGGTCGAGAGCAGCCACCCGTCGAGCCGCTGAGTTCGATAATACGTGCTCCGGGTGCGGAGGCCCACGGGGAGTGATTTCACCCGCTCGGCGGCGAACGATGCCGTGTACGAATTCGCTCGGCCCGCCGGGCCGCCGCTGCTCTGCCGCGCGTCGAACCCCATGAAATAGCGCCGGCCCCATCGCAGGCTGGCCCCGGCCCACACCCCTTGGCGGAACGCGTCGTCGAACGTCGTGACCGGATTCACGAAGTCCCGGTACAAGAGAACGTTCCGGCGGTTGTCGAAACCGGCATGGAACTCCAGGCCATCGTTGGCGCGATACCGCGCGGTGGCAAAGGTGCTGGTCGGCGAAACCGCCGCCATACCGGGCGAGCGCTTCCACGCGCGGTAGTAGTCGAGCTCCTGCGACACGAAGGTGCTGAAACGGGGGCTCGAGAACGACGCCTGCAGGAATGCGAACTCACGGTTCGCGTGGACATCCTGATACGACCCGCTCATCCCGAGCGTCGTTGACCACTGATGACGCACGCCGGACCGGCTGCGGCGCTGCAAATACCCTCCCCATTCCACGATGTCCGTCGCGAACCCGAGGTTCAGCGGTTCGGGCTGGCTCCCCGTCAAGACGCCGACGCTCCATTGGGGCATGTTCAGCTCAGCCAGCACACCATCGAACAGGCCGACGACTGCGAGACTGGGCGCGATCTGCCGGCCGACCGTGACCCGGCTGGCGGACCCCAGCGCATTCCAGGATAGGGCGAGCTGATACGCTCGAGCGTGCCCGTCGACGGCCGTCACGCCGGCGACACTGCTCGCGGTGCGCCGGGCGCGCACGTCCACCGCCACAGCGATCGGCCCGTCACCAAATGGGCGTCCATCGAGACGGAGGGCGAGCGAGGGCTGCGTGAATCCGCCCCCTCCGCCCCGGCCCACCACGAGGTAGTGCGCGCCCGCCCGGCCGCGCAGCGCCGGTCGGTACGGCCGGGTGGTCTCCAGCGCGGGGCGAGCGGTGAGCGTCGAATCGCGGTGCGGCGAGGCGGCGGGGGCGGCCGTGAACCGCACCAAGTCCCCGACGGCGATTGGCGTCGACTGGCTCACGATATCGCACGAGGCCTGGCGCGACGAGAGAAACGCGACTCTGAGCTCGCCGATCACCGCTCCGCCCCGAATCACCTGGACGAGCGCGCCCTCGCGCACGCCTGCCTCCCTGCCCGCGTCGATATACGCCGAGGCGCTCGTGAGATAGGTGACCCTGGCCGTCCGGACCAGGATCGAATCCTGCGCTCGGGCCGGCGCGGCCAGCGCCGCGAGGCACGCGAGCAGGCCCGCGACGCGATGCGGGATGCTCATCGCTGATGGCATCCGTAGCAGTTCGGGCTGTTCCACACGTAGCCGTTGACTTCGCGGTGGTGCGGATCCGTCTCGCCCTGCGTGTGGCAGACGGTGCAGACGAAGACTGAGAAATTCGTCGGATTGGTGTGGCAGTCGGCGCACGCCGCGTTACGGTGCGGCAGTCGGAACCACGTGTGGTTCAACGCCGCGCCGGTCCACCCCGTGGTCGTGTGACAGTCCTGGCACGTCGTGAGGAACCCCGCGGTCGAGTGAACTGGACTGGTCGTCGCGTCGTAGTCCGGCTGGTGACAGGAGACGCACGCCGTGCTCTTGCCGGTGTAGACGCCGTCCCCGTGACATTGCGCGCACGCAACCGCGCGATGTGCGCCGGTCAACGGGAAACGGGTGCCGGCGTGGCTGAAGCGCGCCCGTGACCACGCCGTCGTCGCGTGACATTGGACGCAATCGGTTGCAATGCCGCCGGCGGCGTGAGCGGGATTCGTCGTCGCCTCATACTGCGTGCGATGGCAGTCGACGCATTCTGTGGCGCGATTCACGAACGTCAGCCGCCCCTGCTGCGTCGGCGTGTGACACCGCTCGCAATCCACGGCGACGTGCGATCCGGTGAGGGGGAAGCGCGTTTCCTGATGGGCGCGCGCCAGGCGCGAGCGATCGAGGAAGCTGCGCGGCGTGTGGCAGCGCGCGCACTCGGCGCCGAGCTCGCCGCGGTGGACGTCCCGGTGGCACCCTGCGCAATCGGCACGCACTCCTTTGAAGTCGAGCGACGTGTGACACGACCGGCACGTCGTCTGGGCGTGCGCACCGGCCAGGGGGAATCCCGTTTTGGCATGGTCGAACGCGGCTGTGATCCGCGCGGGGACCCACCCCTCGGAGCCGTGACACGCCGCGCACGGCTGTTGCAGCGGCCCGTGCGGGCTCTTGCTGGATTGCTGCGCGGCCGCAGGCCCGGCCGCCAGCAATCCCAACACGCCAGACACCAGGATCGATCTCATCGGTGACAGGCCTCGCAAGCCGTTGACACAGGGCGGTAGATGACGATGGGTTTGCCGTCCGCGCCGCGGGCAGTGCGGTGACAGCGATCGCACGGCACGCCGGTGTGGGCGCCCTTCAGCGAGAACGCCGCGTCGCGGGTGTGATCGAAACGCGTCGCCGGCCGAAATGCATCCACGCCGTGGCAGCTCTCGCACGTCCCGCGGGCACCGCGCGCCGCGAACTGGTTGCCATGCGGATTCGCGTGGCATCCGGCGCACCCGCCCGCCGGGGCGGCGAACCGCAGGGGGAGGCCCGACCAGCGGACAGC
>JBOHSJ010000280.1:0-9393 GCA_050733035.1 Gemmatimonadales bacterium | reverse complement strand
CACAACCACAACGCTCTCCCAGCTCTTCTCGGCTACGTCACCAATTGACCGAGAAGCTGAACATGTTCGTGCCACCGAGCAGACCCAAGCTGCGGTAGCTGTAATCGAGGCCCAGCCCGAACGTCGGACGCCGATACCCGACCCCGAACCCGGCGGCCAGACCGTCGCCCTTGTTGCCGGCGCTGCTGCTGAAGCCGGCCGTGCTGCCGGCATCGAGGTTGTTATCGGACTGGTACGTCCAACTCCCCCGCCCCGCGACCGAGATGCCGGTCTTCCCGAGGTCGTTCAGCGTGAATTCCCCGCCCACCGAAAAGCCGGCGCGGCTGTTGTTCGGCTGCGTGAACTCGGACAGCACGGTGACGCGGGCCTGCTCGTTGGCGAAGGCGTCCAGCGACGCGCCGACGCGGAACGTCACGGGGAGCCCCCACTCCTTGGTTGCCAGCTCGGCCGGCTGGTTTTCCTGGGGCACGTCCACCTGCCCCGGCACGGGGGGCCGCGGAACCGTCTGGTCGAGCGCCGAGCCCTGATGCTTGAGCTCCGATCCCAGGTTGGAAATCACGAACGACACCCGAATCGGGCGCCCGGCTGCCTGGGCATGGAAGTTGGTTCCGAAGTCGATGGCGAAGGCGCTCGCAGACGTCTTTCCGAGCTGATCGGAAATGCCTTTGAACGTCAAGCCCGCCGAGAACCGATCGCTGAAGTTCTGCGCGTAGGTCGCGCCGATGAAGGTTTGACCGACGCTGTACTTCGTGCCGTCGCCGTTCGGGTTCTCGACCGTGTAGACCGGCTGATCGCTGAATCCGAAGTTGCCGATCTGCAGCCCGACCGTCCGTGCGCCGCCGCCCATCGGCAGCGCCAGGCCCGCCCAGACGTAGCGCGTGCCGACGACGTAGCTGTAGCTGGACACCATCGCGCCGGGGCGTTCCAGCTGGGCCACGCCGGCGGGGTTGTAGTACAGGGCGCTCACGTCCGTGGCGAGCGCCGCGTAGGCGCCGCCGAGCGCAAGCCCACGGGCGCCCGCTCCCAACAGCAGGAACTCGCCCGCGGTCGTGCCGTATGCCGTGTTGTCCGACGGCAGCGTCACCTGGGCCGCCAGCGGCCCCGCGACCAACGTCAGCGCCGCGAGGGCCCTGCTCATCTTGCGAATCATGTGCGTCATATCAGTGCTCCCTCTTGAGCGCTATTGCGCGAAGTTGACCACGGTGAACCGCCCCACCTTCGACTTCCCGTCCGGGCCCTCGACGTGATAGAAGTACACGCCGGAGGCGACGAATTGGTTGTTGCGGTTCCGCAGGTTCCACTCGAGCTCTCCTCCGCCCGTCTGATCGTTCAGCGTCAGGATCTGCACCAGCACGCCGCTGAGCGAATAGATCCGCACGATCGCCCGGCTCGGGAGATTGACGAACCGCAGCTTCTTGGAGTTCGGTGACTGCTCCAATGAGTTCGTCACGTAATACGGATCGGGCACCGTGTGCACGTTGGCGAGATCACCCGTCCGCGTGCTGTCCACGGCGTATTGCTGCACCACCGTCGCCTTGTACGACAGCCCGGTCGCGCGCGACGGGCGCACGGGCGCGGGCGTGAACTCGTAGTCGCTGCAATCCGTGGCCGTACCAAAAGCCGGCGTGCACGTCGCTTCCATATCGCCGGTCACGGCGCGGAAGCGCCAGCTGGTGCCGGCGGCCGGGATGGCGACCATCTCCATCATGAAGAACTCGCCGTTGATCATCAGCGCGATGCCGTTGGCGTCACCCGCGCCGTCGGAATTGAAGTCGAGCGCCTGGTACTGCGCTGTCCGCTCGAGCAGGGCGCACGGAATGACCCACCAGTCGGGGAAACATGTCGGCTGCGTTCCGTACACGTGTTGGTACGCGATGGCCGCCATGCTCGGCGAACCGGTTCCGTCGGCCACGTCCGTGGCGGGATTGGTGCTTCCCGTTACGCCCGCCGCGATCAGCGACCGGAGATTGACGAACCCCCACCCCGCTCCACCGTTCGGCGCGAACGCCAGCGTGAGCCGGTGCGTCGAATCGCGAACCGTCAGACTCGAGTCGGCATTCCACGTCACGAGGAAGTCGGCGGGATACCACGCGGTCTGCGCATACGAGTAGCCGCGGAAATTGAGGTTGACGTTCGCATCGCGATACGCCTGCGGCGCCCAGATCCGGCCCACGCCGCTCAAGTCGCCGGAGTTCCTTGACGAGTCGGGACCCGACCGGACCGTCGGATCGGCCGGCTCGGCGGCGCTCGCGTCCCACCAGCGCGAGTGCGCCAGATAGAGACTGGCCGTGCTGCCGACGCCGAACCGTCCCGCCGTCACGGCGATCGCGCCGGACGTCCGGTACACTGGGATCGTCGCCGCCTCGAACGCGACGGGCATCCGCACGTCCTGCGTGAATTGAATGCCGAAGCGCCGCGCCGCACCCGAGTCGTAGGGAATCAACGGCTCGGAGAACGAATACGTCGGGTTGGTCGTGGCGTTGAAGTTCGGCTGCGGAATCGGGACGGTCTTCTGAATGGTCGACCCACCCGCCTCGAGCGTGAAGTACGCGTTCGGCGCCACCCCGATGCCGCCGGTGAATCCCGCGCTGATCGAGTCCAGCCGCACCGTGATGTCGCCACCCGGCAGCGCCTCGACCACCGCGGACGACATCAGCAGCTCGCCGTCGTTGGCTGGAGGAATGATCCCGTTAAACGTTCCGTTTGCCGGATCGATCGTCGGAAACAGCGCCGCGGGATTCAGGACGGCGCCACCGGACCCCTGCACTGACTGCGTGAGCTCTGTCGTGGTGATGTTCGTCGAAGGCTTCCGCGGCACGACGGTCTTCGTCACCCGCGGAGACTCGAGCGCGGTATTGCCGACGCCCACGGATCTCACCGAGTTCACGTCGAACGCGGTCACGGCGTAGAAATACGTGAACGAATTCTTCACGCCATGGTCCACGAATGCGAACGGAATGCCGGTGTCTTCGAGCGGCGGGCAGCGGGAAGGACGGCAGCCACCTTCGGCGCCGCCGCCGACGACGGCGGTGTCCGCCTGCAGCACCAGGACGTTGGTATCCGGCAAGGTCGATACCCGGCCGCCCGGCGGAACCTGGACGACTTCTCCCACGAGGTCCTGCGTGATGCCGGTCGTGTTGTATCCGGCCGGGCATTCCGCCGTCAAGCCGAGCTCCGGCGCGCAATTGCCGTACTGGAACGCGGCCGTGAAATCGGTGATTTGCCGGCCGGCGTAGTCGAACTGCGCCACGAGCTCCAGAGCACCGGAGGTCCGACCACGGTAGACGCGGTACCCTTCGACGTCCCGTTGCCGGTAGTTCGGATCGAACAGCACCGAGGCCGAGTCGCTGGCGACGTCGAAATACGGATCGCCGATCGCGTCCGTCTCGGTTGCGCTCTGCTGCCACACGATGGTGACTTGATTGTCCCCGGGCACGAGGAAGAACTGCGGGCTCGCCGGCGGGAACGGCAACAGGAACTTGGCGTCGAAGACGGCCTGCGCCACGAGCCCCTTGTTGAGGAGCGAGCGGGGCACAGTCCGCACTTCGTTCTGGTCGATCTTCCCGTTGGGGCCGCCACCGAGGGCGCCGCCGGTGTCGCCGACGATCGAAATCGCGCCAAACACCCGATCGACCGATCGCAGCGAGTCCGCGGGATTCCCGGTGGCCATGCCGGCCGGCTGCGCCGGGAAGCCGGGCTTCAGATCGAAGGCCTGGCTCCGGCCCGCAATCTGCGGGACGTTGACGGGCGCGGCCGCGATGTAGGCGACGACGATCGTCTTCGATTCACCCGGCGCCAGGTCCATCGGCCCGGACGACTGGAAGAAGCGGACGTCGTCGCTCGACTGCGTCACGAAACACACCTTCGTGGTGAGCGGCACGCCGGGATTGTTGCAAGGCGCGTCCCCGGCGCTGGGGTTCAACTTGGCGGAGAGATAGCGCCACAGCTGCGTCGTATTCTGCGCGTCGTCGAACTGGCCGCCGTTGATCGTATTGCTGAACATCGTGAGGCCGACTTCCTGCCCCGCGACGACTGGACTCTTGAGGTATTTCACGCCCACAATTCCGGGCGCTTGCGCGAACGGCGCGCTGAAAATCGTGCTCGGGAAAAGCATCGATGGCGCGAACCAGTTGCGCTTGAACGCGGTGCCCATGCTGAACGGCAGGAACGCGGTCGAGTAGTTCTCGCGCGCCGCATCGGACACGTCGGCATCCATCGCGAACGCGGCGTACATCTCCTTGATCGTGAAGCCGCCGTTGGGGATCGTGTCGCCGAACGCCGCTTCGTTCAGGGCCTGGAAGCGCGCGCCGTACAGGGTCAGCGAGTCGGCATCGGGGCGGCCGGCGTAGACCGCTGCATCCGACGCGGTGATGTTGGTGAACGTGTAGAGGTAGTAGATGATGTCTTCGTTCCCAGTCGGGAAGTTCCACGCCATGCCGCGCTGATCGACCAGCACGCCGAGCGGGTGTTTGCGGCCCGCGTTGTTCTTGGGATTGCCATCCCAGTACCTCGCCCAGGTGTCCTGCTGCGAGGCCGCCTTCAGGCCGATGAGCACCGCGTTATACAGGCTGGGATCGTTGGGTACGTAGGCGTCGCGCGGCCAGTTGGCGTTGTCCGACGCGTCGATCGAGTTCCACACGAGCGACAGCCGGTCACCGTGCTGGGTTGTGCCTTTGGGATCGAAGAAGAACGCGCCGACCGTGTCGCTGGCCCAGCCGAAGCCGGTCAGCGACGGGTCTACGATGCCGGCGAGCTGCAGGCCGGAGTTGAAGACGTATTGATCGGGTGTTCCCTTGGGCCAGAATCCGCCGCCGACCGTGGTGGACCCGGCGGGGTCCACGCACACCTGCCCGACCGCGTCGAGTCCGCAGTCGAACCGGTTCACGTTTTGCCGGCCGAGGAACCCCGAAAAGAGGTTGAGGACGCGGCGCGCGCCTGGGCGCGGTGTCGCCTCGACGGTCGAGACGACCGCCAGGGCAAGCCCCAGCGCGAGCAGCGCGCCGAGCCGCAGTCCGTTTCTTACCGATACACGTGCCATTGAATGCTCTCCTTGAGAAAAAGCGGACCCCGGAGTCTCCCGCCCCGCGATCCGTCCGGGCGCCGGAGCGCCCGGACGGAATCACCGGCCGGTCCCAGGACGGATCCTTAGAACGATATCTCTGCGCCGATACGAAGCCGCCGACCCGCGCCGTAGAACGAATCGGTCGAATTGGCGAGGTTGTACCAGGCGTTGAACGCCGACGTGTACTCCGACTTCGTGTAGATGCCGTCGCCATTGCCGAAGCGTGCTTCAGCCCGCTGCAGCAGCACGCAGTCCACCGGACCGCCGGCCGCGTTGCCCGTGCGCGATGACCAACCCGCGCACACGCCCGGGGCCGACAGATCGACCGCGTCTTCACCGCCAACGGTCTTGAGCAACTGGTTCTCGGTGGCCTCCGACTCCAGCTGCGCGGTCTGCTCGTCGACGAACTTGGCGCGATGCTGGGCGTTGACGACGTCACCGGTTTCGAGGAACAGGTTCAGCACGTTGCGCCAATTGAACAGATTCTTCGCTTCGCCGAACAGCGTCCAATCGAGCGAGCCGACGCGCAGGCTCTTGGTCACGCGCAGGTCCACGTTCTTGAACCACGGCATCGTGGACGAGTTGATCGGCTCTTCGTTCGTGAATTCGAGCGGCGCTTGGCCCTGCGCGACGCCTTCACCCGAGTTGCGGATCCGCGTGTAGGGCAGACCGCTCGAGAAGCGGAACGTGGCGAACACGCCCACGTCACGCAGCACGTTGCCCACCATCGTCCCGCGCCGCCAGTCGGTCGGCAACTGCACCGCCAACGCACCCGCGATGTTGTGCTTGCGGTTGTCGTCGTTCGGCAGGAATGCCTGCGGCGGCGGCGCCGTCTCATTCGTCAGCGAGCTGATCACCCGCGCGGTCGTCCGGAAATAGGCGAATGGATCGGACCCCGTGCTCTTGGCGATCTGGAACGTGTACGCCAGGGTGCCCTGGAAGATGTTCGAGAAGCGGCGATCGAGCTTGAAGTCCAGGCCGCGCACGTTGCCGAAATCGGCGTTGTTGAAGACGCGCCAGTCGCCCAGCGTGCCGCCCGCGCCCGGATCGGGGATCCGGAACAGCCGGCCCGAGACATCGGCCACCTTGTCCTTGTTGTACGCGGACACGTCCAGCACCATATCCTGGCTGAACGCGTGCCGGATGCCGAACTCGAAGATGATCGTCTTGGCGAAGTCGAGATCGCGACCGTACGTCTGGTTCCGGTTGCTCTGCGACAAGTCGGTGTTCTTGCCGCGATACATGAGATCGAAATCAGGCGCCTGGACTTGATGCGCGTAGGACAGGCGGAAGTTCGAGTGCTCCGTGACCGGGAACGAGACCTGCACGCTCGGGCTCCACGCCGTGTGCGCGGGCGCCGCGATGAAATTCGCCGTCGGGTTCAGCGGATCGAACGGCGCCAACGTGTAGGTTTGGCCGTCGATCGTCACCGAGTTGTCTGTGACCGACGAAATCCGGCCCGGCACGATCGGGAACGATGACTTGCTGTCGAACCGGTCGTAGCGCAGCCCGCCGACGAGCACCACGTCACCCAAGTCGAGCCGGTCGTTGATGTAGACACCCATCCGGTTCGGCTTCTCGGCGTACCCGTTCAGGCCGAACGCCGAGATGATGCCGCTGGCGTACCGCCGGGTATCGAACGTGTGATACTCGCCGCCCAGCTTAATGCGGTTGTACCGGTCCGCCTGCCAGTCGAAGTTGCCGCGGAATTGCCAGCGCTTCTCGCTGATCAGCGTGAACCCGTTGTCGTTGCCGGCCGTGTACAGCGGCAGCCGGGAGCTCTGCTCGGCCCCGTACGGATTCATCCGGTACGGTTGCGCCGAGATCAGATCGTTGCGGTCGAGGTAGGGCGCGAGGTCGGTGCACGCCGCCTGGCCCGCCTGGAGACAGCGGATCTGGACGTCGTCGAGCCACTTCACGCCGTTATACGTGGTCCCGGCAATGGTCACATCGTGCGTCGAATTGAAATTCACCAGGAAGTCGAGCGGTTTGAACAAGAAGCCGCCCATGGGATCACGCGAGTCGAGCTCGGATTCGCGCGTGAGCTGTCCGCTGATCGAGTTGTCGGTCTGATACGCGGCGTAGAAGTCGAGCGCCATCGCCCGCTCCGCCGACCGCGCCAGGTTTTGGGTCCAGTTGAGGACGATGCTCCGGTTCGTGACACGGCTCGCCGTCTGGTTGGCCGGATTGTACAGGTCCACGATCGGTGTATTCCGGTGCTGCGTCACGCTCCCCGTTCCGGACAGGCGGATGCGCGAGCCCGAACCGAACGTGTACAACAACGACGCGTTGCCGGTCATCGCGCTGTTCGCCGAGAACGGCAGACGCAGACCCTGGCATTCGACCCCGTAATTGCTCGAGATCGCCTGCTTGAGCGGCGAGCCGCCGCCCGCGGAGTTGCCGCAGTATCCGCTGTACTGCACGAAGCGGGGAATTGCGACGTCCACGGTGTCGCTGAGCGGGTTGCCGAAATCCACCGGCTGGTGCACGACCGTGTCCACGCCGCTCGCGACATACACCGGGCGATTCACGTCGCGGTCGAGCGCGATGTCGCCGCACCCGCCGAGCGCGACGCACTCTCCGGATTGCTGGCCGTTCAGCGTGCCGCCGAGGAAGAACGTCAAGTCGCTCACCACGGGACCGCCGATGCTGCCTTCGATGCGGTGCGCGCCGACGTTGCGCCACAGATTACCGATCTGATCGGTCGAAACCGACAGCGCCCCTTGATAACGCGTGCCGCCGGACTTCGTGACGAACGCGAACACGCCGGACTGCGCTTCGCCGAACTCGGCGCCGACCGCGCCCGTCGTGACCGACGCCTCTTCGAGCGCATTCGTGCCGAGCTGCAGGTTCGTCTGGCCCTGCTGGCTGTTGCGGACGAGCACGCCGTCCACGAACACCGCGGCCTCGCCGGGACGGCCGCCGCGGATCACCAGACCCTTGGTCTTGCCGCTTTCGACGACCCCGGGCTCGAGCCGCAGCGCTTCCCGCACGTCGTTGATCGGCAACCGCTCGATCTGCTGGCCGGTGACGATCGACTTCGACGTCACCTGGTCGCGCGGCACGATCGGATTGGCCGCCGCCGTAACGGTGATTCCCGTCAGCACGACCGCCGACGATTGCATCTTCACGTCCGTCGTCACCGTCTGACCGCCGGGGACGCGCACGTTGCGCACTTCCGCCGGCGCGTAGCCGATGAACTGCGCGCGGATCGTGTATGTGCCGACCGGCACGTTGTTGATGAAGTAGTAACCTCGGTCATTGGTGACCGCCCCGAACGAGGTTCCGACGACAAACACCTGCGCGTTCGCCACCGGTGCGTTGGCCTGGTCCGTCACCGTGCCTTCGACCTTTCCGGTCACGGCTTGCGCTGCGAGCGGCGCAGCGACGACGCCGATCACAAACGTGAGTACGGAGCAAAGCACCGCAACGCGAGCGACAGCGCTCATCACACGAGACTTCATGGATGCGTCCTCCAGATACGTGAATGCGCGTGAGCTACCGGACGAAATGTGTGAGGTCTGCACCACACCTCCCTTCGGGCTAAATCCATCAGACGGCAGTAGTCTTCTTGTTTGGTAAGCTGGCCGGGCATCACAGAGCCGTCAAGACAATGTCACGTCAACACCTGGGCTTACCGCGGGGGGCGAAAGTGCCGCCAATTGCGACCGCCCGCAAGAGGCCCCGGACGTTTCTAAACGAACAGCAGCTCCTGCTGCGGGTGCGCCGGCGTGACCTCCGGTCCTCCCTCCCCGATATAGACGTTGATCTCGCTGCGCATCCCGAACCGCCCCGGCAGGTAGATCCCGGGCTCCACGGAAAAGCCCACGCCCGGAATGAGGGTGCGCTCGTCCGCCGTCTCGAAGTTGTCGAGGTGCGGGCCGGAGCCGTGCAGATCGCGATCAATAGAATGACCCGTCCGGTGCACGAAAAAGTCACCGAAACCGGCCGCGCGGATCACGCCGCGGGCGACATCATCGAGCGCCGCGCCGGTCACGGCCTCCCCGCGCTGCCATCGCTCCCGCAGCAAGGTGACCGCCGCATCGCGGGCGCCGCGTACACTCTCCCACACCTTCCTCACTTCGGCGCTCGGATCCCGTCCCGCGAACGCCATCCACGTCTGATCGGCGAACACGCTTCCTACCGCGACGCCCGCCCACAGATCGAGCAGCAGCACGTCGCCGGCCGCAAGCCGGCGATCGGCGCCCGCCTTCGGCGCGTAATGCGGATTGGCGGCATTGGCCTGGAACCCGACGATGGGGGGGTGATCGGTGACGAGCCCCGCGCGCGCGAATCCCTCCATCACGCGCGCCTGGACGACGGTCTCCCGC
>JBOHSJ010000279.1:0-4671 GCA_050733035.1 Gemmatimonadales bacterium | reverse complement strand
CCGGCGCGGACATCATCCTCACGTATTTTGCACCGACGATAGCGGAACAGATGTAGGGGCGCAGCATGCTGCGCCCCTACTCAGGTCACGCTAGATCCGTGGCATCTCTCGGCAGTAAAACGTATTTCCACAACAGCGCCGCGAGCACCGCGCCGATCGCCGGGCCGATCCAGTAAACCGCCTGGCCGTGCCAATCCAGCGAAACGAGGGCGGGGCCAAACGCGCGGGCGGGATTCATGACGCCGCCCGTGAGCGATCCACCCACCAATGCGCACGTGAAAATCGCCAGCCCGATGCCGAACCCGCCGATCTTCGGAGCCAGCGGCGACACGGCTGTCCCGAAGACCGCGCTCACCAGGAAGAACGTGAACAGCGCTTCGAGCGCGATCGCCTGAAAGTAGCCGAGTGCTCCCGAAATCTGGGGAGTGCCGAGCGATGTCACGCGCGCGGCGCCGCCCGGAAAGAACGCCTTGACCAGCAGCGCGCCGATGATCGCGCCGACAATCTGGGCGCCGACGTACCAGCCGAGCTTCTTCGCGTCGATCTTGTTGGCGACCCAGAGGCCGAGGCTGACGGCTGGATTCAGGTGACCGCCCGAAATTGCCATCGTCATGCTGATGAGTACGGAGATGCCGACGCCATGGGCGAGTGCGATACCGACCGGACCGAGCGGTACGCCGCCCGCGCTGGCGACCACACTGCCGGCGCCAAAGAAGACGAACAGCGCCGTTCCCACGAGCTCGGCGACCGGTGCTCGAAAGGCCTGAGGATTCACGCGTATGCTCCGGAGAGTGAAGGCGGCGCCAATCTACCGGCCTGCGCCGTCTGGCCGCAACACCAGCGCGGCGTTGATCCCTCCAAATCCGAATGAATTTGAAACGACGGCGGCGGGTAAGGCGGTGCGTCCCCCCACCGATCCTGGCAGGCAGTCCAGGTCGCAACCGGGGTCCGGCCGCTCGAGGTTGATCGTGGGCGGGAGCCAGCCGCGGTCGAGCGCCAGAGCGCAGATCGCGGCTTCGATCGCCCCGCTCGCGCCGAGCGCGTGCCCGTAGTAGCCCTTGGTCCCGCTTACCGTCAGGCGGTACGCGTGCTCGCCGAACACCTGCTTGATCGCCGACGTCTCCGTCGGATCGTTGAGCGGCGTGGACGAGCCGTGGGCGTTGATGTAGCCGACGTCGCCGGGTGACACATCGCCGTCCGCCAGCGCGAGCTTCATTGCCCGAGCGGCCTGCCGCCCGTCGGGGCGCGGGGCGGTCATGTGGTAGGCGTCGTTGGTGTACGCGTGCCCGACGACTTCGGCGTAGATCCTGGCGCCGCGGGCCACCGCGCGGCTGCGCTCCTCGAGGACCAGCACGGCCGCGCCTTCGCCCATGACGAAGCCGTCGCGGCTCGCGTCGAAGGGGCGAGACGCGCGCGCGGGATCGTCGTTGCGCGTGCTCATCGCCCGGATGATGCTGAAGGCCGCGAAGGTGAGCGGCGCGAGCGGCGCTTCGGCTCCGCCGGCGAGCATGACGTCCGCGCGGCCGTCACGTACGACGTGAAACGCTTCGCCTACCGCGATCGTCCCCGACGCGCAGCTCATCGCGTTCGTCGCGTTGGGGCCGGTGAACCCGAACTCGATGGCGATGTTGCAGCTCGCCGCGCCACAGAACACCGCGAGGGCGAGTGAAGGATCGAGGCCCCGGGGTCCCTCGGCGAGGTACTGTGGAATCTGGGACTCGGCGAACGACACTCCACCGAGCGCTGATCCCATCATCGTACCGATCCGGTCGGGATCCTCTTGTTGTGGCGTGATGGCGGCGTCCGCGAGCGCGAGCCGCGCGCTGGTCACCGCGAGCTGCGAAAACCGGTCCAGGCGCCGAGCGCGCTTCGCATCGAGATGATCCTGCGGCCGGAAGTCGGGAATCTCGGCGGCCATGTGGCTGCGGAACGGTGTCGGGTCGAACCGGGTGAGGGTTCGCACGGCGGAGGCTCGCGCCTGCAGGCCGGTCCACAACCCGTCCGCTGCCGTCCCAATCGGGGTCACGGCTCCAATGCCTGTGATTACTACTCGACGCACTGAGCCTCCGTTGCTCGTTTGATGCCCGCAAGTGTGTGCGACGCGATGCCGTGGATGAAGACAGGACCGATCACGACGGTGGCTGCGAGTTTTCCGATGAGCGGCCACGGCGGTCCGCTCCAGACATGTACGATCTCCACGTCAACGACGCCGCGAGCCTCCACCAACTTCCATACCACCTGCATTCCCCGCGTGATACCCCGCACGTGTCGGTAACGGATTTCGCCCGCGGGACGGTCGATCGTCATCTGCGACACCCACCACGTGGGATACTTGAGGAGGCCGCCACCGAAGGGGCGCCACGCGGCCATTTCCACCAGACCATCCTCCAGCAGTCGGACCCAGCGATAGTGCGGCAGGATCGCTGGCCACCGAGCGACGGTGCTGGCCGCGGCGAAGACCTTCTCGAACGGGGCGTGCACACGAATGCGGTCAACGGTGCGCATCAGCGGCTGAGTCCTGCGTACCCTCCTCTATAGTAGAGGAGCGGCCGCCGGTCGGTCGCGTCACCGCCCACTACCAGCCCGATGAAGATCGTGTGGTCGCCCCCCGGCACTGCAGCGTGCTTCTCGCATTCGATATGCGCGACCGTCCCGTCGATCACCGCAATGCCGCGCTCGTTCTCGCGGTAGCTCACGCCAAGAAAGCGGTTCGGTTCGGTGCCGGCGAAACGGCGCGACAGCGCTTCTTGCTCGGCCGACAGGATGTTGAACACCCAGTGCGTCGCGCCCTGGAGCGCCGTGTGCATCTCGTGCACCTTCTCGACCGAGACCAGCACGAGCGGCGGAATGAGTGAGACCGACGACAGCGAGTTCGCCGTCATCCCGATCGGATCGCCTTTCGCGGTGCGCGCGGTGATCACCGTGACGCCCGTCGCGAACCGGCCGAGGAGTTGGCGGAACAGCGCTGGCTCGACGCCGCGTGAGCCATGGCCTGTAAGGCTCACAGCACGAGTCCGGCGAGGACGCGCGGCGTGAAGACGGCGCGCGCCGGGACGCAGTTGCCGGTGGCGCGGACCAGCAGATCGGCGAGCGCCGGCCGCCTGGTCATGCGGTCAACCACGCGCTCGATCAGCGCCGGCCACCCGACCGCCACACCGATCAAGCGCTCGAGCAGCCACTTGCCGGTGAACTCGCGCCGCCGCGCGCGCGCGTACTGCCGGAGGCTCGCGCCGGTCGTCAACCAATCGAGGATCGCCGCGGCGGCGAGCTCGGCGCCGCGCAGTGCGCTGTAAATCCCCTGGCCCGTGAACGGATCGAAGAAGTCGGCGGCATCGCCGACCAGGAGGGCGCCGCCACCGGCCGCGACCGGCCGGCGCGACCAGCGGGCGAAGGGGCCGGTCGCGAGCACGCGTCGTACGACGCGTCGCGCGTCGAAACGGCCGGCTACGCCCGGGAAGCGATTCAGCTCCTCGAAGAACCTGCCGCCGCGACGCGCTTCGCTCAGCGGCAACACCAGCGCCACCGTCGTCACCCCACCGCCGATCGGACCGAGGCCCACATATCCCGGGCGCCCGACATGCATCTCGCCGAGATCATGGACGCCGCGTGCATCGGCGACGTGCGCCGTGAACGCGATGCGACGCGGTGGCGAGGTGAACACTTTGCCGAGTCGTTGCGCCACGACGGATCGGAGTCCATCGGCACCCACCACCACGCGCGCACGCAGCGTTTCCCGCTTCCCGTTCCCCGTTTCGCGCGCCACGACCCCGCCGACGGCGCCATCGTCGTACAGAACCTCCTCGACCTTCATACCCTCCCGCACCTCCGCGCCGGCGGCTTCAGCCGAGGCGCGCAGGATGGTGTCAAAGCGCGTGCGCGGGAGCGCAAAACTGAACGTCTCGAACCGGCCCACGACCGCTGCGCCACTCGGCGCCACCACTTTCATTCCCGTCAATTGGGCCGGCGCGGCCGCCGCGACGGTGGCGAGCACATCCTCTCCCAGCCGTCCGAGGACGCGCGTCGACTCGGGACTCAGATACTCGGAGCAGGGCTTCTCGCGCGGAAAACGCGCGCGGTCCAGCAGCAACACGCGTGAGCCGGCGCGCGCGAGCAACAACGCGGTCGCCGACCCTGCGGGGCCCGCCCCGACCACGATCGCATCCCAGCGAGTGCTCACGCGATGAGTGCTGCGCATGCGGCTCCCGTCAGCGTCGCTGCCAGATTCACGGCGTCGTTATTCATCCACCGGACCTTCCCTTGTACCGTCGCGCCGAGCAGCGAGTCCACCGTCATGCCGGCGACTCCCCCCGCTGCGTTGGCCAGCAGGGTTCCCTGCCCAAGGAGGAGGGACAGCCCCGCGATGAATCCAGCGCCGGCGATACCGCCGGCCGTGCCCAGCAGCGTGATACCCCCGTCGGTCCCGGCGGGGACGGGTGTGCCGTTGCTGATCAGCCGCGGCAACGAGCGGGAATGGCGGCCGATTTCACTGGCCCAAGTATCGCTCGTCGCGGCGGCGAGTGCACCCGCGAATGCCGTCCAGCTGCCGGCCAGCGCCGCCAGTGCCGCCACGCCCCCATTCGCGAACACCTGCCATGCATTTCGAGTGGTTGGTTTCGATAACAAGCTGCTGGACACAAAAAAAGCGAGGAGCAGCAGCAAGCCTCGCCATCC
>JBOHSJ010000278.1:0-3919 GCA_050733035.1 Gemmatimonadales bacterium | reverse complement strand
GAGTGTCGGCTACGATCCCGCCGCGATGGAAACCAACGCGATCCTCGACGACGACACCAGGGTCCTGAACGGCGAAAAGCTGTGGTGCACCAACGGCACCAAGGCCGAGCTGCTCGTCGTGATGGCGCGCACGCCGTCGAAGATCGTCAACGGGAAAGAAAAGAAGCAGATCACGGCATTCATCGTCGAGACCGATTGGCCCGGCGTGGAGATCGTGCATCGCTGCCACTTCATGGGCCTCAAGGCGTTGTACAACGGCGTGATCCGCTTCACGAACGTGCGCGTGCCCAAGGAAAACGTGTTGTGGGGCGAGGGCAAGGGGTTGAAGCTCGCGCTGATCACGCTCAACACCGGCCGGCTGACGCTTCCCATATCCTCCGTTGCAGCGGGCAAACGCTGTCTCGAGATCTCGCGCCGCTGGGCGGCGGAGCGCGTGCAATGGGGCCGGCCGATCGGGCAACATGACGCGATCGCGCAAAAGCTGGGCTCGATGGCCGCCAACACGCTGGCGATGGAGGCCGTGGCCGAGCTGTGCGGCGCCCTGGCGGAGCGCGGCGGCTCCGACATCCGGCTCGAGGCCGCGATCGCGAAGCTGTACAACTCCGAGGCCGGCTGGCGCATCATCGACGACACCGTGCAGATCCGCGGCGGTCGCGGCTACGAGACCGCGGACTCGCTGCGCGCGCGCGGGGAGGCGCCGGTGCCGGTCGAGCGCATCATGCGCGACTTCCGCATCAATCTGATTTTCGAAGGCTCCTCGGAGATCATGCATCTGTTTATCGCACGCGAAGCCGTGGATAAGCATCTGCAGGTCGCCGGAGACGTCGTGATGCCGGGCAAGACGACGCGCGAGCGGCTGGCAGGCCTCGTTCGCTCGGCGGCGTTTTATGGCTGGTGGTATCCGACGCGGTGGCTCGGGTGGGGCCGGTGGCCGCGCTATTCGGAGTTCGGCAAGCTCGCCCACCACGTACGCTTCGTGGAGCGCAGCGCGCGCCGGCTCGCCCGCGGCGTCTTCCACGCGATGGTCCGCTTCGGACCCAAGCTCGAGCTACGGCAGTCGGTGCTGTTTCGGCTGGTGGATGTGGCGGCCGAGCTATTCGCGATGGCGGCGACGTGTTCGCGCGCGCAGCGGCTCTACGAGCGCGACAAGACGACCGGTGCGCGGGCCGTCAAGCTCGCGGATCTCTTCTGCCGGCAATCGCGGCGCCGCGTCCGCTCGAAGTTCAACGGGCTCCGGCGGAACGAGGATGTCCCGACGTACAAGTTCGCCCAGGAGATCCTGGCGGGCGAGCACCGCTGGCTGGAACGGGATATCGTCGAACTACCGGAATGATGGAATGATGGAACGATGGAATGAAAGGCGGCTTTAGGGCCGCCTTTTGTTGTTTCCACCCTGAGTCAGAATGGTTATACGCTTCGGGGCCGGTCGATCCACCTTGTCGCCATGATGCCATATCAGCGCCTCAATGCGTGGCGGAGTTGTCATCAGCTCGCCTTAGCAACCTATCGGATAACGCAGTCGTTCCCGAAATACGAACTCTACGGAATCACTTCTCAAATGCGCCGCGCCGCCTTCTCGGCACCGGCAAACATTGCCGAGGGGAGCGCGAAACGAGGCCCAAGAGAATTCCGACGTTTCCTTGATATTGCGCTCGGATCGCTCGCCGAGCTGTCCTATGCAATCCTCTTCGCAAAAGAGCTGGGATACTTGTCGGAGTCAGACTGGAAGGAACTCGACGACTTGAGAAGCGTGGCAGGAAAGTTGACGTGGGGTTTTTATCGATTGATTGCAGAGCGTGGCGCTTAGCGATCGTTCCATCATTCCATCATTCCATCATTCCATCGTTCACGCCGCTTGATGAGCAATCATGATGCTCTTCAGGCGTTCTGGTGCTTCGGCTCCCGCATCGCCGTAGGGCGAGGGATGCCCTTCGGCTTCCATCACCACGCTCGGACAGACCAGCTGGTAGGTGCGCGCCCGGATGCGATCGGCGGCAGGTTGGGTGGCCACCGGCGTCGCGATCACGACTTCCCGCGCGCCCAACCCCTCGGCGGCCTTCGCCGCCGCGAGCGCCTTCCACGGATAGACGATCTGGCCGTCCACGATGATCGCCGTCCGTCCTTCCAGCTTCTTGACCGGCCGCTGGGTGCGATACAGCACGAGATCCTGCTTCACGCGCGCGCGCGATTCGTCGATCGCGGCCTGCAACTTTTCGAGGAGATTCATCCCGGGCTGAAAGTCGGGATCCATTTCCGCGGGCGCCGACTCGGCCATCGCCCCGACCGGCGCGAGGTTGGCGCCCAGCTTGATGAATGATGCCACGATCACATCGAACTGCGCGCCCATCGCCTTGGCGGCGTGCGCGGCAATCTCGACGCCTTCGGGCGTGATGCCGAGGAGAATGCACGACTGATGGCCGCGGGCGGCGAGCTGCTGGCCCAGGAGCGCGCCGGCACTGGAACGGGTTGGGTAGAGGCTTGGGCGAGGCTGAGCCATGTTGAGCCAAGATAAGAAGGCTATCGGCGATCGGCTAATCGGGGTTTCCCGATAGCCGGTACCTGATAGCCAATAGCCAGTTATCTTTTCGCGTCCCCAGACTAGGACCGCGTAGTGGCGAAGGACACGCTCACCGTCGTCGACAACCGTACCGGCAAGACCTACGAGCTGCCGATTCAGGACGGGACGGTCCGCGCCGCCGACCTGCGACAGATCAAGGCCACCGAGGGCGATTTCGGCCTCATGAGCTACGACCCCGCGTTCATGAACACGGCGGCTTGCCGCAGCGCCATCACCTACATCGACGGCGACCAGGGAATCCTGCGCTATCGCGGCTATCCGATCGAGCAGCTGGCGGAAAAGAGCACGTTCCTCGAGACGGCGTACCTCTTGCTCACCGGCGAGCTCCCCACCGCCGCGGAGCTCGACGCGTGGGTCTATCAGGTCACGCACCACACGATCATCCACGAGAACATCAAGAAGTTCATCGACGGCTTCCATCACGACGCCCATCCGATGGGGATGTTCGTCAGCGCCGTCGCGGCGCTCTCGACGTTCTATCCCCAGGCGAAGCAGATCGTCGACGAAAAGTCGCGCAACAACCAGATCGTCCGCCTGATCGCGAAGACGCCCACGCTGGCGGCGTTCGCGCACCGCCACTCGGTGGGCATGCCGTACGCGTATCCGGACAACGACCTCAGCTACACCGGCAATTTCCTGAACATGATGTTCAAGACGACCGAGGTGAAATACGCGCCGCACCCGGTGCTCGAGCGGGCGCTCGACGTCCTGTTCATCCTGCACGCCGACCACGAGCAGAACTGCTCGACCAGCGCGATGCGCGGCATCGGGTCATCTCATCCCGATCCGTACTCGTGCATGGCGGGCGCGGCGGCAGCGCTGTACGGACCGCTGCACGGCGGGGCGAACGAAGAAGTGCTACGGATGCTGCGCGAGATCGGCTCGATCGACGCGATTCCGGCGTATATCCAGCGCGTCAAGAAGGGCGAAGTCCGCCTCATGGGCTTCGGGCACCGCGTGTACAAGAACTTCGACCCGCGGGCGAAGATCATCAAGCAGATCGCCGAGCAGGTGTTCGACGTAACGGGCAAGAACCCGCTCATCGACATCGCCGTGGAGCTCGAGCGCATCGCGCTGCAGGAGGAGTACTTCGTCACGCGCAAGCTCTATCCCAACGTCGATTTCTACTCGGGGATCATCTACGAAGCGATGAAGTTTCCGTTGGATATCTTCCCGGTGCTGTTCGCGATCGGGCGCACCCCGGGCTGGCTGGCGCAGTGGCAGGAGATGCTGCTCGACAAGGAGCAGAAGATCGCGCGGCCGCGGCAGGTTTACACCGGCCCCGACAAGCGGGATTATCTACCCATCGAGAAACGGACCTGAGGTCCCAATGCCCACCTA
>JBOHSJ010000277.1:0-52988 GCA_050733035.1 Gemmatimonadales bacterium | reverse complement strand
GCCCAGCGGCATTCGTCGCGACCATGCCGCCGCAGGTCGCAAAGAGTCCGGACGAGGGATCGGGCGGCAGCCGCAGGCCGTACGGCTTGGCGGCTTCGTTGAGCTGGCTCCAGGTCACGGAGGCGCCGGCGCGTGCCCTGCGGGCGTGCTGATCGATCCGGAGATCCGAGAAGCCCGCGCTCAGGTCGAGAATCGTTCCCGACCCCACATTGCCGCCCGCCATCCCGCTGCCGGCACCCCGGGGAATGAGCGGCATTCGCGATTCGGCTGCCTGGCGCACCAGCGCGACGACGTCGCCGGTGTCCTGGGGGAGGGCCACCGCGGCGGGGACAATGCGATAGATCCCGGCGCCTTCCGCGTATGCCGCGCGGACGCGCGGGTCGGTGTTCAACACGCCCGAAACTTGACACCGGCGAACCCCTACGTGAAGCTTCGTTTCCCGTGGCAGCCCCCCAGACCGCTCCTCCGCAGCCTCGCGCGCAGCTGATTCACATCGAAGTGGATCGGCGCTTGGGGCACGAGTGGGACGAATGGAACGGTCGCCCGTTGCCCAATCGCGGGGACTTCTCGGCGGCACCGGGACTGTTTTTCGGCTTCGCGGCGGTGACCGTTGCGGTCGCGACGCTCGCGGTTGCCCTTCTTCTTTATCTCGTCGGCCCACGCCTGGGCGCGCTTTGGGCGCCGCTGCCGCGAATCCTCTGGATCGCGCTCGGTGTTCTGGCCGGGCTCAAGACGCTGTACGTGAGCGTGCTCGCGGCGTCGTTCTACGGTGGACGGAATCTCCTCCCCGAGCGCCTGATGGAGCGCGGTCCCTACCTTCAGCTCATGAACTACACGTCCCTGGTCGCGCGGGCCTTCGGGAAGCGCGACTGGGTCGAACACGCCGCGATCGACATTTACAACACGCTGGCGGAGCGGCGCGGGCGGCGAGTGGGGAAGGGCGAGCTGCTGGTTTTGATTCCGCGCTGCCTATCGAAGCAGGCACTCGACGGCGTGCTCGAGATCGCGGGACGCTATGAGGTTCCGGTCTTCGTCGCGACGCGCGGCCAGCTCGCGCGCCGGGTAATTCGCGAGCGCCGGCCCCGTGCGGTCGTCGCCGTGGCGTGCGAGCGGGACATGATGACGGGGCTGCGCGACGTCGCCGGCAAGCTTCCCGTGCTCGGCCTGACGATGCAGCTCCCCAACGGGCCGTGTCGCGATGCCGCCATCGATCTCGATCAGATGGAGAAGTGGGTGCAGGGCCTAGTGGCGGAGCAAAAGGCCTAGCACGCACCAAGCGCCCAGCACAGTCCATTCCAGCCAGCCGAAACTGCCCGGGACTCCGGGCATCACCTTCATCAATCCGATCGCCACACTCACGACCGCGCCCAGCACGGCAAGCGGGATGCCATTTCGATTTCCGCTGCGCCGCGCCAGTGCGACGAAGGCCGCGCACGCCGCGAGCCATCCGATTGCGCCGACGCCGGCTCCGACTTCGGATATCGGCACCAGCACCGCATCGCCGAGGACTGGGCCCAGCGCCGTGACCGCGGCGACCAGCACGACCGCGAACGCCGGAGTGCCGAAGCGCGCATTCACCGCGCCGAATGCGGGGGTGACAAGGCCGCGGCGCCCGAGCGCGTACACGAGCCGGGTTGCCGCGACGAAGTTGCCGTTGAGCACCTTGAACAACGAAAGCAGAGCACCTGCGAGGATCAGTCGCGCGATCCACGGCGACCCGAACGCGCGCGCGAACGCCGCCTCCGTCCCGATGTGCTGCTCGACGAGATCGGTCCACGGATACACCCAGCTCACCACCCCGGTCACCAGGACGTAAAACATGCCGCCGGCGACGACGGCGAGAATGATCATCCGGCTGAGGGTCCCCGGCGCGAGATCGGGACGTGCTTCCTCGGACGCCTTCGGAATCGACTCGAACCCGGTCAGGAAATACGGGGCGATCTGTGCGACCAGCACGATGGAGACGAAGGCCCCGGACGGAGCGAACAGAGGTTCGACGTTCGCCGGGCTCCCCCGCGCAGCTCCCAAAACGACGAACAGCGCGAAGCACGCCAGTAACCCCAGGGTGGTGAAGTCCTGGAATCGGCCGCTCGTCCGAATGCCGCGGTAATTGATGAACGCGATCCAGGCGGTCAGCCCGAGGCCGGCGACGAGCCGCGGCAGGGTAATGACCTTGCCGGCCACCGTGTACAGCGCCACGTCGTTCATCGCTGGGATGAGCCTCGCCAGCAGATTGCCGATCGCGGCCGCTTCCCAGGGACAGACGATGGCATACGCGAGCACCATCATCCAACCCGTCGCAAAGCTCACCCAGCGCGGGAAGACCCGCTCGGTGTAGGCGATCTCCGCGCCCGCATCGGGGATCGTCCTGACCAGCCGGCCGTAGGTGACCGCGATCGGCAGCAACAGCAGCGCGACGCCCAAGAACCCCAGCATCGCCCCTGCGGGGCCGCCGCGGCCGAGCCAGTCGTCCATAATGACGAGCCAGCCGACGCCGACCATGCTGCCAAACCCGAATGTGAAGTACTCGAGCGCGCCGAGTGTCCGCCGGAGACCGGGAGGGGAAGTCACCTAGTAGGTGGTGACGCCGAGTTTGTCTTTCAAAGCTGCGAGGAGCTGCTCAGCCCGCAGCTCGCCCGGGGAACCGGGGGGCGCCGCGCGCTCCAGATCCCGGCGCGTGCGTGACGGATCTTCCATCGGCCGGTACACCGCCTCGATCGTCACGCGCGCCTTCCCGGGCACATCGGGATCGGCCCAGAGTCGCACGCGATACGTTCCGGCGAACTCCACCGTCTCGAGAAAGGCGTCGCGCATGCTGATGAAATGAATGCCGATCGTGTCGGCGGTGAGGATCGCCTGCGCTTCCTGTGTGACGACGGCGGGGACCGCGTTCACGATCGCGTGGATCGCCTCCGGCACGGGAGCAAACGAAGGCCGCGTCGTTGCGGGGGTACACGCGCTCAGGAGGGCACAGGCCCACGCACCACGCACTACGTACCACGGACGCATCAATGCTCGTGCGGCGGGGTCCCAGGAGGGTCGACGTGCGGCTTGGCCTTGGTTGTATCAGCTGGCGCGGCGTGTTCATCCCCCGGCGCGTGTTCGTGTCCGGCCACCCGGTTTTGGATCTCCGTCTGGAGCGTCGGCGTCGGAATCCCGGCCGCGTGCTCGAACATGAGCTTGCCGCCGAGCACGCCCGTCCAGACGAGCCCCAACAAACCCACGACACTCAGCGCGCGGGTCAGCGCCAGCTCCTGCGCCGGCATTTGGAAACGCCGGGCCATCTTCCAGATCAGCACGATGGTGAAGACACTCATCGTCATGATCGCGATCTTCTCGTGGGTTTCCATGATCCGATGGACCGCTGCGCCGTGATCAATCGAATCTTCGGCCAGCTCACCCGCGATGACCGCCGCCCACCCGCCGATCACCCCCGCCCACAACGTCCAGATGCCGGCCCACGCGAGCGATTCACGCTTGCGCGCCGCGGCCGCGAGATCGAACAGCACCGCCACGATCAGCAGCGCGGCGGGGAGATCGTTGAGCAGTGCGTGCCAGCGGGGAGCGTCGTAGCCGAGCATTAGAGTCCCAGGTTGTTGACGATGGGTGGATTGGCCGAGTAGTCGTAGAAGCCTTTCCCGCTCTTCTTGCCGTACATCCCCGCGAGCACCATCCGCTTCAGCAAGGGCGGCGGGGCGTAGCGGGACTCACGGTACTCCTTGAACATGATCTCGGCAATGTGGTGCGTCGTGTCGAGCCCGACGAAGTCGAGCAGCGTGAGCGGCCCCATCGGATATCCGCAGCCGAGCTGCATCGCCTTGTCGATATCCGGCACGCTGCCCACGCCACGCTCGACGGCGCGGATTGCGTCGAGCAGGTAGGGGACGAGCAGCAGGTTCACGATGAAGCCGGAGTTGTCCTTGGCGGCGACCGGCTCTTTGCGCAGCGACGCCGCGAACGTGAACGCCCGCTTGAACGTTTCCTCCGACGTCGTAACCGTCCGCACGACCTCGACGAGTGCCATCAGCGGCACCGGATTGAAGAAATGGAGCCCGACGAAGCGATCGGGGCGTTTGGTGGCCGCCGCCATCTCGGCGATCGTCAAGCTGGACGTGTTCGAGGCGAAAATGGTGCCCGCGCCGCACAAGACGTCCAATTCCTTGAAGAGCGCATTCTTCAGGGCCAGGTCTTCGGTGATCGCCTCGATCACGATGTCCACTGGCTTCAGATCCGCGACGGTCGTGGTGAAGGTGAGCCGCTTCAGCGTGGCATCGCGATCGGCGGCCTGGAGCTTCCCCTTCTCGACGAATTTCGCGAGCGACTTCTCGATCCCCGCCCGGCCGCGGTCGAGCAGCTCTTTCGAGACGTCGCGGACGATCGTGTCGTAGCCGGCGCTTGCCGCGACCTGCGCGATCCCGCTCCCCATCAGGCCACATCCCAACACACCTACGCGCATCAGAGCCTCGGTTTGGTCTTGGGATTCTCGAAGACTTTGCGGACTTCTTCCGCGATCCGAACGAACGGCAGCGCCGCCGGGCTGGTCGCGCCGCGCGTTTCGCCCCGCTCGAGGCGGTCCAGCACCTGCTCCAGCGCGATCTGCATGCGCTCGTTGGCGCCGCGGTACGTGCGGGCGACCATGGCCCCACCGAGTGTCAGGCCCACGCCAGGGACCAGCATCAGCAACTGCGCGAGCGCAAGCGGGGGGGCAATGAGCGCCGTCGCGCCCGTGAGACCCCAGCCCACCATCGCCATCACCGTTCCGCCGGTGATCCGGTTGCGGCGCTGCGGGCTGATGTCCGCTTCGAGACGCACGATGCAGAAGCCCGGTTCGAGCTGCACGACCTGCGAGGAAACTTGCTCGGCGCTCGCCAGCGAGTAGCGACGTCTTCCCGCCAGCGCCCGCTGAATCGAGGCAAACGCCCCCGGTTTCGATTCCCACGAGGTGCGGTCGGCGTAGTGCCGCTTGGGCTGGAGCAGCTCCTCCTCGGTCATCCAGCGGCTCAGCGCGCGCTCGACCGCCGCGCGGTCGCCCGGGACGACGCGGTGGGCCACGAGGGATCGCGGCCCGGTCAGCCACGCCCACGTGCCGGTGGACGACTCGGGTGCCGTGCGCGTCTGCTCCTCGAGCATCGCCTGGCGGAGGTA
This sequence comes from Gemmatimonadales bacterium, assembly GCA_050733035.1. Taxonomy (GTDB): domain Bacteria; phylum Gemmatimonadota; class Gemmatimonadetes; order Gemmatimonadales; family GWC2-71-9; genus 20CM-2-65-7. The sequence goes on along the minus strand of JBOHSJ010000277.1, from coordinate 47,843 downwards.
GCCCTCCGGAATGCCGACGTCCTTCCCGAGCGCCAGGACCTCCTGGCTCGTCAGACCCTCGCCGATCTCCTGCGCCCCCGCCTGCAGCTCGGCGGCGCGGCGCACGATCCGCTCCAGAGCTTTGCGGTCGATCAGGTCGCTCACGTCTTGGCTTTCGTCTTGCGCGCACCGACAGGCAAGCGCTCGCCCGATGTCCGTTCAGGTAGTGCCCGCGATCCCGCCGCGTTGCCGGCGGCTTTGGCCGCGCCCTCGACGAAACCGCGTAACATGTCGATCGGGATCGGAAAGATCGTCGTGGAGTTGTTCTCCGACGCGATCTCGTTCACGGTCTGGAGGTAGCGCAGCTGGATGGCGGCGGGCTCGGCGCCGATGATATGCGCGGCCTGTGCCAGCTTTTCGGCAGCCTGCAGTTCGCCTTCGGCGTTGATGACTTTCGCGCGCCGTTCGCGCTCGGCCTCCGCCTGTCGGGCCATCGCCCGTTTCATCTCAGGCGGCAGGTCCACGTCCTTCACTTCGACGGCGGAGACCTCAATGCCCCAGTCCTCGGCACGCGCATCGATGATCTGCCGCAGGATCGCGTTGATCTTGTCGCGGTTCGCGAGCAGCTCGTCCATCTCCGTTTCGCCCAGGACGGATCGCAGCGTCGTCTGCGCGAGCTGGCTCGTCGCGTAGAGATAATTCTCCACGCCGACGACGGCCTTGTCCGGAGTCTTCACGCGCATATACAACACCGCGTTGACCTTGATCGAGATATTGTCGCGGGTGATGACGTCCTGCGGCGGGACGTCAATCGCCATGACGCGCAGCGACACCTTCTGCATCCTGGCGAGCACCGGCGGCAGGAACACCAGGCCGGGCCCTTTGGTGGGACGCAGGTGGCCGAGCAGGAAGTAGACGCCGCGCTCGTACTCGCGCAGGACGCGAAGCCCCGCGAATAGGTAGACGGCAATGACTCCGATTGCCGTAAGGAAAATGTCGCTCATAACGCCTCGACGATGACCGCCGCTCCCTGCCCGCCGCCGATACAGGCGGAACCGAGTCCGAACCGCTTCTGCTCGCGGCGCAGCGCGTGCAGCAGATGGATCGTGATGCGCGTGCCGCTCGCCGCCAACGGATGGCCGATCGCGATCGCCCCGCCACACGCGTTCGTGCGATTGCGATCGAGACCCAGCTCCCGTTCGACGGCCAGGTATTGCGGCGCGAACGCTTCGTTCACTTCGACGAGATCCATCTGCTCGAGTTTCATCTTTGCCTTTGCGAGCGCCTTGCGCGCGGCGGGCGCGGGGCCGATGCCCATGTGCTTCGGCTCGACGCCGGCCACGGCCCACGCCACGAGGCGGCCGAGGGGCTTCAGTCCGTGCGACTTCGCGTACGCTTCGCTGGCCAGCACCGTCGCGGCGCCGCCGTCCGAAATGCCGGACGCGTTGCCCGCGGTCACGAGGCCGTCCTTCTTGAAGTACGGCTTCAGCGCGCTGAGGATTTCCAGGGTCGTGTCGGGCCGCATGTGCTCGTCGGCGCGAAACTCGACTTCTTTGCCTTTCACCTTGATCGTCACCGGCACGACTTCGTCCTGGAAGGCGCAGGCATCCCACGCCTGTTTGGCGCGCTGCTGCGACAGGGCGGCGACTTCATCGACCTCTTTGCGGGTGAGTTTGTATTGCTCGGCGAGGCTCTCGGCGGTTTCGGCCATGGACAGGCCGCACTGCGGGTCCTTGAGCGACTCCCACAGCAGGTCCTCGAGCGGCGCAGGACCCAGTCGCAGGCCCCAGCGGGCGCCGCGCACCACGTGGGGCGCCTGACTCATCGACTCGGCGCCGCCGGCGAGGACGGCTTCTGCTTCGCCCAGCAGGATGAGCTGCGCACCCTGGGTGATCGCTTCGAATCCCGACCCGCACAGCCGGTTTACGGTGACAGCCGGCGTTTCGATCGGCAAACCGGCCTTGAGTCCGACGTGGCGGGCCATGTAGATCGCGTCCGCCGACGTCTGCAGCGCGTTGCCGAAGACGACATGGCCAAAGTCGCTCGCGGGGACGCCCGAGCGCTGGATGGCGTGGCGCGACGCCGCCGCGCCCAAGTCGATGGCCGACAAGTCTTTCAAAGAGCCGCCGAACGCGCCGAAGCCCGTCCGCACACCGGACAGGAAGACGACGTCCTTATTGGCGCCCTGGGTTTTCATGGGGATGACTCCGCTAATGAGACTAGGGGGGAATATAGCCGCTACAAACAGGCGGCGATGGCGGCGGCTACCTCACGCGTCGTGGATGTGCCGCCGAGGTCGGGGGTGCGCGCGCCGTTCGTAAGCGCTTGCTTCACGGCGCGTTCGAGATCGCGCGCCGCGGCAGCGTGCCCCAGCTGCTCGAGCATCAGCGCGCCGGTCAGCACCGCGGCGGCGGGGTTCGCCACTCCTCGTCCGGCGAGTGGCGGGGCCGAGCCGTGCACCGGCTCGAAGAGTCCGCCGCGCCGGCCCGGGTGCAGATTGGCGCTCGCGGCCACACCGAGCCCGCCCACCAGTCCCGCGCCCAAATCGGAGAGGATGTCGCCGTAGAGGTTGTTGGTCACGATGACCTGAAAGCGCGCCGGTTCGCGGACGAGTTCCATCGCCAGTGCATCCACGTAGCGGTGCTCGCTCTGGATAGTGGCGTACTCGGCGGCGATCGCTTTGAATTTGTCCTGCCAGATCTTGTGCGTCGGGATCGCGTTGGACTTGTCGCTCATCGTGACGCGCGTCTTGCCGTGCTGCTTGGCCCACGCGAAGGCCGCGCGAATGATGCGCTCGACGCCCTTGCCGGTGTTCACCTCTTCCGCGACGTGCTCGTCGCCGCTGGAACGGCCGCGGCCTGTGTACTGGCCTTCGGTGTTCTCGCGGAAGATGACGAAATCAATAGGCGGTTCGGCGGTTGGGCGGCTGGGCGGTTGGACAACGCGAAGCGGCGAGAGGTCCGGATGCAGCAGCACGACGGGTCGGAAGTTGACGTAGAGGTCAAGGCGAAAACGCAGCCCCAACAGAATGTCACGCGCATGCTCGTTGCCAGGGACGCGCGGATCACCCAGGGCACCCAAGAAGATCGCATCTACATCGTCTCGCAGGTGGCGAAATGCAGCGTCCGGCAGCGTTTCCTTGGTCTTGAGATAGTGATCGGCAGAATAGGGCAGGCGTTCCCACTGGAGCGTGAATCCGTGCCTCGCGGCGGCGCGGTCCAGAATCGGGATGGCCGCGTCGACTACCTCTGGCCCAATGCCATCACCGGCGATCACCGCAACGTTGTATGTCTTCACCAACCGCCCAACCGCCGAACCGCCCAACCGCCGCTCATTCAAACCCCGTCGGCTTCCCGCAGGCCAGGCAATACGCCCATCCGACATCCACCGCGCTCCCACAGGCCGGGCACTTCAGATCCCCTTCCTGGGGCTGCCCGCAATGCGGGCAAAATCGCGCGTCGCGGTTGCTCGGAAGTACGCCGCCGCAATACTCGCACTGGTTCTCGGAAATGCTCTGCGCCGGACGGGCCACGCGAAACCGTTCGGGAGGCACGAAGTGCTGCGCCGGTGCCGGGGATGCGGGCGGCGGTATCGGATTCTCACCGGTGGTATCGAGCAGGTCGTCATCGTCGTCGTCACTCGGCGGGGCGTAGGCGCGCTCCGCCAACAGGACGCGGTCAGCGGCCCGCCCGTTGACCATGACCTGCGCCTCGGGAAAGCTGCGAAAGTAGGCGGGATCGGGATTGATCGTGGCGATTTCGCGCTGCATCGCGTCGCGCACGGTCTCGGGTTCCAGCTGCACGTAACCGCGCTCGCCGGCCAGCAGCCGCAACACCGCCATCTCGTAATCCTGATGCGTCGCGACGTTGAGGCGCGATCGGTTGGAGCGATAGGGCACGAGCCGCTCGTAGATCTCCGCCGCCGGAAACGGGATCGCCACGCGTGTTTCGCGCGCGAGTGCGGCCACGAGCAGACCGAACAGGCGATCTAGCTCATCCACCGTTTCTCCACGCGCTCATCCAGCGGTCGTACAGAACGGGGACGACGCCGCCCTGCTGCAACACCTCCACTCCCGACGGATCGCGATACGCTTTCCGATAGAAGACGTGCGTGACGCCGGAGTTGATGATCAGCTTGGCGCACATCACGCAGGGCGACGCGCTCACGAAGACGACCTTGTCGCGCACATTGCCCGGCGCCTTCACCAGCGCGTTCATCTCCGAATGAATGCAGCCGCAATTGCCCGGCACCGCCGAGTCGCACTTGTTGGGCAGGCCGCGCGCGTTGCCGTTGTAGCCGATGGCCAGGACGTTCTCGAGCTGCTGGTCCGTCACGACGGTGCCGACCTGCAGCCGCACGCACGTGGAGCGCTTAGCCAGCTCCTCCGCCATCCGCATGTACACCTCGTACAGCGGTATGCGGTCGACGGGAACGGACGGATCGGCCGCCAGCAGGTGGTCCTTACTTGATGCGCTCATGCAGCTCCTTGTCGGGATCGAAGTCCAGATACTTGCCGCGCGCGCGCTGCTGGGCGAGCCAGGTGTCGAAGCCGGACGGAATCAAGCCGTTGGACCGCTCCTGCTGCTCGGCGGAGCGCATCGCGACGGCGTTGGCATACTCGTTCTTCACGTGTTCGTTGTGCCCTCGCACCCAGCGCCAATCCACGGTGTGCGCGGAGGCGGCCTGCGCCAGCTTCTGCCACAGCTCGGCGTTTTCCAGCACGCCGGTCTTGCGGCGCCAGCCGCGCGCCTCCCAATCCTTGCGCCACTCGTTCATGCCTTTGATGAGATACTCCGAATCGGAAACGAAGCGCACGTGGGCGTGGCGCCACTGGCGCCGGATCCATTCGAGCGTGGCGATGGCGCCGGCCAGCGCCATCTTGTTGTTGGTCGTCTGCGGTGAGCACTCGTAGAAATCCCATCGGGCGACGCTGTCCCCGGCCGGCGCTTCGATCAACGCCCCATTGCCGCCGCGGCTCGGCTTGGTAGAGTCGTTGCCGAGGCAGCTCTCGTCGGCGTGGACCAGCACAAATGGCGCGGTCATGGCTGAATCACCACCGGAATATCGGTATGCAGCAGAATCTCCTCGGCATTTGAAACGGTCACCGCGTTGTGCTTGCCGACGTGCGCGCCGGCGAACAACGCGTCGCATTTCGTCGCGGCGATCACCCGCGCCACGGCCTCTCCGGGCGTGCCGTGCTCGATATGCGTAACGAAGGCGACGCCCTGCAGCGACAGCATCGCCTCAGCCTCTCCGATGACCATCGTGCCCATCGCGGGATCGATGGTCGCGTGAATCACGTGCACCGTGCTATGGTTGACGCCGGCAAATCGCGCCACGAGCTCGAGCGCCCGCTGCGCCGTCTCACGGCCGTCGTACGCGATCGCGCACGTCTGCATCGGCGACGGCTTGCTCGCGCAGACGATCACCGACTTCTTCGCGATCCGGATGAGCGACGCCACGGTCTTGCCGATGGCACCAGCGCTCGACGACCGGCCGCGGCGTCCCACGAGCACCGTGTCCACGTCGCCCGCGAGCGCGGCCAGCTCGGTAGCGGGATTGCCGTGCTGCGCGACTGTTTCGACGTCGAGGCCGGCGGCCTGCACACGTTCGAGCGCGCGCTGCAGCAGCTCCCCGGCGTCGGAGGAGCGCCGCCCGAGTCCATGCGTTTCCTTGACGGCCGCCACGATGAGCTTGGCCTTGAACCGGGAGCCCAGCACGATGGCCTGCTCCAACGCTTCGTCGGCATTGGGGCTGCCGTCCAGGCCGATCAACAGGCGTGTGAACACGATAGGGGCAGTGCTACGGCAGCACCGCGAAGCTCTCCAGATCACGCAGCCGGAACGTCAGCAGCTCACCGGTCATCGGGAGCCGTCCCGCCAGCACGTCATCTCGCCCGCTCGTTTCGAGGCGCTCAGCCACCACGACATATTCGGTGCCCCGGCGCCGCAGCGCTACCCGGCGATGCTCCCGTACCGCGCGCTCCAGCGCGTCCAGGGCATCGGGAGTCAGGGAGCGGAATTCGGGAACCTGAGGCACGTGCATCAGTTCACCGAAATCGCGCCGGCCACTCCCCGCGCCAGCCGGCCGATGCGCACGGCGGCCGGCGTCGCCTCGCGCTCCAGCGCGGCGAGCAGCGTGTTCACGCGATCCGCGTCCACGGCAATGAGGAGCCCGCCCGACGTCTGGGCGTCGAACAGCAACACGCGCAGCGGTTCCGGAACCGCGGCACCGAACGTCACGTGTGCCGCCAGCGCCTCGCGGTTGCGCTTGGTGCCGCCGGGTATCGCGCCGCCCGCGGCGAGCTCGAGCGCCTTCGGCAAGAGCGGGACGGACGCCGCCTCGAGCTCGGCGGATATGCCGCTGGCGGATACCATGTTGTGCAGGTGACCGAGCAGGCCAAAGCCGGTGACATCGGTCGCGGCGTGGACACCGCCACCGGTGGCGCGCATCGCACGCGCGGCGCCGGCATTCAGCGTCGTCATCGATGTGACGGCGGGCGCCAAGTCGGCCGCGGAGAGCAGATCTCGCTTCAAAGCTGTCGTGAGTACCCCCGTCCCGATCGGTTTGGTCAGGACGAGCACGTCACCCGCGCGCGCGCGCGCGAGTGTGATGACGCGGTTGGGATGCACTTCGCCGATCACGACCATGCCGTATTTGGGCTCGGGGTCGTCCACCGAGTGACCGCCGAGGACGAACGCGCCCGCCTCCTTCGCGACGTCCGCACCGCCGCGCAGCACGTCCCCGAGGAGCTCGTAGGGCAATGTCTCACGCGGCCAGCCGACGAGATTGAGCGCGAGCAGCGGCGTGGCGCCCATCGCGTAAACGTCGGAGAACGCGTTGGCCGCCGCGATGCGTCCGAAGTCGTACGCGTCGTCCACGATCGGTGTGAAGAAGTCCACCGTCGCGACGATCGCGCGATCCGGCGCGATTTGATACACCGCGGCGTCGTCCCGCGTCGAAGCATCGACCAGGATGCGTGGGTCCGTGAGGGTCGGCACGTGGCGCAAGACCTGCGCCAACTCGGCAGGGCCGAGCTTGCAGGCTCAGCCGGCGCCGTGCGAGAGCGCAGTCAGTCGAATCGTTGTCATGAGTCCTGCGAAGATAGCTACGAAAGCAACCGGGCGAGCAGGCCACCAGCGATGACGTAGCGACCGACATCGGCGAGCGCATGGAACAGCAAGTGGCGGCGTCGCAACCGCTCCACGTGCTGCCACATCACGAGCCGCCGGGGGAATGCCACGAGCAGACCGACGAGCAAGAAGAGCAGCCACCACCCGCCGGCGCCCAGCGAGTCGAACCACAGCGAAGCAAACAGCGTGACCACTCCTGCTTCAGCGACGCGCCAACCGATTTCCCACCGATTGACCGTCCACGTGAGAGCGCGCTCGTCGGGCGGCAGGTCCCAGCGGTATCCGATGGGCGGGGCGACCGCGAACAGCACGGCGACCGGCAGCCACGCGACGATCAGCCGCCCGAGTGTCACACTAGCGGGACTGCCGGTAGCCAGGACCTCGCAGCCCGCGGCCCGGGCGTGCGCTGGTGAGCTGCCCCTTGCGCAACACGACCTGCCCGTTCACGAGGACGTACTCGATCCCCACGGACGGCTGGTGCGGGTTTTCGAACGTCGCGCGATCGATCACGGTCGCAGGGTTGAACACGGTGATGTCGGCGAACATGCCGGGACGGATCAGCCCGCGGTCGGTGAGCCCGACGCGTTGCGTCGCGAGTGACGTCATTTTCCGCACGGCGTACTCGAGCGTCATCAGCTTCTGCTCACGCACGTAGCGGCCGAGGATACGCGTGAACGAGCCATACGTGCGCGGGTGCGGGCGGATGTCCCCGAACGGGCCGTCGGGCGCGACGCCGCCGTAGTCGGTGTTGACCGCCACCCACCAGGTGCGCATCGCCGCCTGCAGATCCTGCTCGTTCATCGAGAAGTAGATCGCGCCCGTCCGGCTGTGATCGGCCAATAGAATGTCGAACAGCGTCTCGACGGGATCGCGGCCGCGGGCCCGCGCGACCTCGCCGACGCGCTTGCCCTGGAGGTATTTGAGCGAGTCCTCGAACGTGCTGGCGATCAGAATGCCGTTCGCGCCGTCCGCGCCCCGCCACATGTTCTCGCCGCGTTTCGCCGCCGCCGTCCCGATCATCTCCTCGCGGATGCGTGCCCGCGTATTGCGGTCGCGCAGGCGGATGAGCAGCGAATCACGTCCGCCCGAGAGCGCCCACACGGGAATCGTGGCGTCCAGCGATGTCGCGGACGCGATGTAGGAGTACTGATCGGCCGTGACGTCGATGCCCGCGGCGCGCGCCGAGTCGATGCGCGCAAGCACGTGCGGCATGCGGCCCCAGTTGGGCCGGCCCGAGACCTTGAGATGCCAGATCTCGACAGGAATGTTCGCCGCGCGCGCAATCTCGAGTGTCTCGTCCAGCGCCCCATCGATGCCGGCTCCCTCGTTGCGCATGTGGGTGGCGTAGATCCCGCCATAGCGGCGAGCGATGCGTGCCAGCGCAATGAGCTCGGTCGTCGGCGCGTAAATCGCCGGGGCGTAGATCAGCGACGTGGACACACCGAGCGCGCCCTGCTGCATGGCCGTGTCCACGAGCGTTTGCATGCGCTCCAGCTCCTGCTGCGTTGCGCGCCGGTCCTCGTCCCCAATCACCGCGCGACGCACCTGCGTCGCGCCGACGAAGGTGGCGATGTTGACCGTGGAGCCGGTGCGCTCCAGGCGCCGGAAATAGCCGTCCAGATCGCGCCAATCCACGTCGAGCTTGTAGCGTCGCAGGTACGCGGAGTCGAGCGCTACCAGCTTGTCGGTCAGCGGTGCCGGCGAGTCGCCTTCTCCCGTGACCTCGGTCGTGATTCCCTGTGTCACCTTGCTGAGGACGCGGTTGTCGATGAGGACGTTGGTCTCGGACTGGCCGAGCATGTCGACGAATCCGGGCGCGATGATGAGGCCCGTCACATCGATCGTGTCGCGCGCCGCTGCGCCGCGCAGATGTCCCACCGCGGCGATGCGGTCGCCGTTGACGGCGACGTCGCCGCCGTACCGTGGATTGCCGCTGCCATCCACGATCCAGCCGCCCTTCAGGATGAGGTCATGGAGGCCATCGTTGCGTGCTGGGGTCCCCATCCCGCAGCCGGTGAGAACTAATAGGAAGAGGAGTCGCAGTCTCATTTCCATGTGGCTCTCAGGGAATCAGGGTCGATCACCCGGCCACGCAGAATGACCATGGCGATTTGGCGCGTCGCATTGATGTTCTTCGCGGGATTGGCGTTGAGCACGACCAGATCGGCGACCTTGCCGGTGGCCACCACGCCGAGCGAATCGGCATGCAGCAGCTGCGCCCCACGCCGCGTCGCGGCGATGATCGCGTCGAGCGGACTCAAACCCGCCGCCACCAGCAGCGACAGCTCCTCGTGCAGCGAATACCCGGGTATGAGCAGCTGGTTTGCGGCGTCCGAGCCGGCGGCGATCGGGCCGCCGGCGCGCTTGTACTCGCGGACGAATTGATCCTGGCGCCGCCGCGAGCGGCGAAACGCCTCGAAGTCGCCCGAGCGCCAGCCGGTGCGCTGCAGCAGGCTCGGCACGCTGCGAACACTCTGCGCATTGTCGGGCACGTCTTCCATTCCGGGGCGGCTCAGCAGGATCGGATTGTCGAGCCGCGACAGCATGTCGTGCACGACCAGCGTCGGCACGAGGGTGACCTTCGTCTCCGCGAGGGAGCGCGCCGTGCGCGCGACCGCGCTGGAATCGAGCCCCGCCCAGCCCTTTTCCTCGGTGGTCCACCCTGCGAGGAAGCTGCTATGGGCGCTCGCATACATCGGGTTGCCGGTCGCGGCCTGGACCACGCCCGCCAGGTGTTCGATGGAGACGACGCCGGCGCGTGCCGCGGTCAGCGCATCGGTCCTGCCCAGGTGCGCCGCGACGGGCAGGCGCAGCTTCTCGGCCTCGTCGAGCAGGGGGCGGAGCAGGGCCGGCGTGATCTTCGTGTAGACCTTGAGATAGTCCACGCCGGCGACCGCGTGCCGGTCCACCGCGCGACGCGCCTGATCCGCGGTGGCGACGCCGTCCGCGTTGGGGTACGTCGGCGGGACGCCGTCGATCATCGCGCCCGCGACGAACATGCGCGGCCCCGTGATCGATCCGAGATTCATCGCGTTCTTCAGCGCGACGACGGAGTCGGTCCCACCGTGGAGATCGCGAACCGTCGTGACACCCCAGGCGACGTACCGTGCCGCCGCCCACCGCTCCACATGGGCATGGGCGTCGATCAAACCGGGGATGATGGTCTTGCCGACGAGGTTGATTCGCTCGGCGCTCCGGGGAATGGAGATCTGATTGACGCGGGCGATGGCCTCGATGTGGCCGTTGCGGATGATGATGACCGCGTCCGGTTTCGGGTCGCCGCCGGTGCCGTCAATCAGCGTCGCGCCCTCCAGGGCGATGACGTGGTCGCCGGACTGGATCTTCCCACAGCCGGCAATCAGCAGCAGCAGCGCGAGGTATTTCACGGTTTCGGATCGGGTGATGTGTGATCGTGGAGAATACGCCAACGATCGCCCTCCCTCTGCAGCACGAGCGTAAACGGTCCGCTCGCAACCACGGAATCGCCTCGCGAGAGCTTGAAGCGCGCCGTGGCGAACGCCAGGTCCAGAGTCAGCACGCGCACCCGCAGCTCGTCGAATGAAAGTGAGTCGCGGGATTTCCCGGGCGCGAAGTAGTTTCGTTGATACCGGTCATACAATGGCTGCCAGCCGTACTGCACATGGGCGCCCGCCATGTAGCTCGTGAGAGAGTCCTTGGCGTAATCCCTCATGAAGCCGTCGAGATCGCCGCGATTCCAATCGGCGGCCGAGCGCTGCAGCATCGCGCCGATCTCCTCCTGCGGATTGCCGAGCTGAACACGCGGAGCGGAGCAAGCGCTGAGCATTGAAAGGGCAACCACGTACGACGTACGACGCACGACGCACCTCCTTAACGTGGCCGCGGGAGCGCCTCGTCGAGACGCTCCCGCGGGTGTCGTAGCGAGCTGGTTTACCGACGGCGTTTCTTCTTGGTCGCCTTCTTCTTTTTCTTCGCCGTCTTCTTCCGTGCCTTAGGCCGCGCCTTCTTGGCGGCTTTCTTTTTCTTCTTCTTCTTTGCCTTCGGCTTGGAAGAGGAGCGCGACTCTTCCATCGGCATCGATGGGGTGGGCGCTGGCGTGGGTGCCGAGGGAAACATCGGCTCCATGAACCCCGGTCCGGGCCAACTACTCTCCGTTGAATCCATCTGCTCAAGCATCGGATCTCTCCTATGCTGATAAGGTGCGGGGGCGGCTGGGTGGCCTATAGCTTACCGCGGGATTTGGACCTCGCAAGTGACACGCGCAACCGCGTTTTAGGGCTCATGTTCCGTGGTCGATTGTGACAAGTTGGCTTGACAACGCCATTTAGCCGGACACACATTCGCCAGCCATGACTAGACGCGGGCTCATCGCGGCGCTGGCGCTCGTACTTCCGGGCGCCGCCGGCGCGCAGAACGTCGCCGAAGTGCAGGTCGCGCCTCCGTCCGTCAACATTCGCGTCGGGGAACGCACCGGCCTCCTCGCGACGGCGTTCGATCGCATCGGGAACGTGATTCCGACGGTGCGGATCATCTGGTCGTCCAACAACCTCAACATCGCCAGAGTCGACAACACCGGCACTGTGACGGGTGTCTCCAATGGCGTCGCCATTATCGAGGCCCGGGTGGGGGCCCGCCGGGGCCAGGCCGCCATCCAGGTAACCGGGGGAAGCGGTGCGGCGCAGCCCCCCCCGGCCCCTCCCGCAGGCCCACCGCCTCCGGCCGCCCCGCCCGGCACGCCTGGCTTCGACCCGCTAGCGGGTCAGCCCGCGGGCAGCGGTCCCGCCGCCGCCCTGCGACTTGAGCCTGGAGTGGTCTACCTGTTGCCCTCCGAGAACACGCGCGTTTCACCGCGGGCGCTGCGCGATGACGGCTCCCCCGCCGCGCCGATGAGCGTTACGTGGACGTCGCTCCGGTCCGACGTGGCGAGCGTCGATCAGAGCGGGAATGTCGTAGCGTTGGCGCCTGGTCAAGGCACAATCCAGGTGACGGCAGCAGGCGGACTGACGGCGACGGCGCCGGTCGTGGTGCAACAGGCGGAATTCACCGTGCGCGAGGGATCGCCCCTGGGGATGTCGCCGGGCGAGGTAGACACCTTGCACGTGATCGTCGCGACGCAAAGCAATCGCACCGTCAATCCCCTCGTGCTCCAGTGGGCCTCGAGCGATCAGAGTGTCGCGCGGGTCAGCCTCGCCGGTGTGGTGACTGCCGCGGGCCCGGGCAAGGCGAGCCTCACGGTTTCGGGCCTGCTGCAGAGCAAGACGATCGAAGTCGCGGTGCACCAGGTCGTCGCCAAGTTGCTGGTGCGTCCGACTGCTCGAGAAGAAGTCCAGGTTCCCCTCACCGGCACGGCGAAGTTCGAGACCCAAGCATTGACGGCGGAAAACGCTCCGGTCCCCGAGGCGCCACTGCGCTGGAGCGTCGCCGATCCCGCGATCGCCAGCTTCGACCCGCAGACCCGCACGCTGACCGGCCGCGCCGTCGGCAAGACACAGCTCACCGTGCGCGGGCCGGGCTCGGGCCTCGCCGTGAGCTGGAATGTGAGCGTCATTGCGGGTTCCGTGCGGTTCACGCAGCCGCGGGTTGGAATCGGCCTGAATTCGCGCCACACGTTGCGCGCCAATTACGCCGACGATCAGGGAAACGTGCTCGGCCCGGCGACCAATCTCACCTGGACCACGGACAATCAGCAGGTGGCGACCGTGGGTGAGGACGGCACGGTGGCCGGGACCGGCTACGGCCACGCGCGCGTGTCGGCGTCGGCTCCGGGCGGCAAGAGCGCCGCGGCGGACATCTATGTCGTGGGCGAGATCATCGTGGCCAGCTCACGCGCCGGTCCGGGCAAGTTCCAGCTCTATACCGCCGAGCGTTCGAATCTCGCGCAGCTGACGAAGCTCTCGCCCGATACGGGATCGGCCAGCGATCCGGCGTTTTCGCCGGACGGGTCGCGCATCGCGTTCGTCTCGCAGCGCGACGGGGTGGGCAACGCCGAGATCTACGTGATGAATGCCGATGGAACGGGCACGACGCGGGTGACCACCGACCCGCTCACCGACGGACGGCCGGCGTTCATGCCGGACGGGCAGTCGCTCGTCTTTCATTCTTCGCGTACCGCCGGAAAGCAACAGATCTGGGTGGTGAATGTGGATGGGACAGGCCTGACGCAGCTCACGCGTGACTCGGTCAATTCGTCGCCGAGTGTGTCGCCCGACGGTCAAACGATCGCGTACGTCTCGACCCGTAACAAAGACGGCGACATCTGGCTCATGGGCAAAGACGGCTCGAATCAGCGGCAGTTCACGCGCTCTCCCCAGCAGCGCGAATCGGAGCCGCGCTTCCTGCGAGACGGCACCCTCGCCTATCTCGTGGAGCGGCGGGAGGGCAACCGCACCGTGCAGCAAGTCATGCGCGCCGATCTTGCGACGGGGAGTGTGACCGCGCTGACCGGAATCGATCTCGCCATCGCATCGTTCGCCGTATCGCCGGCGGGTGATCTCGTCGCGCTCGTGGTCAATGCCGAACCGCAGAATCGCCGCAACCCCACGTTCAAGGTCTACATCCAGCCAGTCAGCTCGGCGACGCCGGTGCCGATGCCCACCACCGGTGCGGAGCAGATGATCACGCCGACGTTCCGGCCGTAGAAAGGCGCGTTCCCCCTGCGCGCCTGCGTCCTCACCGCTTCAGGCGGCATCGAGCAGCTCAAGATCACTGACGTCCCCGACGCACCTGCACCCCAGGCGGGTGAGGTGCGTGTCGCGATTCGCGCGACGGCGCTGAATCACCTCGATCTGTTCGTCGCGGAAGGGCTGCCGGGAACGGCCGAGCGGTTCCCCTTCGTCGTCGGAGCCGACGGCGCTGGGCTGGTGGAAACCGTCGGGCCGGGCGTCACCTCGGTTCAGCCGGGGGACCGCGTCATGCTGAATCCCGGGATCTCCGACTACACGTGCGAATTCTGCCGCGCCGGCGAACACTCGCTGTGCGTGAATTACCGCCTGCTCGGAGAGCATCTGCCCGGGACGATGGCGGAGCTCGTCACCGTGCCCGCGCACAACGTGGCGCGGGTCCCGAATCTGTCCCCTCCCCTGACGTGGGCCGAGGCGGCCGCGTTTTCGCTCGTCACCCTGACCGCCTGGCGCATGGTGGTCACGCGGGCGCGCGTCACGCAGGGTGAGACGGTGCTGGTGTGGGGGATCGGCGGCGGCGTGTCCCTCACGGCGCTGCGGATCGCCAAACTGCTCGGCGCGCGCGTCATCGTGACGTCTTCCGACGATGCCAAGCTCGCGGCCGCCAAGCAGCTCGGCGCCGATGTCACGTTCAATCACCGGATGCAGCGGGTGGCTCAGGAAGTCCGCGCGTTGACCAACAAGCGCGGCGTGGATGTGGTGGTCGAGAACGTGGGCGCGGCGACCTGGGACGACTCGCTGCGGTGCCTGCGGCGCGGGGGCCGGCTCGTGACGTGCGGCGCGACGAGCGGTGCGCAGGTGACGCTCGACATCCGGCGCCTGTTTTGGCACCACTGGAGCATTCTCGGTTCGACGATGGGGAACGCGGCGGAGTATGCGGAAATCGTCCGGCGGCTGGGGCAGGGGGAGCTGCGGCCGATCGTGGATCGGGTCTTTCCCCTGGCTCGCGCGCGCGAGGCCTACGAGCGACTGGCGAAGGGCGAGCAGCTCGGCAAGGTGGCGGTGGAGGTTAGTGGCGGGGTTGGATAGACAGGTCGATCGCCAACCACCGCGGATAACTACTGGCCGGGTCCTGATTTACGGGACTGGGTTCCGTTGCTTTTCCCCACCTAAGTGTTTAATTTTTATCAACTTAGCCATTTTCGAATGGCCAATCCAGCATCCGTCACCCGTCACCCAGAATCCGATCCTACATGACCGGTCCGAACGTCCGCGAACGCATTCTTCCGCGCCTCATCGAAGACGAGTTAAAGGAATCATTTCTCGACTATTCGATGAGCGTCATCGTGCAGCGCGCGCTGCCCGATGTCCGCGACGGCCTCAAGCCCGTCCATCGCCGCATCCTCTACGCGATGCACGAGCTCGGCCTGGTCCCAGGCCGGCCCTACAAGAAAGCGGCGACCGTCGTCGGCGACGTCCTCGGCAAGTATCACCCGCACGGCGACATCGCGGTTTACGACTCGCTCGTCCGCATGGTGCAGGACTTCTCGCTGCGCTATCCGCTGATCGACGGTCAGGGGAACTTCGGCTCGGTGGACGGCGACTCGGCTGCCGCCTACCGCTATACCGAGGCGCGACTCACCCGCGTCGCGATGACGATGCTGGAGGACATCGACAAGAACACCGTCGCCTTCGTCCCCAACTTCGACGACCGTCTCCAGGAACCTACCGTGCTTCCCGGCCGTCTGCCGAACCTGATCGTCAACGGCTCGGCGGGCATCGCGGTCGGCATGACCACCAACATTCCGCCGCACAATCTCAGCGAAGTCGTCCAGGCGATCGTGCACCTGGTGGATCATCCCAACGCCACGATCAAGGACATCCGGAAGTTCATCAAGGGGCCTGACTTCCCCACCGGCGCCATCATCTACGGCCGCGACGGGATCAAGGAGTGCTACGAAAAGGGCCGCGGACGCATCGTCATCCGCGCCCGCGCCATCGCCGAGGAAAAGGAGTCGAGCGGCAAGCAGCAGATCGTCGTCACGGAGTTCCCCTATCAGGTGAGCCCCGAGCGGGTGCACGAGCAGATCCGCGATCTCGTGCTCGCCAAGAAGCTCGAGGGGATCACCGACGTCCGGAACGAATCCGACAAGGAAGGCATCCGCCTCGTCATCGAGCTGAAGCGCGACGTCATCCCGATGGTCGTGCTGAACCAGCTCTACAAGCACACGCAGATGCAGCAGACCTTCGGCGCGATCATGCTCGCGCTGGTGGACGGTACCCCCAGGGAGCTCACCCTCGTCGAGCTGCTGCAGAACTTCGTCGAGCATCGCCACACCGTCATCACGCGCCGCACCGAGTTCGAGCTGCAGCGCGCGCAGGACCGCGAGCACATCCTCGAAGGCTTGAAGATCGCCGTCGACAACATCGACGAAGTGATCAAGATCATCAAGAAATCGAAGGACACGCCGAGCGCGGACGCGGCACTCAGAAAACGCTTCAAGCTCTCCGAGAAGCAGTCGGCCGAAATTCTCAACATGCGGCTGGCGCGGCTCACGGCCCTCGAGATCACGAAGCTCGACGAGGAGCTGAAGGACGTCCGCAAGTTCATCAAGGAGTGCAAGGAAATCCTCGCGTCCAAGCCGCGGCGCATGAAGATCCTCAAGGAAGAGCTGACGGAGCTGGCGGCGGGCTTCGGCGACGAGCGGCGCACCGAGATCGTCGCCGACCAGGGCGAATTCTCCATCGAAGATCTGATCGCCGAAGAGGACATGGTGATCACGGTCTCGCACGCGGGCTACATCAAGCGGCTCCCGGTGTCCGCCTACCGCCGGCAGCGGCGCGGCGGCAAGGGCGTGATCGCCGCGCATCAGAAGGAAGACGACTGGGTCGAGCACCTCTTCATCGCCTCGACGCACGACTACGTCATGTTCTTCACCGAGCAGGGCCAGTGCTACTGGCTCAAGGTGCATGAGATCCCGCAGGCGGCGCGGGCCGCGCGCGGCAAGCCGATTCTCAGTTGCGTGGCGATGAAGCCCGACGAGAAGGTCGCGGCGCTCGTCCCGGTGCGCGAGTTCTCCGAGGACCAGTACCTGCTCTTCGCGACCAAACAGGGCCTGGTCAAGAAAACCGTCCTGTCGGAGTTCGGGAATCCGCGCTCCGTCGGCATCCGCGCGATCAACATCGAGAAGGGCGACGAGCTCATCGACGTTCAGGTCACCGACGGTAAGAACGACATCGTGCTCGCGACGGCGCACGGTATGAGCATCCGCTTCCACGAAAAAGACGTGCGCGACATGGGCCGCACGGCGACCGGCGTCAAGGGCATTGAGCTCGACAAGAAAGACACCGTCATCGACATGGTGGTGGTGCGCCGCAAGTCCACGCTGCTCACGGTCACCGAGAAGGGGATGGGCAAGCGGTCCGAGCTGGATGAGTATCGGGTGCAGCACCGCGGCGGCCGCGGCATCATCACGCTCAAGCGCAGCGACAAGACCGGCGTCATCGTGGCGCTCAAGGAAGTGCTGCCCGACGACGAGCTGATGATGATCACCAAGAAGGGGATCATGATCCGCGTTCCGGTCGAAGGCATTCGAATTTCGGGCCGGAACACGCAAGGCGTCAAAGTCATGAATCTGACCCCCGGCGACTTGGTCGTGGACGTGGCGCGCGTCGTGAAGGAAGATGAAGAGGAAGTCGAGGAGGACGAGGACGAAACGCCCCCGCCTAAGCCCAAAGCGAAGGCCAAGGCAAAGAAGTAGCGTGGTCACTGCCAAGGACATTCAGGAAGCCGCAGCCGGGCTGCGGGGTGTGGCGCGCCGCACGTCGCTGGTCTATGTCGAGGAGCTGGGCGCGCACCTCAAGCTCGAAAACGAGCAGCCCATCGGGGCGTTCAAGATCCGCGGCGCCTACAACGCGATCCGGAAGCTCGCCGACCCCGTGCGGAAGCGCGGGGTCATCACCTACTCGTCAGGCAATCACGGCCAGGCGGTCGCCTATGCTGCCAAGCAATTCGGCGTGCGGGCGGTCGTGACCATGCCCGAGACCGCGCCGGCGGTGAAAGTCGATGGCGTGAAGAAGTGGGGCGGGGAAGTCGTCTTCGCGGGCCGCACCTCTGAGGATCGCCGCGTCGCGGCCGAGGAGATCGCCGCGAAACAGGGCCTCGCCATCGTCCCACCGTTCGATCATCCCGACATCGTTGCCGGGCAGGCGACCGTCGCGCTCGAGATCGTGGAGCAGCTCCCTGAGGTCGAGACCGTCGTCGTCCCGGTCGGGGGCGGCGGCCTGATTTCCGGGATCGTGGCCGGATTGGCGGCAGCGCAGAGCCAGGCGGCGGTCTGGGGTGTGGAGCCCAGCGGCGCGCCGAAGCTCTACAAGTCGCTTGCGGCTCGCGAAGTTATCAGACTACAGAAAACTGAGAGCATCGCCGACGGGTTGATTACGCTCAACGTCGGCACGATCCCATTCGCCGAGCTGACGCGCGAGCGGAATAGGGTTCGCGGCGTCGTGCTGGTCGAGGATGACAGCATTCGAGCCGCCGTGCAGTTTCTATGGAGGACCTGCCGGCTCGCCGTCGAGCCGTCCGGTGCCGCAACGACAGCCGCGCTGCTCATGGGCGCGGTGCCACGCTCCAGGACCACCGTGCTCGTGGTGAGCGGTGGCAATGTGGATCGCTCGCTACTCGAGGCTCAGTGAATAATCGCGTCCTGGTCGCTGACGACGACGAATCCCTCGTCCGGACCCTCACCTGGATTCTGAAGGAGCACGGCTACGAGGTGGCCGTGTGCCCGGGAGGGGACGGGCTGTTCGCCAAGCTCGAGGAGATCAAGCCCGCCCTGCTGCTGCTCGACATCATGATGCCGAAGGTAGACGGGCTGCAGCTGCTCGAGCGGCTGAAACAGGACGAGCGGTACAAGGATCTGCCGGTCCTCATGGTCTCGTCGATGCCGCCGGAAGAAGCGACTGTGCGCGCGCTGGGTCTTGGCGCCGCCGACTTCATCTCGAAGCCGTTCCGCGTACGCGAGCTGCTGGCGCGCGTGGAAGCCCACATCCGCGTGGGCCGGGCGCTGGCGCAGGCGCGCGAAGAGGCGCGCAGCCGCGCCGCCATGGTGGACATCCTCCACGAGGTGACCGACTCTCTGAAGCCGGACGAGATGTATCACATCCTCGCCCGGCGCGTGGCACGGGCGCTCAACATCTCCAAGTGCTCGATGGTGCTCGCCAAGCCGGGGGATCAGCAGGGCGTCGTCGTGGCGGCCTACGAGAACCCGATGCTGCGCAATCTCCAAATCGAGCTGGCGCGCTACCCCGAGATCCGCAAGGCCGTGTCGAGCGGCCGGCTCGTGCTGGTCGAGGACGTCGCCACCGATCCCCTCTACGAGGACGAGCGGCGCCGCTGGGAGCGTGAGGAGATCAAGGTCCCGACGCGCTCCGCCGTCGCGCTGCCGTTCTGGATGAAGGATCAGCAGATCGGCGTCTTCTTCCTGCGGACGACCGGCGATGATCCGCCGCTCACGCGCGCGGATGCGTCGTTCGCCGAAACAGTCATCAAGACCGCCGTGTCCGCGATCGAGAAGGCGTACGACTTCGAGAGCGCCGTGTCGGACAAGCAGCGGCTCGAGAAGCTCGCGTCCACCGACGCGCTCACGGGCTGCATGAACCGGCGCGCGCTCGCCGAGGCGCTGGCGCAGGAGCTGGACCGCGCCCGCCGCTACAACCTGGCGCTGACGATCCTGCTCGCCGACATCGACCGTTTCAAAACGATCAACGACACGCGCGGACACATCGCCGGCGACTCTGTCCTCCGCCAGGTGGGCGAGCTGTTGCGCCGCGAGGCGCGGTCCGTGGACATCGTGGCCCGCTACGGCGGAGAAGAGTTCGTGGTGGTAATGCCCGAAACGGCGCCGCACGGCGCGCAGATCTTCGCCGAGCGGCTGCGGCGTCGCATCATGGCGCGTGACTTCGCCGATCCGGGGGAGGACCCGCTCAACATGACCGTGAGCATTGGGCTCGCTTCGTTCCCCGACGATCGTGTGCACAGCGCCGACAGCTTCGTGTCGCTCGCCGACCAGGCCCTCTATCGCGCCAAGAACGAAGGGCGCAACTTGGTTCGGCAATGAGCGAGCGCCGCTGCCCCAAGTGCGGGTCCGTGTACACCGACACCCAGGCACGCTTCTGCCCCAAGGACGGAAGCATGCTCGTCGAAATCCAGGCGAAGAAGTCGGCCCAGCCTCCTCCATCCGGGAGCGGCACCGGCGTGCGTACGCCGCTGCCGCCGGGGAAAGCGGCCGGCTTGGACCGCGCCTCGACGCTCTCGAATCAGATCCTGGACGCGCGCTATCAAGTGCTGAAGAAGCTGGGCGAGGGGGGGATGTCGTACGTCTACCTCGCCAAAGAGATCTCCTCGGATGACACGGTCGCGATCAAGGTGCTGTCGCCGCGGCTCGCATCCGACAAGAGCTCCGTCGAGCGGCTGCGCCGCGAAGCCGGGTTGGCGATGCGGCTCGACCATCCGAACGTCTGCCGGATCCTGCGGCTGGGTGAGTCGGAAGACGGCCTGATTTATCTGGTCATGCCGTTCCTCAAGGGCGAGCTGCTCTCGGACCGCGAAGTCCGCGGCGGTCCGATGGACATCACCCTCTCCGTGACGCTGCTGCAACAGATGTGCGCCGGCCTGCACCACGCGCACGAGCTGCAGATCATTCACCGCGACTTGAAGCCCGAGAACGTGATGCTCGTGCCGGAAGACGGCAGTAACGCCGAACGCGCGGTGGTCATGGATTTCGGGCTGGCCAAGGAGCGGCGCGCCGATCCCGCCATCGCCAAGCTCACCGCCACCGGCATCATCCTCGGCACGCCGGAGTTCATGAGCCCCGAGCAGATCCGCGGCAGGACGCTCGACGCCCGCAGCGACATCTACGCGCTCGGCATCGTGGCGTTCGAGATGTTCACGGGGAAGCTGCCATTTCAGGGCCGGAACGCGCAGGAGATGATGATCGCGCGGCTGCGCAGCCAGCCCCAGTCCGTCCGCACGCTACGACCCGACGTCCCCGAGACCGTCGAGAAAGCGCTCATCAAGGCTTTGCAAACCAACCCCGACGACCGCTACGCGACCGCGATCGAGTTTGGCGACGCGCTCACCGGGCGTGCGGGCGGCGGGGGCTCCGCAGAATCGTCCGGCGGGTTCTTCGGCAAACTCAAGGAGAAGTTCTCTTGATCAAACTCGTTTTTGCCTCCCTCCTCTTCGTCCAACAGCCCGCACAAACCACCACCGCCATTCGCGCAGGCACGCTGCTAGATGGCAGCGGCGCGGCTCCCGTGCGGAACGCCGTGATTCTCGTGCAGGGCGACCGCATCACCGCGGTGGGCGCCAACGTCCAGGTGCCGGCGGGCGCGACGGTGATCGACCTGTCCGGCGCGACCGTGCTGCCGGGCTTCATCGATGCCCACGTCCATCTCGCCTCGCACACGATCGGCGACGGCGATTGGCAGCACGCCGGGCTCACCGAGATGCCCAGCCAGCTCGCTTTGCTCGGCGCCGCGCACGCGCAGCAAACGCTGGAAGCTGGATTCACGACCGTGCGCGTCGTCGGGACCGGCAGTTTCAGCGACATCGCGCTCCGCAATGCGATCAACGCCGGCTGGATTCCCGGACCGCGCATCCTCGGCGCGGGGGTCTCGTTCGGAATTCGCGGCGGCCATTGCGACGGCACCAATGGCCTCCAGCCCTGGGCGCTCGGCCGGGAGGCCGGCGTCGAGTCCGGTGTGGCGGACGGTGTGGAAGAAGTCCGCAACGCCGTGCGCTCTGCCGTGAAGTACGGCGCGGACGCCATCAAAATCTGCGCGACGGGCGGCGTCCTCTCGCTGACCGACTCCGTCGGCGTGCAGCAGTACACCGAGGAGGAAATGCGCGCCATCGTCGAGACGGCGTCGCAGCTCGACCGGCGCGTCGCGGCGCACGCGCACGGCACCGCGGGCATCAAGGCCGCCGTGCGGGCGGGCGTCGCGTCGATCGAGCACGGCTCGATTCTCGACGGGGAAGCCGTCACGCTCATGAAGCAACGCGGCACGTGGCTCGTCCCGACGCTGCTGGCCGGGTTCACCGTCGAGTCGCTGGCGACCGCGGGGCGGCTGCCGCCGCCCATCGCCGCCAAGGCGCTCGCGATCGCGCCGCGCATGCACCGCTCGTTCAAGCTGGCGGTGGACGGCGGCGTGAAGATCGCGCTCGGCACCGACGCCGGCGTCATGCGCCACGGGACCAATGCCCGCGAGTTCGCGTTGATGGTGCGCTACGGGATGACGCCGCTGCAGGCGATCGTCGCGGGAACGTCGGGCGGCGCGTCGCTGCTGGGACTCGAGCGCGAGATCGGCACGATAACGGTCGGGAAACGCGCCGATATCGTGGCCGTGACGGGTAACCCTCTCGACAGCATCCAGATCCTCCAAAACGTGCAGTTCGTCATGAAGGATGGCCGAGTCTTCAAACGCGACGGACAAGTGCTGGGCCGGAGCGCACTCGGCGTGCCGTGAAGCGGTTCCCCGCATTCGACCCACCGGAGTACGTCGATTGGAAGCCGGACCCCGCGCTCGTCGGGGGCTACCGCGCCACCATCGAATCGAATGACGAGCGCGCAGCCATCGTTCAGACGCTGTCGCGCGACGCGAAGCTCGAGCTGTATCGCGGCCTGTTGCGGGCGCGGCTGCACGATATCGAGCTGAAGCGCTGGGTCCGTACCGGCGTGATCTCCAAGGCGTGGCTCGGGACCGGCGAGGAGGCGACGACGGTGGGTCCGGTGCACGCGCTGGAGCGAGGCAAGGACATCGTCGCCCCGATGATTCGCAACGCCGCGGCCTGCTGCGAGATGGGAATGCCCATCGCGGACATGCTGCGAGCGTACCTGGCGACCGCGGATTCTCCCAGTCAGGGCCGCGATCTGCACGTGGGGTCGATGACGCACGGCGTGCTCCAGCCGATTTCACACGTGGGCGACATGGTGCCGGTGATCACCGGCGTCGCGCTTTCATTCAAAGTGAAGCACGAGCCGCGCGTGGCGCTGACGTGGGTGGGTGATGGATCCACCAAGACCGCCGCAGCGCACGAGGGGACGAACTTCGCCGCGGTCCAGCGCCTCCCCGCCATTTTCGTGATCGAAAACAACCAGGTAGCGCTCGGCACGCGTCTCGAACAGCACCATCTCCCCGCCGACTTCAAGGATTGGCCGGCGAGCTACGGCGTCTGGGGTGCCGTATTCGACGGCAATAACGTGCTCGATGCCTACGCCGCTACCCGCATCGCCGCCGAACGGTGCCGCAGTGGGAACGGACCGGCGCTGCTCGTGGCTGAAACGTTCCGCATGGGCGGCCACGCGACGCACGACGAGCGCGAGGCCCGGGAAACGTTTTCGCCCGAGCTGTTTGCCAAATGGGGCAAGCGCGACCCGATCGGCCTCTACGAAGCGTACTTGAAGGAAGAGGGCGTCGCCGCGAAGGTTCTCGGGGAGTTGGAGAAGGACGTCACGGAGCAGGTTGAAGATGCGGCTGCCGCCGCTCTGGCCAGCCGCGAGACGATGCCGGAGGGCACCAAGGCCCTCGAGGGAGTCTATGCGAGCCGCACTTAGCGCCGTCTTGATCTTTATCGCCTGCAAGCGCCCCGCGCCCGCGGCTGGCCAGTCGGGTGATCAAACTCTCCGCGTGCCTGACGGATTCAAGGTCTCGGTCTTCGCCGAGCACGTGCCAGGCGTGCGCTACCTCGTCCTCGGGCCGGGCAACGCGGTGTACGCTTCCCAGCCCGCCTCGGGCGTGGTCGTGAAGCTCACCGACCGCAACACCGACGGTGTGGCCGACACCGTGACGACGATCGCGAGCGGCCTGCATGGGCCGTTCGGGTTGGCATTCCGCGGCGACACGTTGTACGTCGCCGAAGAGCGCGCTGTGGTGCGGCTGAGCTCCAGTGGTGGAGCGCCGGTCACTGTCGTGCCGCGGCTTCCAGGCGGCACCGGACATTCGACCCGCACGTTGCTCTTCGGTCCCGACGGGAAGATGTACGTGAGCGTTGGATCGTCCTGCAATCTTTGCGATGAGCGGGACTCGATGCGGGCCGCGGTCGTGCAGTTCAACGTGGACGGATCCGGCGGGCGCATTTTCGCCAAGGGCCTGCGGAACACTGTCGGCATGGCATTCAGCCCGACGACCGGCGAGCTGTGGGGCAACAACAACGACCGCGACAACCTCGGCGACGACGTTCCGCCCGAGCACGTCAACATCATCAAGGACGGGCGCAATTACGGCTGGCCGCAGTGCTATCTGCCGGGCAAGCCCAATCCGGAGTACAGCTCGGCGGACTGTTCGCAAGTCGAGCCGCCGGTGATCACCGTGCAGGCGCATTCCGCGCCGCTCGGTCTCGCGTTTTATACAGGCACGCAGTTTCCGCGCGACTATCGCGGCGACGCCTTCATGACGCTCCACGGCTCGTGGAATCGCTCGGTGCCGACGGGAGCGAAGGTGGTGCGGGTGCGGGTGGACAGCAGCGGCCGCCGCGCGACCGGCGTCGATGATTTCATCGTTGGGTGGCAGCGTCCGGACGGCTCACGCTGGGGGCGGCCGGTGGGGCTGCTCGTGCTGCCGGATGGTTCCTTGCTGGTCAGTGACGACACGGGCGGAAAAATCTGGAGGGTGAGCTATGGCCGGTAAGAACGATGGGCGGATGGGCGGATGGGCTGTCGGGCTGTTTGGCGTGGCGCTCGTGGGAGCGGTGGCTTTCCTGCCCATCAGCCCATCAGCCCATCAGCCCGTCGACATTCACTCCGAATACGTCAAGTTCCTCTCCGGCAAGGATACGGTGACCGCGTACCTCGCCTACCCGGAGCGGCCCCAGCCCGCCCCGGCGGTAATCGTCATCCACGAGATTTTCGGGACGTCCGATTTCATCCGGCAAACGACCGAGCAGCTTGCAAAGGATGGCTTCGTCGCGATCGCGCCCGATCTGCTGTCGCGTCGTGGCGGGACGCCCGCGACGCCCGACTCGGCTCGCAAACTGATCGCGACCTTGAACGCCGATACCGTGACCCAGGACCTCGATGCGACCCGCCGCTACCTGAATACGCTTCGCTCCGTCCGCGCGAACGAGATCGGCGTGATCGGCTTCTGTTGGGGAGGCGGCCAGAGCTTCCGCTACGCGACGCATACGCCGGAGCTCAAGGCCTTCGTCGTCTGCTACGGGCCGAGTCCCAATGCGGCCGACATGCCGAAGATTCGCGCCAAGGGCCTGGGTGTGTATGCGGAGAACGACGCGCGCATCAACGCCGGATTGAACGATGCCGCCGCGGCGATGCGCGCGGCCGGCAAGGACTACCCGTACACGATCTATCCGGGGGTCGGGCACGGCTTCTTCCGGACTCGGGAGAAGCCGGAAGTTGCCGACAGCGCGTGGCAGACCATCATCACGTTCTTCCGGGCACAGTTGAAGAGTTAGAACGCGGGGGAGGGGCGCAGCATGCTGCGCCCCTGCTAGCGGCGGGCGATCTCCGTTAGGTAGGCGCGCGCCCGGTCCAGCGCCGCGTCTCCACCAGCCAGCACATCAGCGACCCGTACCTCCACCGCGAGATCGGGGACGATACCCGTGCGCATGAACTCGCGGCCGTCGGGAAACGCGTCCCGTGTCACGGTTAGGCGGATCTGCCAGCCGCTGGGGAGCGGAAGGACCGTCGTCTGCCCCGTGCTCCCGCCGGACGGTTCGCCGATGACGGGACCCCGGTTGCCGGCGCGAAACGCGACCAGGAAGTCCTCCGCCGGACCCGCGGTCCGTGCCGAGGCGAGCACCGCCACCGGTCCTGTGTAGGCGATGCCCTCGCGCCGCGGCAGCGGCCAGATGGTATCGGAGGGCGCGCGCAGCCACGCGCCGGCGGAATCCGGTAGGTCGCTGCCGCGATAGGCGGGCCGAAATTGCGGCGTCCGCCACCGCGACGTGAGCAACGGGCGCTCGATCAGGCGGGAGAGCATCGCATAGCCCTGTTCACGGCCGCTCGCCGTCCACACCGTCTCGCGCAGATCGAGAATCAGGCCGCGATGTCGCGGACCTTCCCGAGGCGCGTTGCCCAGCGCGCGATCGAACATGGTGAGCACCCCCGGATCGGCGAACGAGTTCACGCGAATCCAGATCGATCCGTCAGGCAGCGTATCGGCCGCGAGGGCGGGATTCTCCAGCGGCCAGCGCGCCGTGAGGGGCACACTGCGTGTGACGCTCGCGCCACGCTCTTCGCCGCCCGGCAGGCGCAGCAGCAGATGCAACGCCGTGCCGCGCTCACCTTCCAGCATCCGCACGACGGCGCGCTCCCAGCGGCTGAGCTCCGTGCCACCGGAGACTTCAGGCAGGACGGAGTCGCGAATCCATTCCGCCGCGGGACTCCCTTGGACGGCCAGAATCTCGGCGAGGCGTTCGGGGCGGGCGACGCGCATCTCGTCGTTGCTGGCGTAGTCCATGATGAACGGCCGCCGCTCGATGCTCTGCAGCGCCAGCGGCGGCCGGGCGATCCGGCTCGCTATCGGTACTGGAGGCAGGATCTCGAATTGACCATCGTTCAGCAGCGCGCCCCAGCGCCGCAGCCGCCGGCAGAACTGGAGATCGGTAGGGGCGGGCCGTTCACCGGCGTAGGTGACGGTCGCCGCGAACGCGGAGTCCCAGTTCGCGCGCACGGCGTCCCAGTAGGCATAGTTGTAGCGTGCTTCCGCCCACACGCCTGCGGCAACGAGCTGTCGATCGACGGGAGTCGTCCGCTGCGCCGCGAGCGGCGCGAGCAGCAGTACCGGGAACCATGGTAATAACCACGGCGTACGGGAAGACATGGCCCTAATCTACCTGTTGCTGTTCGCCTCGCCCCAACTCCTTCTCTATCTGTATTTGCGCGACCGGCTGCCCGACCCTACGCGGCCGCAGCGGGCGCGCGTGGTTCGCCGCACGCTCGCCGTGGTGTTCCTCGTGTTCAACATCCCCTGGCTCATCGTCGGCGTGCGGATGTTTTCCGGCAGCCTGTGGGGCATCAGCCGCATTCCCTACATCGCGCCGTGGATCGCGTGGCAGATGGTCGGCTGGATTTTCTGCGGTCTCGTGACGGTGTATCTCATTGGAAAGCTCGTGGTTTGGGGGAGCAGGGAGCTGGGAGCAGTACTCTTTCGTCAGCGACCACCGCTCCCTGCTCCCAGCTCCCTGCTCACACGAAGGCAGTTCCTCGCCCGCGCAACCTACACCTACGCCGCCGCAGGTCTCGGCCTGTCAGCGTACGGCATTTGGAGCGCCGAGCGTACGCCCGTGGTCACGCGCCGCACGCTCGTGTTTCCCGATCTGCCCCTGCCGTTGAACGGGTTGCGCATCGCGCACCTCTCCGATGTGCACGCCGGCATTCACATGCCGGAAGAGAAGATGCAGGAGATCGTGGC
This sequence comes from Gemmatimonadales bacterium, assembly GCA_050733035.1. Lineage (GTDB taxonomy): Bacteria > Gemmatimonadota > Gemmatimonadetes > Gemmatimonadales > GWC2-71-9 > 20CM-2-65-7. Next base: position 20,701 of record JBOHSJ010000277.1, on the reverse strand, counting down.
GGAGACGAACGCGCTGGGCGCGGATCTGATCGTGCAGACCGGAGACATGATCGATATCTCCCAGTCGTTCATCCCCGACTACGTGCGCGCCTTCCGCGACCTGCGCGCCCCACTCGGCGTGGTGACTGTCCTCGGCAATCACGATCGGTACACGGGACAGGACGCGGTCATTCGCGGCGTTCGGGACGCGGGGCAAGTGTTCGTGAAGAACGGCGTGCACGTGATCGAGCGCGGCGGTGCCGCGCTCGCGCTGATCGGCATCGACGACCCGCGCAACTGGCGCGCCGACGACCCGCAGGGCGAGGATCTCGATCAAGCGCTACGGCTCACGCCGCCCGCGCAGGATGCGTTCCGGATCCTGCTGGCTCACCGGCCCGGCGCGTTCGACGGCGCCGCCCCTCGCTCGATTCCGCTGACACTCGCCGGCCACATCCACGGTGGCCAGTTCTACCTGCCCGTGATCGGGTGGTCGCCGGGGCGGCTGATCACGAAGTACGTCATGGGGCACTTCACGCAGGGGTCGAGCCAGCTGTACGTGAGCCGGGGCATCGGCGTAGTCGGGATCCCGCTGCGCGTATTCGTGCCGCCGGAGATTGTGCTGTTGGAACTACGACGGGCGTGATCGTTCGTTCACGCACCAATGGCCTTCCATGCAGCATCGATAACCAGCCGCACTCCCGCGTCTCCCGGCTTCCAGTCACCAGTAACAATTTTCTCCAGGGCGTGACTCAGCGTCGCGAGCCAAACGCCGGCCCAGATCTCGACCGCACCAGTCCGCACCGAGCCCTGAGCCTTGCCCTCGGCGATCACCCGCTCGAGCGTCACGCGAAACTCGCGCTGGGTCTTACGGCTTTCCTCGTCGAGCACCGGCGCTAGCGGCTCGAGCAGCCCGATTTTCACGACGGCGGTTTCTTGCGCGGCGCCGTGCACCAGGCCGTGCGCCACCGCGGTCAGCTGCGCGCGCGCCGTGCCCGCACTGGGGTCCCGCGTTGCTTCCTGGACGACTGTGGCGGCCCAACGCTGCGCCGCGCGGTACAGCTCGTTCACCAGGTGCTGTTTGCTCGCGAAATGTCGGTAAATCGTCCCCTCGGCGATCCCCGCCTTCTTCGCGATCTGCGCCGTCGTCGTGTCGTGGTAGCCGCGCGTGGTGAACAGCTCCAGTGCCGCCCGAATCAGGCGCTGCCGCGTGAGATCGGCAGCGGCGGCAGGGGGGATCGAGGGGTGCGTCACGGTGGCGAATCTACTAGCTTTCCCGCCGCTTCAACTCCCAACAATCATTCGGAGGCGTTGCCGCAAATGCGCATGCTCGTGCTGGGCGCGGGGCTGCAGGGCTGTGCCTGTGCGTACGATCTGCTCCAGCGTCCTGAGGTGGAGCGCGTCACACTGGCCGACTTGCATCCACGTCGCGCAGCGCCCTTCCTCAAAAAGAAGAAGGACAAGCGCCTCGTCATGGCGCGCCTCGATGCGAAGAGCGGTCCGCGGCTGCGAAACCTGATGCGCGGCCACGACGCCGTCATGAACGCGCTGCCCTACTACTTCAACTATCCGGTGGCGAAAGCCGCCGTGGCGATGGGCCTGCATTGCGCCGATCTGGGCGGCAACACCGAAATCGTCCAGAAACAGAAGACGTTGCATGCCGCCGCGAAACAGAAAGGCGTCTCGGCCATTCCGGATTGCGGGCTCGCGCCGGGGATGGTCAACATCATCGCCGCCGAAGGCATTCGCCGCGTGGGCGAGGCCGAGAGCGTGAAGATCTTCGTCGGCGGCCTGCCGCAGAACCCGGAGCCGCCGCTCAATTATCAGATCGTCTATTCGCTCGAGGGCGCGCTCGACTACTACACGACGCCGTCGTGGGTGCTGCGCGAGGGTCGGCCCGAGCGCGTGGATGCGCTCTCCGAGCTGGAGGCTGTCGAGTTCCCCAGTCCGGTGGGAACACTCGAGGCGTTCCACACCGGCGGCGGTATCTCGACGATGCCGTGGGCCTACCGCGGCAAAGTGCGGACCATGGAGTACAAGACGCTCCGCTATCCCGGGCACGTCGCGATCATGCGACCGATCCGTGAAATGGGACTGTTGTCATTGGAGCCGGTGAAGATGAAGGGCATCGAGATCGTGCCGCGCGACGCGTTCATCGCGGCGGTCTCGCCCCAGCTCACCAAACCGAACGGCCGCGACCTCGTTGCGTTGCGGGTCGAAGTGCAGGGACGGAATGGGAGCCGCGTAGCGTGGCAGCTGCTCGACTACTACGATGAAAAGACCGGGATCAGCGCGATGATGCGAACAACCGGCTACTCACTCGCGATTACCGGCGTGATGCAGGTGGATGGTCGCGTCGCGTCGGCTGGCGTGTTCACGCCCGACGAAGCGGTTCCGTTTCAGGCGTATGTTGATGAGTTGCAGCGGCGCGGCGTGATTGTCCAAGAAGTCCGCTGATCAGTAGCTCCAGGCCGTTGCAAAGGTGACCTGGGCACCCTCGGTGCCTTTCCCGCCTTCCAGGATCACCAGCGTATTGCGCATCAGCGAGACGGCCACGCCGCCACCCATCGCGGCATGCAGCCCCCGCCGGGTGAGACGCACGCGTTCACCCGGCCCGAAGACTCTGCCGGCATCGTAGAACCCGAACAGCTTGATCTCGAGCAGGCGCGGCGCCCAGATCAGACCGTACCGCGCCTCGATTCCCCCAACAAACTTACCGGGCCCGACGAAGCGCCCGTCGTAGTAGCCGCGCAGCGAGCGAAACCCGCCCAGCGCGACCACCGGGCCGTCACTCGTCTCCATCGTCATGAGCGCCGAGAGCGCCGGTGTGCCGCTCATGTTCTCGGCGCCGAGGCGCGCGGCGACGACCAACCGCTCGAGCGGATGGACGTACGCCCGCAACATCGCGCTCGTGCGCGTGTATCCGCGCCCGCTCCCGACGAGCGCTTCCGCGAACACGCCGTTGTGCGGATCGACTTCCACGTCACGCGTATCGAAGATGAGCCCGACGCGTCCCACGGCATCGTTGAACGGGTCGTCCTCGGCCCGGATCGTGCCGGCAGTCCGGTCCCGTTGGTAGACGGTCTCGCCGGGCAGCTCCCGGAAATCGGTGTGCTCGAAGGTGCCGCCCACGAGCACGCGCAGCGGCCCTACCACCTGGCGCTGCATCGTGACTCGTGCGCCGTGGGTCCGGCGGCTGACCCGGTAGAAGTAGGATCGGCCCACCCCGCTACTGCTGTCGCTGTCGTAGTGGCTGCCGTTGCCCTGACCGAAATAGCCGAGGCGATTCGCGCGAGTCAGGCTGAGCGTCAGACCGAGCCGCCAACCATCCCAATAGGCGGGCGCCTGGCCGTCGAAAATGAACGCGTAGCTGCCCTGGGTGCTGGCGCCCACATCGAGCGCGATGCGCCCGAAGTTCGGCTCGGGACGGTCGGCAAACCCCATCGGGCTCGACCAGTCGTAGTGCCCGGCGAGCCAGAATCCGTCTATCGAGCTGTAATAGATGAACGGATAGAGGTGATCGACCCAGTTCTTGCGTGGATCCGGCTCGGTCTGCGCGGCAAGCGGAGACGCGAGCAGCGCGAGCAGCGTGAGGTTTAGGTACGCGCGAATAAGAACGCCGTGTCGCGGATCTTGGCTTCCGTACCGTCGTGCGCGGCGTAGCGGCTGGGAAAGATCGAGGCCGCGCCGAACTCGCCGCGCTTGTTCACCGCGTAGAAGTTCAGACCGAATTTGGGCCGGCCGCGCGCGTCGAGCAGCCGCGGCTCCGTTGCGGCGACGACGCGCTTCAACGTCTCGAGGCAGGCATCGGTCGGCTTCATGCCGCGCCGCATGTGCTCGACGGTCAGGAACCCCCCGCACACCTTGATGTTCGACTCACCGCGGCCGGTGGACCCCGCGGCGCCGACGTCGTTGTCGCAGTACTGGCCGGCGCCGATGATCGGCGAGTCGCCGACGCGCCCGGGAATCTTCCAGGAGAGCCCGCTCGTCGTCGTGACCGACGAGATGTCACCTTGGGGCGTCACCGCGTCGCAGTTGATCGTACCCGTTTGGGGGATCGTCATGTGGTCGTCGTCGGGCACGTCGAGGAAGTTGTCCTCGGGATTCAGATTGGCGCGCCACCGCAGCCAGGCTTCGCGCGAATGCGCCGTCATCAGGTCCTCTTCCTTGAAGCCGTATGACAGCGCGAACCGCTTGGCGCCTTCGCCGACGAGAAAGATGTGATTCGTGTATTTGAGGATGAGCTTGGCGACCTCGGACGGCGTCTTGATCCCTTCCAGGCATCCCACGGCGCCCGCCCGCTTCGTCGGCCCGTGCATGCAGGACGCGTCGAGCTGCACGACGCCGTCGGCGTTGGGAAGGCCGCCATAGCCGACGGAGTCGTCGTGGGGATCGAGCTCCTGGATCTTCACGCCTTCGACGACCGAGTCGAGCGTGTCCGCGCCCTGCATCAGCACGTCGAACGTTTTCTGCACGGCGCGCAATCCGTTCGCGCTCGCGACCGCGACGGGCTTCGCGGCCCAGCGGGACGCGGGCGGCAAGGGCCGCGGCGGTCGCATCGGATGAGGAATCCCCAGGACGGCGGCGGTCTGGAGGAAATCGCGGCGCGACAGGGACACGGAGAGCCTCCGCAGTCGTAGAAGGTTTAGGGTTTTACCCACTCGTGCTACGCCTGTCAACTTGCTATCGTTCCCACCCCGTGGAGCTTTCGCTCGTGGTCCCCGCGTATAACGAGCGGGACAACCTCGCACCGCTGCTCGCTGAAATCGCGGCCGCCCTTCCCCCCCGGAGCTACGAGGTGATCGTCGTGGACGACGGCTCGACCGACGGGACGCTCGACGCGCTCAAAGGCCTGCGCCAGCAGTATCCGCAGCTGCGCATTCTCTCCTTCGAGCGCAACGCGGGGCAGACCGCGGCTTTCGCCGCCGGGTTTCGCGCGGCGCGCGCGCCGGTCGTCGTGACGCTCGACGCGGATCTCCAAAACGATCCCGCCGACATCCCGCGTCTCGTGGAGACGCTGCAGCGCACCGGTGCGACCGCCGTGGCCGGCTACCGCGCGACGCGCCGTGACACGGCGTGGAAGCGGCTGCAGAGCCGCATCGCCAACGGCGTCCGCAACCGCCTCAATGGGGAAGTCATCCGCGACACGGGCTGCTCGCTCAAGGCGTTTCGCACCGACGCGGTCCGGACCTTGCCGTTGTTCGCGGGGATGCATCGCTTTCTCCCGACGCTGATCAAGATGCAGGGCGGCACGGTGACCGAGGTCGCTGTGGGGCATCGGCCGCGGAAGCATGGTGTAACCAAGTACGGCATGTGGAACCGCGTGCTGCGCTCGCTCGTCGACGCGTTCGCCGTGCGCTGGATGCAGCGCCGCGCGCTTCACTACCGCGTGCGCGAGGAGGTCTAAATGGCCGATATCACGCACGAGCAATGGCTCGTGCAGATCGATGCCGAGCTGGACGGCGAGCTGTCGCTGGTGGAGCGCGCGGCGCTCGCGAAGCACCTGGCGACCTGCGCGCACTGCGCCGGCGCGCGCGCGAGCCAGCTCGAAGTGCGGGTGGCACTGGCGCGCTCGGCCGGCAACCCGCACGCGTTCGTCGTGCCGCGTCCGTCGATCCGCGCCGGCACGCTCGCCGTGTGGGTAGTCTTGGCGCTTGCCACCGGGCTGCTCGGCGGATGGGCGGCGAACAGCCGCTGGGGCGGGCCGGGTGGCGGTGGATCGCTCGAGGAGACGCGTGGGACTATCGTCGTTCGCTAGCGTTCTCCTCGCACTCGCCTCCTTTCAAGGGCCGGGCACGCGGCTCACGTATCGTATTCGCGTCATCGAGCCCGCGGCGGTCGCGCCCCGGATCCTGGCGAGCGGCGCCGTCAGCGGGCCGCTGGACAACGAGATGCGCCTCACGCTGCGAACCGACACCGCCGAGGTCGAGGCGCTGTTTCACCTGACGCCGCTCGGCGACACGGTGAGCCTCGGCGCGGAGTTCTTCACGCGGCGGCGCGTCGGCCGGTCGCGGCGGGGCCTGCCGCTGTGGGAAGAGGATACCTACCGGCGTTTGGTGCGGCTCGCGTGGAGTGATACCGCTCGGGTTTATCCGTTTGGCCGGGACCGGAGTGGCGCGCGCACTCCACGGGCGGCGTGGATCGAGCTCATCCTCGAACGCCAGTTCGCGGGCGGCGAGGGACGAGCGGCGGAGCAGTTCGAGCTGGTGGACTCGACCAGCGACTTGCGTATCGAGGCCGTCGTGCGCCCGCGCCGCGCCCGCGTCATCCTGAACCTGGTGCGCGGGGACACGGTCAGCGGTCCGCGACCGATGGATCTCGTGCTCGACGAGCCACCTCGCGCCGTGCAGCTCGTGCTGCGCGGTCGCCCCACGACGCTCATTGTGAGCGTCACGCGTCCCGATCCGCCGCGCTCGCCGCGCGACCGCGCGATCGGCCTCGACGCCGAAGTCATCTGCCTGCGGGTAGCACCGCCCCCCCCGCCCCCCGCCGGCGCACCGCAGCCGTACGGGACGATTTGCGGGCGGCTGAACAACGTCGCGCGACAGCTGCCGTTGCCGACCGGCGATACCTTGGCCGCCACATTCGCCTGGCCCGGCGCGCGTTGATGGCACGCAAGCAACGCCTCGATCCTTCGATCTTTCACCTGCCCGCCGACAAGATGCGGGAGGGCTATTACTCCGACAAATACTTCGTGCGCGCGCGCGATCTGCTGCGCAAGGACCGGCATCGGCCGCGCGTCACGATGCAGGTATTCGGGAAGTCGCACGCCTACCTCGGCGGCATCGACGAGGCAATCGCCATTCTCAAGCTCTGCGCCGAGCGCTGGGACGAGCTGGTGGTGCACGCGCTGTATGACGGCGATGAGATCCAGCCGTGGGAGACGGTGCTGCTCATTGAAGGACCGTACGACGCGTTCGCGGTGCTGGAGACGCTGTACCTCGGCGTGCTCGCCCGGCGCACGCGCGTCGGAACGAACACGCGCCAGGTCGTGGAGGCCGCGAAGCCCAAAGAGGTGATGTTTTTTCCCGCCCGGCACGATCACTGGCTCGTGCAGACCGGCGACGGCTACGCGGCGCATATCGCCGGCGCGATCGGGGTGTCCACGGACGCGCAGGCCTCGTGGTGGGGCTCGGAAGGTATCGGAACCGTCCCGCACGCCCTCATCGCCGCCTATGGCGGCGATACCGTCCTCGCGTCCCGCAAGTTTGCCGATCAGAGCGACCCCGCTATCCGTCTCATCACGCTCGTCGATTTCGACAACGACTGCGTTGGGACGTCGCTGGCCGTTGCGCGAGCCCTGGGGGATCGCCTCTACGGCGTGCGGCTCGATACGTCGGAGACGCTGGTCGACAAGTCCGTCATTCCTCAGATGGGCACGTTCAAGCCCACCGGCGTGAACCCGCAGCTCGTGTGGAACGTGCGCCGGGCGCTGGACGTGGAGGGCTTCAAGCACGTCAAGATCGTGGTGTCCGGCGGCTTCACGGTGGACAAGATCCGCCAGTTCGAGGAGCAGCGCGTCCCGGTGGATGCGTACGGCGTCGGCTCGAGCCTGTTCCAGGGACGTTTCGATTTCACCGCGGACGTCGTGATGCTCGAGGGAAAACCGTGCGCCAAGGTGGGCAGGTCGTGCCGGCCGAACCCGAGGCTGGAACGCGTGACGTAGGGGCGCAGCATGCTGCGTCCCTACACCTATCGTTGCCCTTGCGTCTCCCCACCGGCGTGCATAATTTTCCGTCCAAATGAATAATCATGCATCCCGCCCGGTCGGCGTGCTGGGCGCGTCCGGCTATGTCGGTCAGGAGCTGCTGCGGCTGCTGCACGGCCATCCGGACGCGACGGTCGCGTTCGCGACCGCCGAATCGGCCGCCGGCGAATGGGTGGACGGCGTCGAGCTGATCAAGGCCGACGACGCGCCCTGGCAGCAGGCGGAAATCATTCTGTCGGCGCTGCCACACGGCGTGTCGGCGCGCTACGTCCACGAAGCGCGGGCCGGCGGCAAGCGCGCCGTGGATCTATCCGCCGACTTCCGGCTTTCGCCCGACGCGGTCTACGGGCTCACGGAATTCACGCGGCCGCGCTTGGCCGACGCCGACCTCGTCGCGAATCCCGGCTGCTATCCGACGGCCGCGCTGCTCGCGCTGATCCCGCTGGCGCAGCTCGGACTCATCGATCCGTCGCGCGAAATTATCATCGACGCGGCGTCCGGAGTCACCGGCGCGGGCCGCAATCCCAAACGCGAGCTGCTGTTCGGGGAAGTCGCCGAGGACTTTCGCGCCTACGCAATCGGCAACACGCATCGGCACCTGGCCGAGCTGAAGCAGTCGTTGTCGCGGGAAGGCGGCTTCACGGGTGACCTCGTGTTCACGCCGCATCTGCTGCCGGTGAAGCGCGGGATCCTCGAGACGATTCACGTACCGCTGACGCGGGTGCTCGATCAGTCCACTGCCGAGGGGCTCTACACGGCGACCTACGACCACGAGCCGTGCGTTCAGATCATGCACGGCACGCTGCCGTCGCTCAAGGACGTCGTGTATCGCAATCGCGTCGCGATCGGCGTCGCCGAAGTTGCCGACGTGCGCCGGCCGCGCCTCACGGTCATCGCCGCGATCGACAATCTGGTAAAGGGCGCCGCGGGCCAGGCGATTCAGAACATGAACGTGATGCTCGGGCTTCCGGAAACGGCGGGACTCGCGTGCTAACGGTGCGCGTCGTCAAGATCGGCGGCAACGAGCTCGACCGGCCGGCTTGGGTGGCCGAGTGCGCTCGCGCGCTCCAGGGCATCGGTCCCGCGGTCGTAGTGCACGGCGGCGGCCAGGCGGTCAGCAGCTGGTCCCGGCGCCTCGGCCTTCCCGTCGAGCAGCACGACGGCCTGCGCGTCACGACCCCCGAGATCGCCCAGGTCGTGGAGATGGTGCTGGGTGGTCCGATGAACCGGTTGCTGGTGAGCGCATTGCGCGCCGCCGGCCTGGACGCGATCGGGCTGTCGGGCGTGGACGGCGGTTTGCTCTCGGCGCAGCCCCTCCAGGGGGGCGCGTTCGGGGACGTCGGCGAGATCGTCAACGTGCGGGCGTCGCTGCTGCAAAGCCTGCTGCTTGCCGGCCTGACCCCCGTGGTTGCGCCGGTCGCCCCGTCGCTCAGCACGCCGATTCGGCCGCTCAACGTCAACGCCGACCAGGCCGCCGGCGCCATCGCCGCGGCGCTTGAGGCGCAGGAGCTGCTCTTTGTGTCCGACGTACCCGGAGTGACGGTGGAAGGTGTGACACAACCCACCCTTGCGTCCGCTGAGATTGAGCAGATGATTGAAGGAGGCGTCGCGACCGGCGGCATGGCCGCCAAGCTGCGCGCCGCCGCGCAAGCACTCCGGGCGGGTGTCCGGGCCGTACGGATTGGCGATCTCGATATGTTCGGGACTGCTACCGCCGGCACCCGCCTGCTCGCGGCCCCTCCGGCGGTTCAGCCCGCGTGACTACGCCCCTGACGTCCTCCGACGCCTCAGCACTGCTGGGCGTCTACGCGCGCGTCGGGCCGCTCTTCGTCGCCGGAGAGGGGTCGGAGCTGATTGCCGAGGACGGCACTCGCTATCTCGACTTCATGGCGGGCATCGCCGTCAACGCGCTCGGCTACAACAGTCCCGTCTTTCGGGACGCGGTGCTGCGCGCGCTCGACTCGGGACTCGTGCATGTCTCGAACCTGTATCGCACCGAGCCCGGCGAGCGGCTGGCCGCCGAGCTGACCGGTCGCGCCTTTCCTTTGGGCGGACACGCGTTCTTCTGTAATTCCGGCGCCGAAGCGAACGAGGGCGCGTTCAAGTTCGCCCGCAAATGGTCGAAGAAGACCGACCTCGTCGCGTTCAGCGGCTCGTTTCACGGCCGGCTGTTCGCTTCGCTGGCGGCGACCGATCGCCCCGACTACCGCCGCCCGTTCGAGCCCCTGCTTGCGGGCGTGGAGATCATTCCACTAGGGCGTACCGACGCCGCGGAGCGCGCTATCACGGCCGAGCGTACCGCGGCTGTCATTGTCGAGCCGGTGCAGGGCGAGGGCGGCGTGAGCCCCGTGCCTGATGAGTTTCTCGTGGTCTTGCGGAAGCTTTGTACCGAGACCAAGGCCGCATTGATCTTCGACGAAGTGCAGTGTGGCCTGGGGCGCACCGGAACGCTGTTCGCTGCCGAGCACGCGGGTGTCGTGCCGGACATGTACACGCTGGCGAAGCCGCTGGGCGGCGGACTCCCCATGGGCGCGATTCTCGTCAATGATCAAGTAGCCGCGACGCTCGCTCCCGGCGATCACGCGACCACGTTCGGCGGCGGACCCTTCGTGGCGACTGTCGCGCTCGACGTCGTGCGTGCGATCGCCGAGCCGGAGTTTCTCGCGGAGGTCGTAGCCAAAGGGAAATGGCTCGGCAAGCGGTTAGGAGCCCTGGCGGGTCGCTGCGCGCGTGTGCGCGAGACGCGCGGCCGCGGCCTGATGTGGGGCATCGAGCTGAATGAAGTGGCGGCGCCGATCGTAGCCGCTGCCCGCGAGCGTCATCTGCTCGTGCTCACGGCGGGGCCGAACGTGATTCGCATCGTCCCGCCCCTCACGATCAGCCGCGACGATCTCGAGCGCGGCATCACGATTCTCGAAGAGGTGCTTGCGTGACCAGTTTGTCGGTCAAGGCCGAGACACGACTGCGTCCGGCCATGCTCGCCGACGTCTCGGCCATGGAAGTCCTCATGGCCCCGTTCGTCGCGACGGGCGACCTCTTGCCGCGCTCGAACTACGACCTGTGCCGCCACATCAAGGAGTACGTGATCGCGGAAGCGCCCGACGGCAGCATCGTCGGCACGGGGAGTTTGAAGGTGTACAGCACCGGGCTGGCGGAGATCGCCGGTCTCGCCGTGCGCGACGACCAGCAGGGCCGCGGCGTCGGGAAGGCGCTGGTGGAAGCGCTGCTGGTGGAGGCCCGCGCGCTGGGCCTGAACGAGGTGTTCGGCCTGACGCGCAAACCGCTGTTCTTCATGCGACTTGGCTTCCGGATCGCCGAGAAGGAGCAGTTCCCCCTCAAGGTCTGGGCCGACTGCGCGCGCTGCCCCCGCCAGCACGCGTGCGACGAGGTGGCCGTAGCGCTGACGCTTTAGCCCCGCCCCGTCTAGATTTCGCGTTCCATGTCCACTTCCCGCGTCATCTTCTGGGACGTTGATACCCAGTACGACTTCATGAAGGCCGACGGTAAGCTGTACGTGCCGGACGCCGAGCAGCTGATCCCCAATCTCAAGAAGCTCACCGACTACGCGCATGGCCACGGCATACGCATCGTCGCGAGCGCCGACGACCACGTCCGTGAGCATGAGGAGATCTCGGCGACGCCCGACTGGAAAACGACGTTCCCGCCGCACTGCCTGCGCGGGACGCCGGGCCAGAAGAAGATCTCCGAGACCGCTTTGCGCGATCCACTGGTGATCGAGCCGGAGCCGCGGGATGCCGCCCAGTTGGCGGCACGCGTGAAGAATCATCGTGGCGACATCCTCTTCCATAAGCATCGGTTCGACGTCTTCTCCAATCCCAATGTCCTGCCCGTCCTCGACGCCATCAATCCGCACGACATCGTGTTGTACGGCGTAGCGCTGGACGTGTGCGACAAGTACGCGATCGAGGGGCTGCTCCAGCACCGTCCGCAGGTGCGCCTGTTCGCTGTGGTGGACGCGATGAAACCCATCGATCGCGACGTCGCCGAGCACCTCCTGAAAGAATGGGGTGAGGAAGGAGTCCGGCTCGTGAAGACGAGCGAGGTCGTCGTAGGGGGACTGGTCGAAGAGCTCGCGCGGGCCAGCGCATGACCTCGACCGCTTCAGTTTCCGCACACGCGGCTACTCCGGCTTTCGGGAAGTTCTTCCTGCCGGGACCCACCGACGTCCATCCCGAAGTTCTCGAGGCGATGATCCGGCCGATGGTAGGCCACCGCTCCTCGGCGATGGAGAAGCTGCTGCAAGGCGTCGCGCCGAAGCTCGGCGCCCTCGCCCGCACGGCGCGCCCGGTGTTCATCGGCACGAACTCCGCAACCGGTTTCATGGAGATGGCCGTCCGCAACGGCGTGCGCCGCCGGGCGCTGTCTCTCGTCAACGGTGCGTTCAGCGAGCGCTTCGCCGGGATCGTCGGCGCGTGCGGCAAAGAATGCATCCGCCTCGATGTGCCGCTTGGCTCGGCCATCGAACCCGACATGCTGCGCGACGCGTTGAAGCGCACGCCGGTGGACGCCGTCACCTGCGTGCACTCCGAGACCTCGACCGGCGTGCTCCAGGACGTCGCGGGTTACGCCGAGGTCATGAAGGAATTCGACGACGTCCTGCTGCTCGTCGATGCCGTCACGTCGATGGCCGGCCTGCCGGTGGAGACGGACCGGTGGGGATTGGACTTCGTATTCACGGGCTCACAAAAGGCGCTGGCGCTTCCGCCCGGCCTGGCGCTCGGCGTCGCGTCGGAGCGGCTGGTCAACCGCGCGAAGACGCTGGAGGAGCGCGGCGCGTACTTCGACGTCGTCAGCTTCCTCACGGCGACCACCAAGTTCCAGCCGACCAACACGCCGGCCATCTCGCTGCTGTACGCGCTCGAGGTGCAGCTGGCGCGCATCGACCGGGAAGGCGGGATCGAAGCGCGCTGGAAGCGTCATGACGCGATGCGCCGCCGCGTGGAAGCGTGGGGCGCCGAGCATGGGATCACGTTCCTGCCGCGCGAGGGCCGCCACAGCTGGACGGTGTCGTGTCTGCGACTTCCCGACGGGAAGCATTCCAAGGACGTCGTGGGAGCGCTGAAACAGCAGGGCTGGACCATCGGCGCCGGTTACGGCGCGCTGAAGGACTCCACCATCCGCATCGGGCACATGGGCGATCACACCGTCGCGGCGCTCGACGAGCTGCTACCGCTGATCGGACAGGCGCTGAAATGACGTGGCGTGTCGTCGTCGCCGACCGCGTGGCGGGCAGCGGTCTCGACCTGCTCTCCACAACTCCCGGAATCGAACTCGTCGACGTCGCGGGCAAGGCGGCGGAGCTCGAGAAGGCAGTCGCCGGAGCCCACGCGCTCATCGTGCGCAGCGAGACGCGCGTGACTGCTGCGCTCATGGCCCACGCCCCGCATCTGCGCGTCGTGGCGCGCGCCGGCACGGGGGTAGATACGATCGATGTCCCTGCCGCCACGCGGCGCGGCATCGCGGTGATGAACGCCCCCGGCGCCAATACCGTTAGCGCCGGCGAGCACGCGCTGGGCCTCTTGCTTGCGCTGGTGCGTCGCATCCCGGATGCCGCCGCGGCGATGAAAGCGGGGCAGTGGGACCGCAAACGCTTCGAGGGCACGGAGCTGCGCGGCAAGACGATGGGCGTCGTCGGGCTGGGACGCATTGGCGGTCACGTCGCCCAGCTCGCGCGCGCGTTCGGCATGCAAGTCGTCGGTCACGATCCGTATCTGCTCCCCGAGCGCGCGGCGGAGCTGCATGTCCGGTTGCTCCCGCTGGAAGCACTGCTGCGCGCCGCCGATGTGGTGACGCTGCACGTCGCGCTGACCGATCAAACCCATCACCTCATCGATGCCGAGCGTCTCAAGCTCATGAAACCGACGGCGGTGCTGATCAACACGGCGCGAGGTGAGTTGGTGGACGAGGCCGCGTTGGCCGACGCCGTGAAGGCAAAGCGCATCGGTGGTGCCGCCATCGACGTCTTCGCAGTCGAGCCGCTGCCCGCCGATTCACCGCTGCGCGGGCTGGATCGCATGATCCTGACGCCGCACCTCGCCGCTTCCACGGCCGAGGCGCAGGAACGCGTGGCAATGGAGATCTGCGGCGCGGTACGCGAGGCGCTCGTCGCCGGCGATCTCTCGTTCGCCATCAACGTGCCGGGCATGGGCGGCGATATCCTGCGGCGGCTGGCGCCTCTCCTCGATCTGGCGCGACGCTTGGGGCGGTTAGCGCTGGCCCTCGCCGACGGTCCGGTCAAAGCAGTCGAAGTCGCCTACGGCGGCAAGGAGGAGGGAGCGCAGCGCCCGGTGCTCGTCTCCGCGCTCGAGGGGCTGCTTTCCGCGATGAACGCCGGGCCCGTGAGCCTGGTGAACGCGCAGGTCCTCGCTGAGGAGAAAGGCATCCAGCTCGCGACGCGCACCGGGGCGCCGGAGGCGGGATTCGAGACGTCGATCGGCGTCAAAGTCGATACCGCGCGCGGTCGCGTCCGCGTCTCCGGCGCGCTGATTGGCGACAGCCATGGCCGCGTGATCCGGATCGACGACTATCATGTGGACATCGCGCCGGAGGGCTGGATGCTCGTGGTGCGCAATCGCGACGTTCCGGGCGTCATTGGCAAGGTCGGATCGGCGCTCGGCAGCGCCGGGATCAACATCGCGAGCTACCACCAGGCTCGCCGGGCGCCGCAGGCCGGTGCCACAGGTGACGCCCTCGCCGCCATCAATGTCGATCAGGCGCTGACTAACGGCGTGCTCGACAAGCTGCAGGGGCTCCCGGACATCCTCGACGTTCGGCTCGCGAACTTCGGAGATTAGTCGGTCCTCAAAGCGGTGCACTAGGCTACTGAGCGAGCGCCACGCTTCTTGCCGACCCCGCGAAGACGTACTCATGTTGCGCGTCCCGAATCGTGAGCCGCTTTCCACCGTCGCTCACGACGAAATCGAAGCCCGCGATGCCAGGGGCTATCGTGAGGAACGAGATCGAGCCGTCCGGATTCTTCCGCGACGCGACCTCGCTCTTGAACTCGCCGAAGTCGAACACGGTCCGGCCACCGGCGCGCCGTACGTCGATGTCCCCCAGGGCGTCATTGTGAAAGTGCGCGGCCAGCTTTGAGGACTCGGCGGCGTCGGCCGGGACAGTAAGGAGTTTCCGGTCGGCAGTGAGCTGGGCGTAGAAGCTCTTCGCCTGGGCTGCCGCGTCCGCGTCGGCTTCGTCGCGGCCGTCGAAGAGCACCTCCAGCAGCTTGCGCTGGAACACGTCGCGCAGCGTCCAGCCCGGGTTGCCGTTGGTAAGTACCACGGCACCCACGCCGTGCTCCGGTAGCCACATCATGTCGCTATGGAACCCGATCAGGTCGCCGCCGTGGTGCACGACGGGCGTCCCGTACTTCGTGTCCACCATGAGGCCCATGCCGTACGTGGCCTCCTTTCCGATGGCCACATACGGCGCACGGCGTTCGAGCAGCGTTTCCCTGCGGATGTATTGCGTGCCGTCGGGCAGCTTGCCCTCGGCGAGGTCCATGGCGACGTACCTGAGCATGTCACGCACGCTGCTCCATGCGGCGCCGGCGGGGCGCACGGGAATCACGGAGTAATTGATGTCCATCGCGGCGACGACGGGCTTGCCGTCGAAGTCAGGCGCATGCGGCGAGGCGTGGTTGCCCGAGAGCGCCCTGGCGTAGTCGAACGTCGTGGACGTCATGCCCAGCGGCTGGAAGACGAGTGTGCTCATGGCCGAGTCGTAGGCGGCTCCCAGCTCGAGCTGCGGGAAGGCCACGTGGCCGCCCGCGTAGCCGGCCGCGGCAGCCATCGGGTTCGAGTACTGGAACATCTGCCCGAACTTGCTAGTGGGCTGCATCGTGCCAAGTGTCCGGAGCGCGGACGCGGGCGTGGCGTTCTTGAACTCGAACAGCCACTCGAAGTCCTGCCGCGGGAGCCCGGTGCAGGCGCAGATAAGGTGCTTCACCAGCACCTGCCGCGTGGTGGCCGCGTCGCCGAGCTTGAACGATGGCAGGAGCGACGTGACGGGCGTCTCCCACCCGAACCGGTTTGCATCGACGAGCTTGGCGATCATCAGGGTGGTGAGCGCCTTGGTATTGGACGCCACCATGAACAACGTGCTCGCGTCGGGCTTCTCTTGCCTGCCAAGCTCCCGGACGCCGAACCCGTCGGCGAAGACCACCTTGCCGTTCTGGATGATCCCCACGGCCACGCCAGGCACGCCGAGCTCCTTCATGGCTGTCTCGGTGAATCTGGAGAGCCTCGCGAGTCGTGCGGCGTCCAGGGTAGCGGCCTTCTTCCCGGCGAACGATTCTCGCGTGAACCCTTTGGGCAGGAGCCGGTCGAAAATGGTCTGCACAGCGGCGAGGCGCTTCTCGCCCGTCGCGTCGCTCATGTCGTAGACGGCGACGGTCCACGTGTCGCCGGCGCGCTGGGCGGACATGCCGACGCCGCGCTTCTCGTTGGGCGAGGTCTGGTAGGAGTAGCTGCGCCGGTCGGACCAGCCATCCTGGTCCGGCTGGGGATTGACGACCTTGAGCGGCCACGTGTGGTCGGGCTTGTATGCCGCCCAGGCGAGCGCCACGGCAGAGTCGGCATTGGGGGCGCGCACGTCGATGAGAGCAATACGCGAGTCGCCCTCGGGTGGCTCGAGTATGGTGGCAAGGCCGCGCACCGAGAACGTCCAGTCGGCGGGCGCGATGAAGGTGGCGCCCCCGACCGTCTGCTTCGGAGTGTCGGCGGTGAGGTGTTCCGGGCTCGAACCGGAGCCAGCCGCACCGGATGTGCCGGGGCGGCATGATGTTTGGGCGAGCAGGCATGCGGCCACGACGACGGCGCCGCTGAGACGAGTATGGAGTGACATGGGATCTCCCAGCGATCAGGGTAGGTAGCTCTTTCAAGCTGAAGGCCGTCTCGATGATTGGCAACAGCAGGCAGGAAAGGAATGCGGGGTCGGAAGGTTTCAGAGCGCAACCGCACCTCTAGCAACAATCGGCAATCGCACAGCATCGTATGCACCCATGCGATTGACTCCCGTACTCGTGATGACTGTAGCGCTGCCGCTCGCCGCCGCCGCGCAGCAGCCCGCGCTCGAAGCCCGTATGGACACGCTCTTCCGCCAGTACGCATCGGCGCAGTCGCCGGGGTGCGTGGCGGGCGTCGCGCAAAACGGCCGGGTCCTCCTGGAGCGCGCCTACGGCATGGCCGATCTCGAGCGCAACGTGCCGCTTAACCCCTCGTCGATTCTCGAGGCGGGCTCGGTGTCGAAGCAGTTCACGGCGGCGGCGATCCTGCTGCTCGCGCGGGACGGCAAGCTCTCGCTCGACGACCCGGTGCGGCGCTGGGTGCCGGAGCTCCCCGCCTTCATGCAGCCGCTGACGTTGCGGCATCTGCTGCATCACGTGTCAGGCTTGCGCGACTGGGGATCGATCGCCGGGATTGCCGGCTGGCCGCGCAACACGCGCGCGATCGACCACACGCACGTGCTGCAGATCATCGCGCGCATGCGCGAGCTGAACTTCCCGCCCGGCACCGAATACGAGTACAGCAACTCGAACTACAACCTGCTCGCGATCGTCGCGGAGCGCGCGGGGGGGGGCGAGTCGCTGCCGGCGTTCACGCGGCGCAGGATCTTCGAGCCGCTCGGCATGACGTCCACGAGCTGGCGCGACGACGCGATGCGCGTGGTGGGCGGCAGAGCGCTGTCATACGATCGCGACAGCAGCGGGTGGCGCGGCGAGCGCGCGATCGAAAACATTTACGGCAACTGCTGCCTGCTGACGACCGTGGGCGATCTGCTCAAGTGGCTCGCCGCGTTCGACAGCACGCGCCTGGGGGCGGGGTTGCGCGCCGAGCAGGAGCGGCGCGGCGTACTGACGAACGGGCAGACGATCAGTTATGCGGCTGGGCTGTTCGTAAGCACCTACCGCGGCCAGCCGTATGTGGCGCACAGCGGCGCGACGTCCGGCTATCGCGCCAATGTGGTGCGATATCCCAATGCGGGCGTGTCGGTGGCGGTGCTGTGTAACGCGGGCAACGCCGATCCTGAGAGGGCGGCCGACTCCCTGGCGGACGCGCTGCTGACATTCGCGGCGCGGACGACTCCGCCGGCGCCGGTCCGCGCCGAGGCGCCGGCGAGCGCGCTCGCGGACAAGGCGGGGCTGTACCGCAACCTGCGCGACATGCGGGCGCAGCGCCTGCGCGTGCGCGACGGCCGGTTGGAGACGGAGAACGGCGTCGAGCTGGTGCCCACCAATAGCGCGGGAACGGAGTTCCAGTCGGCGCGCGGCGGCACTCGGCTGCTATTCCGCCGCCGCGCCGCCGGGGGGGCGCATTACGACGTGCGCATCATCTCGACGCAGAACGATACGGTACCCGCCGACTGGGTGGCGGACCCGGACACTGCTCGCGCGGCGCTCGGCGCGTATACGGGCGTGTACGAGAGCCCTGAAGCGGAGGCCACGATCCGTGTTGCGCTCGACTCTGCTGGCGCGCTGACGGTGACGCGCGTCTCGGCGCCCGGTGGACCGTGGCGCATGCGGCCGCTGTATCGCGATGGCTTCGCGATTCCGGCTGGTGTGCTCGTGTTCACCCGCGATCGTGGGGCCCGAATTGCCGGGTTTCGGTTCACGACCGGCCGTGTGCGCAATTTGAGGTTCGATCGGAAGTAAGGACTACGAACGTTGCGCAGCTGAAAGGAGCCGGAGAATGGTGTTCACGTACACGATCGCCTGCTCCTCGCTCATCTGCGCGGCGACGTTCGAAGGATATGACACGTACTGGTAGGCGTAGACCTCGTTCACACTCTGCTGTGGCTCGACCTGGGCTCTCACGAGCTGCAGCACGACGATCCACTCTCCCTGGTACTGCACGAACACGATTTGCTTCACCTTGACCGCGTCGAACTGGATTTCCCCGTTCGAGACGTCGAGCTCCTCGAACTCCACGAATTCAGCATTGATGGCGACTGGTCCCGAGCCGACGACGATCGCGCGCAGCGGCGGAATGACATTCGATTGGATTGTGAGCGTGAGCGTACCGGCGGCTCGGATCGTGAGCTGGTGCAGGAGATCGAGATCGACGATCACCTGACGCTGCGGATCGCCAACGTCATCGAGATTGCTGACCGTGACGCCCTCGAGGATCCCCGTGTAGGTGCCGGCGAGGTCGTCCGCCGTCACCATGCCGAGCTGCGTCACCACTGTCGGATCGCACCCGAGGCAGGTAACGACGATCATGAGATACACAACCGAACGCTTCCGCAGTCGTGTCCGCATCGTCTTTGCGCAACGCAAGATTCGATCCGCATGCGGCAAGCACGATCCGACCGTGCCAATTTCCCTGACGGGTAGTCAATCGACACGCGAACGTAGCAAAGGGACGCGCGTAGGCCGCCGCCTTTACTCTTTGCTTCCCACCATCATGTTCCTGTTCTCATGAAGCGACCAAGCCGCTCTATGCCACGAGGAGACCACCCATGTCCACCGACCGCCGCGCCTTCCTTGGCACCGTTGCCGCACTCAGCACCGGAGCAATGCTCCCCGACCACACGTTCCCCCTCTCCGGAACGGAGAGGGGGTCAGGGGGGGAGGACGCGTGGCTCGACCAGCTGAAAGGGAAGCACCGCCAGCTCTTCGATGCCCCCGATCCCGACGGCGGCACGATCCTGCGCCACGTGCGGACCTACCTCGACGTGTGGCGTTCGGCATACGGCGTCGCAGAAAAGGACGTCAGCGTCGTCGTCATGCTGTACGCGCGGACCACGCCGCTCGGTCTCCAGGATGCAATGTGGGAGAAATACCAACTCGGCGCGGCGCTCAACCTCACCGACCCAACAACCAATGCGCCGCTCGTGCGCAACTACTTCGCGCATCCGCAGCCCGGTGACGCCGTCGCCGACGGCACACCCGAGAGCTCGATCGAGGCACTGCAACGCCGCGGCGCCAGGTTCCTGCTCTGCAACAACGCGCTGCTACGCTGGTCGGCGCGGCTCGAGAAACAGGGGCTCGGAACCGCCGCCGAGATTCACGCCGATCTCACCGCGCACGCAGTACCGGGTGTGATCATCGTGCCGGATGTGATTATTGCGATGACGAAGGCTCAGGAGCGCGGCTTCGGGTACGTGCGTTCGTAGCAGCTAGACGACGCCGAGCCTCTGCCGCCGCACGAGGTAGCTATCGAGCAGAATGAAAGCCGCAAACAGCTCGGCGAGAATAATGAACGTCAGAAACAGGGCGATCCCTGTCCGGCCCAGGCCCCAGGCCGCGGCGGTCAGGAGCACCACCTTCCAAACCCGAAAGGCGACGGGTGCCAGGAGGCCCCACCGAGCCCACTCCTGTCCCCGATACAACGCCGTACACAGCACCAGCACCACCGCGAGCGGCAGCAGCCGGGGCAGCGTGGCAATGGGTCCAACAATGAAGATGAACGTGAAGAACAGCGTTGCCTCGGCGAGCAGCAGGAGGCCGATTGCGGCAGTCAGGTCGGTCCTCGTTGGAACGGCAGCACTCGATGACGTCATCACAGTCCCCCTGAGCCTCGGGAAGGACTCTACGGTAACGGTCTGTTCGGCTGTACGAGAGTGACGAAGCTCACGCCCAGGGGGAATACCTAGTCGGCCGCCTGCTGGTGCTGCTGCTCGTCCGCCAACAATCGGAATGACTTCACCGCGCCGGTGAGCCGATCGGCCGCCTCGGCGAGCTGATTGGCCGACGATGCGATCTCCTGCGTCGAGGCGCTCTGCTCTTGGCCTGAGGCCGCCAGCTCCTCGGCCGAGGCGAGCAGCGTATCAGTCTGACCCGCTACTGTGCCCAACCGGTCCGCGATCTCCTCGACGAGCGTCTTGAGCTCTCCCGCCGACTGCGCGATCTCGCGGCTCCAGGTGTCATTGGCGTCGGCCTCGCTCGCGACCGTCGCCAGACCCTGCGCCGCCGTCTGCGACGCCTCACGGACCGCGGCCCCGCCTTCGGCGAGCCGCACCAAACGGTCGCGGGTCGCCTGCACGCGCGTAAGCACGCCG
>JBOHSJ010000276.1:0-22870 GCA_050733035.1 Gemmatimonadales bacterium | reverse complement strand
CCGTGCGTGAGACCGAGCGCCGCACCGCCGAGCGCGCCGCCCGCGAGCGTACGATCGCCGAGCACAAAGTCGAGCTGCGGCTGCACAACGAGCTGGACCGCGCGTTCTCGGATCTGCGAGCCGATCTGAACGCGGCCATGCGGCCCGAGATCGGGACGCTCGCGTCGGGTTTCCTTTCGGACCTGACCGATGCACGTTACGACGAGGTGGATCTGGACGAGGACTACCGGGTCGTCGTGCTCGATGAGGGCGTGCCCAAGCCGGTCATCTCAGGTGGGGAAGAAGACATTGCGAATCTCGTGCTGCGCCTTGCCATTTCGCAGATGATCGCCGAACGCGCGGGGCAGCCGCTGTCGCTGCTGGTGCTCGACGAAATCTTCGGCTCGCTCGACGAGTCTCGGCGCCAGCACGTGCTCGGCCTGCTGCGCCGGCTGGGCGACCGCTTTCCGCAGGTCATTCTCATCACGCATATCGAGCAGGTGCGCGACGGGCTGGACCGTGTGATCCGCGTTTCGTACGACGCCACCACGGGCACGAGCGTCGTGCGCGACGACACCGCCACTCTGGGACCGCCCGATGCGAGCGTGGCTGCCTGAACCCCTAGTCCCCGGGCCGGAGCGCGCGACGGAGCGCGACATCGGCAGCCTCAACCGCGTCTTTGCGGAGGCCTTCACCGATCGCTACCGCCGCGACGGGCTCGTCGGTGTGCGCGTCCCGCAGCTCAATCCCCTCGTTTGGCGATACGCGCTGCTCGACGCGGGCGAAGGCGCGATGGTCTGGCGCGACGAGCACGGCGACATCGCCGCGTTCAACGTGGCGCATCAGGCGGGAGTCGAGGGATGGATGGGCCCGCTGGCCGTGCGGCCGGACCGGCAAAGCACCGGCGTCGGGAAGACGATCGTCCGGACGGCGGCCGACTGGCTCATCGACCGCGGCGTCACGACGCTCGGTCTCGAGACGATGCCACGCACGCCGGAGAATATCGGATTCTACGCGCGCCTCGGCTTCATCCCCGCCTATCTCACGATCACCCTGACGAACGAAATCGCGACGCGGGGGCATCCCGCTCCGTCGTTGCTGTCGCGCCGTACGGCGGAAGAAAAAGAAGCGACGATGGAAGCCGCCCGCCGGCTCGTGAGCGACCTGGTGAGCGGCATCGATTTCTCGCGCGAGATCCTGCTGACAGCCGAGCTCGGTCTCGGCGACACGTCCCTGATCGAGAGCGACACGGGACTCGACGCGCTCGCGGTCTGGCACTCCGCGCCGCTCGCCGACAGCCGCACCCGGGACGAAGTGCGCGTGCTGAAGCTCGCCGCGCGGGACGATGCGGCGTTCGACGCCGCGATCGCCGCCGTCGAAGCGGCGGCCGCCAACGCCGGCATCCGCCGAATCGCCGTTCGGTGCCAGAGCCGATACGATGAAGCGTTCCGTCGTCTGATCGCACGCGGCTACCGCGTGCGCTGGACGGACCTGCGGATGACGTACGAGGGGTATCCGGAACGTCACGCGGCGCGTGGCGTGGTGTTCTCCAACTGGGAGATCTGACCCCGTCGAGCGGACGCAACACCCCGCACATCGATCGGATGAGAACGGTTCTTGCTGCACTCGAAGCATCCCACTTCGAGGAGAGCCGTCATGAACTGGAAAGCCGCCCTCGCCGGCATATTGATCGTCGGGGGCCTCGCCTGCCGCGACACCACGCGCCCCGAGCAAGACATATCCGCCAAGCGAAGCGCCGCCGTCCCGGGCGAGTACATCGTGGTCTTCAGGCCACAGGTGTCGAATCCCGCCGCCGTGGCGGCGCAACTGATCCACGCCCACGGCGGCACCCTCCGCTTCACCTACACCAGCGCGATCAAAGGCTTTGCCGCGAAACTGCCGCCGGCTGCCGTGGAGGCACTGGCGCGTAACCCGAACGTCGCGTACGTGGAGCCCGATCAGGAGTATCGCGTGGACGTGACGCAGACGATGAACGCGAACGGCGATCCCTGGGGGCTGGACCGCGTGGATCAGCAGGCGTTGCCGCTGTCGCGCACATACACCTACACGGCGACCGGGAGCGGCGTGCACGCGTACATCATCGACACCGGCATCTGGACGCTGCACGCCGATTTCGGCGGCCGCGCGAACAACGTCTACGACGCCTTCGCCGCGACGGGCGAGGATTGCCACGGCCACGGCACTCACGTTGCCGGGACGATCGGCGGCACCACCTACGGCCTGGCGAAAGGGGCGTCGCTGCATGGAGTTCGCGTGCTCAGCTGTGCCGGTCTCGGTCTGACGTCGCAGATCATCGCGGGGATCGACTGGGTGCGCGCGAACGCGATCAAGCCGGCCGTCGCCAACATGTCACTCGGGGGCGGCCTGTCCACGGCGCTCAACGACGCGACCACCAACCTGTGGAACTCCGGCGTGTTCGTGGCCGTCGCCGCGGGCAACGACGACGCCGATGCCTGCACCGCGTCCCCGGCGAGCGCGACGGGCGCGTTTACGGCCGCGGCCTCGGAAAAGACGGACGCGAAAGCGTCGTACTCGAACTGGGGCAGCTGCGTCGAAGCCTACGCGCCCGGTTCGGCGATCGTCTCCGCCTTCCTCGCGGGAACGACGATGTCGCTGAGCGGCACGTCGATGGCGTCACCGCACTTCGCGGGCGTGGCCGTGCTGTACAAGGCCACGTTTGGGGACGCGCCGTCGGGGACGGTATCGAGTTGGATCGTCACGAATGCAACGAACGGGGTGATTACGGGGAACCCGGCGGGGACGCCGAACAAACTGCTCTTCAAGTCGACGCTGTAGTGTCTTTGGGCATGCCGCTCACGTAGATCGCCTGCGCGAGCCCCATCACCTCGGTGGTGTGCGGCATTCCGGCGGGCAGATCGAGCCGGTCCCCAGGGCCGAGCTCGATCTGGTCGCTCCCGGCGGTCACGCGGAGATAGCCCTCGAGCACCCAGCGGGTTTCAGGGAACGCGTGTGCGTGTGCCATGCGCGTGCCGGGGACGTCCGACCACCACGCCGTCACCATCCCCTCGCGCTCCAGCGCGCGGCGCACGGTCCCAAGCTGCAGCGGCCCGAGGCTCGGATCCCAATGACGTGGGGCGAGGGTCACGACACGAACCGCGGGGCGCCGACGAGGATGCGGCGGCCGATCAGGATGATCGCGCCGGCATACAGCAGATGCACGGCGCCGCTCGGCACCTGGGCCACAAACACGAGCAGGACCCAGACGAGCAGCATCACGACAGCGGCGAGCAACGTGAGGTTCAAGGGCGATTGACCTTTATCGTACGAGACCTATTGTAGTACGCAGGGGCGGGGAGATCAAACTATTGAGCCAACAAGCTCGATTGTGGACCCGGATACCGCGGCCCATGTCATGCCCCCTCGATTGGGGAAGACAGAATTCGTGGTGAGGGACCCGTCATTACTTTCGGGCTTCAATAACCCTCTTCGCTCCTGCTGTAACCGGTCGGCCGGCCCGCGTTATGCGGTCCCGGCCGATCGTGTTTTCCGGATCGTCTCCCAGAAGTATTTCGGGGCCAGCAGCGGCTGCCCCTTCACCACGAACCCGACGAGCAGCACGGCGATCCAGAGCGCGTAGGCGACGGACACTTCCTCCCGCAGGTGCGGCGCGAGGAACTGCACGACCCACAGGACGAACAGCGCCGTCGCGTCGAACCAGTCGAACTCCATGTTCGCGAGCACCACCATTCCCAGGCCGGTCTGCAGCAGCGTCAGAATGATCTCGACGCGCTGCTCGGCGTCGAAATGGAAATCCGCCCACACGCCGGTGTGATGGTAGTGCGAGTAGCCGAACACCAGCGGAATCATCGCGGCCAGCACCGTCCATTGATTGATGTTGCTCGACACCATGTTCATCAGAGCCATCGGGGCATGCGTGACGCGCCGCGCCCACA
This sequence comes from Gemmatimonadales bacterium, assembly GCA_050733035.1. GTDB lineage: Bacteria > Gemmatimonadota > Gemmatimonadetes > Gemmatimonadales > GWC2-71-9 > 20CM-2-65-7. The sequence goes on along the minus strand of JBOHSJ010000276.1, from coordinate 18,956 downwards.
GGAACGCGGACACTTTTTCGGGGAATTCGGAGAGGAACGGCGCGACCCACTGCACAAGCACGAATTGGCTCACGCCGAGCAGCGCCGCCAATGCCAGCATCGATTCGAGAAACGGATGGGCCGTGACGTACAGCAGGAAGCCGCCCGCCGCGAACAGGCCGCCGATGGCCGCCTTTTGACGCCAGCCGCGCTGGCGATACGCCCATTGCGACACGCGCGGCGCGTCCTTGAGCTGCTCGACGTCGTGCGGTGGATTCCGCAGCAGCGCCCACAGGTAGATCACATACAGCGCGAGCAGCACGATCGCGTCGACCCAGCTGATCGTTTGCCTCACTACGATGACGATGAAGTACAAGAGCGGCGGGCAGAGTCCGATCACCTCGATGGCGTGCTCGCGTTGCAGCTTGATCGAGGGAAGGCCGGGTTCGCCGCGTTTCCGCCCAAAGATCGCGAAGACGTAGTAGATCATGGGCCAGCCGAGGCCGAGCAGCAGGCGGATGGCGCCGGTCAGATTCGCGATCGCGAGATGCGAGCGGTCGGGGTTTCCTCCCGCTTCCCACGCGATCACCGCTTCGACCGCGAATTCCGGCAGCGTCTGCAACCACGCCAGAATCGCGAGCGCGAGGCCTTGGGACATGAGGAACTGCGCGGCTTCCGCACCCCAGGCGACGAGGAATGCCGAGACCAGGATACTGGGGAACGTCCACAGGGCCGACATGGCGGTGGCTCCCGCCTGCGTCGCCTGAACGAGTAGCTTTAGGAATCGCACGGGGGTCCAAACTTACCATGGCGCGTGACAAAATGAAGTCGGCCAGTCTGCACAGTTTCCACGAATCGCACACCGAACCGACGGACGTGCGCATTCCGTTCCAGACGCTCGTGCACGCGATGCTCGAGCAGCTGGGGGAGGACCCCACTCGCGAAGGGCTGCGGCAGACGCCCGCCCGCGTCGAGGCGTCGCTCAAATGGCTCACCCGTGGCTATGGCATGGTGGTCGAGGAAGTGATCGGCGACGCGCTGTTCGAGGAGAAGCACGAAAGCATGATCTGCGTGCGCGACATCGAGATCTACTCGATGTGCGAGCACCACATGCTGCCGTTCTTCGGGAGAGCCCACGTCGCCTACCTTCCCAACGGCAAGATCGTCGGACTGTCCAAGATCCCGCGGGTCGTCGAGGTGTTCGCGCGCCGGCTGCAGGTCCAGGAACGGCTCACGGACCAGGTCGCCGAAGCGCTGTGCCGGGTGCTGGAGCCCCGGGGGGCGGGCGTCGTCATCGAGGCCTACCACCTCTGCATGATGATGCGGGGCGTCGAGAAGCAGAATTCCAAGACGGTGACCAGCTCTCTGCGGGGCGCCTTCCGCGACGACGCCAAGACCCGCGATGAGTTCCTGAGGCTCGTGCACGGCGGTAGCTTCTCGTTGTGAAGATCGCGCTCGTGACGGGCGCATCGCGGGGAATCGGCCGCGCCGTTGCCGATGCGCTCTTCCAAGCCGGCATGCACGTCGTCCGGCTGGCGCGCAGCCTGTCGAATCAATCGGACGAGCGTCGTACGGACATCAAATGCGATGTCACCCGTCCAGACGAGGTCGAGCGCGCCCTGGCCCGGGTTGAACAGGACATCGGCGTCCCGGACGTGCTCGTCAACAACGCCGGCATCTTCTTCATTAAGCCGCTTGCCGAGACGACGGTCGCCGATTTCACGGCGGCGCTCGCCACCAACCTCACGGCACCGTTTTTGATCGCGCGCCTGGTCGTCCCGAAGATGGTCGCGCGCGGCAGCGGCCACCTCGTGACCATCGGCTCGATTTCCGACTACATCGGCTTCCCCGGCTCCACGGCGTACGCCGCGACCAAGTTTGGGCTGCGGGGGATGCACGAAGTGATTCGTCAGGAGACCGCGAAGAGCGGCGTGCGCACCACGCTCGTGTCGCCCGGTCCCGTGGACACCGACATCTGGGATGCCGTGGACCCTGATTCGAAGCCGGGCTTCACCAAGCGCAAGGACATGATGCGCGCCGAGGACGTTGCCGCTGCCGTCGTGTACGCCGTGACGCAACCAGAACATGTCGCCGTGACCGAGATCCGGCTGCTCCCCGCGCTTTACTCGCCGAGAGGGTAGCGGTGCTCTTCCTCCTCGCTGCCCTTCAAGCTCCCATACCTCCTCTCCCCGACCGCTCGGGCTGGGGTGTCCATGTGCTGGCCGTCGCGCGCGCGCCGGACAGCGCGATTTGGGTAGGCACGTACGGGCAGGGGATCTTCGTGTTGAGGCAGGGAGCAGGGAGCTGGGAGCAGATCAAATCGTCGAGCGATACGACCGCTCACGCCGTTTCGTGGGACTTCGTGCACGCTTTTGGCTTTGGTCCGCGCGGGCAGATCTGGTACGGCACTGTGGGCAACGGCTGGGGGCTTTCGACGGACGGTGCGAAGACCTGGAAGAACTGGGAGTTCGGTCAACTGGGTCCCGAATGGCAGTATGTCACTCCCGACGGCATCCTGACGCGCGGGGATACGACGTACATCGCCACCGCCGACGGGATCAAACTCACGTGGGACGACGGCCGGACGTGGCGCGTCATCACCGATTCGATCGGCGCCACGACGGCAAAGGACACCGTCTGGAGCCGCATCCCCAATCAGTACATCCTGGCGGCCCGGCTCAGTGCAGTGGGCACGTTGAGCGTGTTTTATCCCGGTCAGGAAGCGCTATCGAAGGATGGCGGCCGCTCGTGGCAGCCCGGACTCGTGCAGCTGCAGACGGATGAACAGCGCGCAATTCTTGCTCGATCACGCGCCAATCCCCCGGCACTGTGGGGGTCGTCTGCACCAGCTCTTCCGGTCGTCTCTGGAAAGCCGGCGCGTGGCGAGAAGCCGCGGCACACCTGGTTCCGGCGGCCGATCGCGCTCACCGACCAACCCTACATCGACCAGACCTACCGCTTCGGCTCGACCATGGGCGGCAACTTCCAGCCGCACCAGGGCGTCGAGTTCAACAACGCCGACGGAACGCCCGTCCATGCCATCGGTGACGGAGTGGTCGTTCACGCGGGACCCGCCGAGCGCGGGGCGCTCACCGTCGCGATCAGACACGAGAGACAGCTGAAGGTTGACGGCAGACGGCTGTTCTTGTTTTCCGTCTACTACCACAACTCGAAGCTGCTCGTCCAGGCCGGCCAGCGCGTCAAAGCGGGTCAGGTCATCGCGCTCGTGGGGAACACCGGCCGAGCGACCAATGACCACCTGCATCTCGAAGTGCACGCGTCGCCGTTCGACTCCACACGACTGATCGTCGATTCGGCCGTGCGCTATCCGCCCCACAACACGAATCCGGAGCTGTGGATCGAGCCGCTGCCGGGCACGGGCATGATCGCGGGCCAGGTGTGGGATTCCGCCGGGAAGCCGGTCTACCAGGCGCGGATTTATGGTCTCGTGAAGCCGGAGCCGCGGGAGACCCCGTTTTCATTCATCGAGACGTATGGCCCGCGCAATCATGTCGATCCGGCCTACCAGGAGCACTTCGGCATCTCCGACGTGCCGCCCGGCGAGTACGTTGTAGGTGTGGAGATCGACGGGAAACGTGTGTCTCGACGCGTACACGTGGAAGCCGGCAAGCTGACCTGGGTGGTTTTTTCCCCAACCCCCAACCCCTAGGCCCCAGCCCCCAGATGCACATCGAGCTCACCGAGATGCTGCGCTGTCCCGAGTCTCATCGAGAGGAAATGCTCGTGCTCTCGACCGGCGAAGTGCGCGACCGCATGGTGCGCTCGGGACTCCTTGGCTGTCCCGTCTGCCACAACGAGTATCCGATCGCTCGTGGCATCGTGAATTTCCGGCGCAGCCGCGAGCGGGTAGCGAAGGAATCGTCCGGCCCGCGTGCCGCCGTCTACACGCCGCCCTCGCCGCTGCCGTCCGCCGATGCCTCGAACCTGCAGGCGTTGCTCGAGCTGTCCGGCACCGGCGGCTACGTCGTGCTCGTCGGTTCCGCCGTGCGCCAGGCGCCCCGGCTGAGCACGCTGATGGAAGGGATTCACTTCGTCGGCGTCAACGCGCCCGCGGAAATGGAGGAGCAGCCGACGCTCTCCCTGGTCTACGCCAACGAGAAGGTGCCGCTGCGGTCCTCGGTGGCGCGCGGCGTTGTCGTCGGCGCCGATCTCGCGACCTCGCCATGGCTCGTCGAAGCGCATCGCGTGCTGCTGCGCGGCCGGCGCTTTGTGGTGGAAAACGAAGAGCCCGAACTTCCGATCGGGCTCCTCAAACTCGCGGCGGAACACGGGCTGTGGGTTGGAGAGAAGCGCTAACTCATCCTTCGATAGCCGCCGCCATCGCGTCGCTGGCCGCGTACGCGGCGTCGATCAGCTCCTTGTACCGCTTCTCCACGACGCGCCGCTTCACCTTGAGGGTCGGCGTCAGCTCGCCGGACTCGATGGTGAAGTCGTTCTCCAGCAGCACGACTTTCTTCGGCGTCTCGAACTTGGCGAGATCATGCAGCTGGCTCATCACCTCGCGCTCCACCTTCGCCACCACGTCCGGCATGCGAAGCAGCTCGGCGCGCGTGGCGTAGCTCAAACTCCGCTCCCGCGCCCAACGCTCGAGGTTGTCGAAATTCGGAACGACGAGCACGATGGGGAACTTGCGCCGGTCGCCGTACAACACCGCGTTGGCGACGAACTTGTTGCGTTTGATCATTCCCTCGATCGGCTGCGGGGCGATGTACTTTCCCCCCGCCGTCTTGAGCAGCTCTTTCTTCCGGTCGGTGATCTTGAGGTAGCCGTCGGAATCGAGCTCGCCGATGTCGCCGGTGTGGAGCCAACCCTCGTCGTCCAAGACCTCACGCGTCGCCTCGGGTTGCTTGTAGTAGCCCTTCATGATGTTCGGCCCGCGCGCGAGAATCTCGCCGTCGGCGGCGATCTTGAGCTCGATGCCGGGAATCGCGCGTCCGACGGTGCCCAGCTTGATGCGATCGAGCGGGTTGAGGGTGAGCACGGGCGCCGACTCGGTCAACCCGTATCCCTCGATGACCGGCAGGCCGGCGCTGTAGAAGAACTTCGCGATGTCCGCCGAGAGGGGCGCGGCCCCCGAGACGAAGAAACGAATCCGGCCGCCGGTGCGTGCCTGCAGCTTGGAGAAGACCAGGCGGTCGGCGACTTTCTTCTTGATCGCGAGCCCGCCGGGAATGGGCAGACCGGCGAGGGCGAGCGTCGCCCACTGCTCGCCGGCGCGCTTGGCCCAGAAAAAGATGGTGCGCTTGATGGCGCTGCCCGACAACGCGTTCTCGAGCACGCGCGCGTACACCTTCTCGTACAACCGCGGCACCGACAGCACGACGGTCGGCTTCACTTCGCCGAGATTCGCGGCGACGGTGTCGAATGATTCGGCGTAGTTGATGATCACCCCGGCCTGGAAGAGCGTGTAGTCCACCATCCGCTCGTAGCTGTGCGACAGCGGCAGCATCGAGAGACATTCGTCGCTGTTGCCGATGGGGATCATCTGCAGGACGGCCTGCACGTTGGACCAGATGTTGTGGTGCGACAGCATCACGCCCTTGGGGTCGCCCGTGGTTCCGGACGTATAGATCAGCGTCGCGAGATCGTCCGGTTGCGCCGACAGCGCGTCCTGCTTCCAGTTTGGATACTTGGAAGCCGCGGCGCGGCCCTTCTCCTCGAGCGCGGCCAGGGCCATGACGTTGGGCTGGCCGGCGGCGCTGCTGTCGAAGACGATGATGTGCTTCAACCCCGGCAACGCGTTCCGCACCTCGAGCACCTTGTCCACCTGCGCCGAGGTGGAGCAGAACACCGCTACCGACTCGGAATCCCGCAGGATGTATTCGGTTTGCTTGGCGGTGAGGGTGGGATAGATCGGCACGTCGGCGGCACGAGCACAAAGGCAGGCGTAATCAGCGAGCGCCCATTCCGGGCGATTCTCGGAGATCAGCGCCACCTTGTCGCCCGGGTTGATCCCCAGCTCCCGGAGCGCGACGCAGATCGCCTGCACGCGCTCGAACGTTTGGCGATGCGTGACCGCAACCCAGGCACCACCCACCTTCGACCGGAACGCCGCCGCGAGGCCGGAGTGCCGGTCCACGGTCGTGAAGAAGAGTTGATTGAGCGTGCCTCTATTCATGGTCCGAACTCCACGACGAAGGTCACAGGGCTGCCGGGAATGGCGGTGCCGTCAGGCCGTTGCATGGTGGCGGTGACCACCACCGAATCGGGAATCGCGCCCGCGAGCAGCCGCAGCCGGACGTTGGCCACACCCGTCGCGCTCGTCAGGACGCTGCCGGTCGGGACTAATGTGACCACCGGACCGCTGGCCGGGAAGGTGGTCGCGGCGTACACCACCGGGCGACCGGCAGGGACCACGGGGGACGCGAAGGCCTGCACCTGCAGCGCGACCGACAGGGAATCGACGTTCCCCGCGGTATCAGGCAGCAGCGTGACGGTGTCGCGGGTCGGGCCGTTGACGACGAGCGAGTCGAGCTTTGTCAGGACGGCCACGTTCTGCGGGTTCGAGCGCAGGGCGTCAACGCGCGCCTGCAGGCGCCCGGTCCCCACCGCTTTGGCGAGCGAGACGCCCGTGGCGCTGTCGAGCACGGCGATGATCGCCGTATCGAGCGAGCTCCAGTACAGCTGCGCGGCCACCGAATCGCCGAAGCCGTTCAGCGCGCGTCCCCGGGGCAGGTAGGTATCGGTCACTTCGGCGCGGGCGCTGTCGGGAAGCATCACCTCGACCGCCACAGGCTGGTCCGGATCCGTCTTGAGTTTGCAAGCGCACAACGCGGCGAGCGCCAACAGTGCGAGCGTCCGGCTCAGGGGCTGCCTGTCCTCTCTTCGGGGGCTCGTGAGGATACGCCACCACCCGCGCGCAGGTCCTGCAGCGCCTGATGCGCATGCTCGACCCACTTTTGCGCGTCGGGTCCGCGCGGCGGATGGGCGAGGAACGTCTTCAGGTGTTGCGCCGCGCCGTCGGGGTCGCCGCGCTGCAACAGCAGAAACGCGAGTCCGTAGTGCGCGCCGGCGAGCGAGTTATCGAGCTCGAGCGCGCGGCGGTAGTGACGGATCGCTTCATCGAAGCGGCGCGTCTTGGTGAACGCGATCGCCATGTTCTGGAGAATGCGCGCGTCGTTGGGATGATCGCGCAGCGCCAACCGGTAGGACGTGAGCGCCGCGTCATAATCCCCCTGACGCTCCAGGGCTAACGCCTCATTGAGATAATCGAGACGTTGAGGTTGGAGATCGTCGCCCCCCCCCGCAGAGCCCCCGCCGAACAAGCGACGCCAGAAACCCATGCGGCGAAAATAGCTTGCGGCTGCAGACACTGGCAATGTAGAATCCCGAACCATGACTCTCCCGCCGCGTTCCCCCCGTCCCCCCGGTCCCCCCGGTCCCCCCGGTCCCCCCGGTCCCCCCCGTCCCACGCCGCGCCCCTCGGCCGCCACGCGTGCCGCGAGCAAGACGCCGCGCGGCGTGTTGCAGGTGGATTGGCCGCTGTTTGGGGAGCTGTGCCGGGTGCTCGCGCTGAAAGTCTTCCGCGAGTATGACCCCGAGGTCGTCATCGGGATCGCGAAGGCGGGCGTCATTCCCGGCGCGGTCGTCGCCACCATTCTGCAGCGCGACTTCGCATCGATCGCGATCACGCGCGCCACGCCCGGCGCCGCGCCCGCGGTGATCGCGGGTCCGCCGCGGCTGGTGACCGGCAAGCGCGTGCTGCTCGTGGACGAGACGTGCGAATCGGGGAGCACCATGAGGCTGGCCCTCGCCGCCGTGCGCGAGCTCAAGCCGGCCGAGCTGAAGACCGCCGTGTCGTTCAAGACCGGCAACTACAAGCCCGATTTCTACGCGCTCGAGAACGAGAACTTCATCATTCTGCCCTGGGACCTCGAGGTGATCGTCAACGGCGAGATCGTCGTCCGTCCCGACTACCGCGACAAGCTGAAGGACATGCGTTGAAAGATCGTCTCGCCGCTGCAATCAAACAGTCTCGCGCCGATTACACCGAAATCCGCGTCGAACGTACCTGGAGCTCCGCCGTCGCCTTCCGCGGCCGGCGGCTCGAAACCGCCACCGTGAGCGAGGATCAGGGCGGATTCGTGCGCGCGCTGAACAAGCGCTGCGGCTGGGGCATCGCCTCGTTCACCTCGCTCGACGCGCTGCCGCAGATGGTCGCGCGCGCCAACGAGCTGTCGCGTGCCGTGCGGCTCGACGAGCCGATCCGGCTCGCGGCGACGGCGCCCCAGACCGCCGACGCGGTGCTCGATCTCGACGGCGACGTGCGCGGCATTCCGCTCTCGGACAAGAAGAAGCTGCTCGACAGCTACAACACCGCGATGCTCACGGTCTCGGATCTGGTCGTAGACACGCAGGCGAGCTACCGGGACGAGGTGTCGGAGGTGTGGTACGTCAATTCCGAGGGGACGTCGCTCTACCAGCTGCGCCCCGAAGTCGTCGTCTCCGGAACCGCGATCGCCCGGGGGGGGCGCAACGGCAGCATCGAGAAGGGCCTCGAGTCGATCGGGTTGCGGAAGGGGTGGAACAGCGTTCAGGGATTCGAGCAGCCGTTTCGCGTGGTTGCCCAGCGCGCGGTCGATCTCCTCGAGGCGCCGCGGGTGCGCGGCGGCGCCTATCCCGTGATTCTCGACAACGAGCTGGCGGGCGTGTTCATCCACGAAGCGTTCGGGCATCTCTCCGAAGCGGATTTCGTGTACGAGAATCCGCAGGCGCGCGAGATGATGACGCTGGGCCGGCGCTTCGGCAAACCGGTGCTGAACGTGGGCGATAACGGTGCCGCGCAGGGGCTGCGCGGTACGCTGCCGTACGATGATGAAGGAACCCCCACGCAGGATACCGCCCTGATCCGCGAGGGAATCCTCGTCGGCCGTCTGCATTCGCGCGAGACCGCCGCGACGCTGGGCGAACAACCGACCGGGAATGCGCGCGCCATCTCGTTCCGGCATCCGCCCATCGTTCGCATGACGAACACTTACATCGCGCCGGGCAAGAAAGGCGCTGGGTTCGACGATCTGATCCGCGACATCAAGCTCGGCGTGTACGCGTGTGGCGCCTTCGGCGGGCAGACGATGCTCGAGAACTTTTCCTTCACCGCCGGCTGGGGCTACATGATTCGCGACGGGAAGGTCGCCGAGCTGGTGAAGGACGTCGTCCTGGCCGGAAATCTGTTCCAGACGCTCGACCGCATCGACACAATAGCCGGCGACTTCACCTGGAATCAGATGGGTGGCGGCTGCGGCAAGGGCGGCCAGTTCCCGCTGCCGGTCACCGAAGGAGCGCCGCACGTGCGCATCGAAGAGGCGCTGATCGGCGGGGACGTATGATCGACCGCGTGCTGGAGCGGGCGCGCGGCACGGTAGACAATGCCGACGCGCTGTGGCGGCGCGAGGAGCAGACTGCAATCGGCTTCGAGTCGGGCCGCCTCAAAGCCGCCGGCATTTCGGAGGAAGCGGGGCTCAACCTCCGCGTCGTGGCGAACGGCCGCATGGGCGTGGCCGGTACCACGTCCGCCCAGCCCGACCCTGAGGCCTTGCTCGCCCGTGCGCGTGCATCGGCGGAACTCGGAGAGGTGGTGGAGCTTGCCTTTCCAAACGCCAGCCCCCAATCCCTACCGCCAATCCCCACATTTTTCGACCGCACCGCCAACGCCTCGCTCGACGATCTGATCCGCATGGGACAGCTGCTCGTGGAGCGGCTGTCCCGGCCCGATTGTCAGGTGAATGTCTCCGTCGAGCGCGAAGTCGCTGATACCGCCGTCGGCAACACCGCCGGCGCCCGGGGGGAGTATCGCGCCACCGGCATCGCCGTCACGGCCGATGTCACCCGCATCGCGGGCGACGACGTGCTGATGATTTACGACCAGTACGTCGGCGCCGACATGCCGGGCGATGCCGATCTCGAAACGCTGGTGCGCTCGATCGAAACGCGGCTCAGCGCGGCGCTCAAGGTCGTGACGCCGCCCGATGGCGCGCTGCCCGTGGTATTCACGCCCGCGGGCCTCGCGGCCGTCGTGCTGCCGCTCGAGCAGGCGCTTTCGGGGAAGACGGTGCTGCAGGGCAGCTCGCCGCTCGCCGGCAGAGTGGGCGAGACGCTGTTCGACGAGCGGCTGTCCATCATCGACGATCCGCTGACGCCGGGGCGTCCGGCGTCGCGGCCCGTGGATGATGAATGCGTGGCGTCGCGCGCGACCGGGCTGGTGGAGCGCGGGAAAGTCGGGCGGTTCGTGTACGATCTCGAAACCGCCGCGCGTGCCAAGACGCAGAGCACGGGCAACGGACGGCGCGGCGTGTTCGGGAAGCCGCATATCGGGTACACGAATGTGGTGTTTCGCGTGACGGATGGAGGGGCGCAGCATGCTGCGCCCCTCCCTATGCTGGGCGGCGGTCTGATCGGCGATATCAACGACGGGTTGATCGTGGATGATCTCATCGGCGTGGGGCAGGGCAACGTGATCAGCGGGGCGTTCAGCCACCCGGTCGGTTTGGCCTATCGCATCCAGCGCGGCGAGATCACCGGACGCGTCAAGGACGCCGCTGTGGCGGGCAACGCGTACGAGCTGTTGAAACGGATCGGGGGATGTGGAGCAGACGGGCGCTGGCTCGGTTCCCGTTGGTCGCCCTCGTTGCTCCTCGACGGGGTCAGTGTGGCGCGACGGTAGGGGCGCGCAGCATGCTGCGCCCCTACGATGCGCCCAACGCTTCCGCGTAGCTCCTGCCGTTCGTCATCTCATTGTAGACCTTGTCCAAAACCTCCGGTGTCGCCGACAGAAAGCGGCAGCGTTCGTCGCCCCGGCTGCGGCATTCCACTTCCATCACCGCGATCGTCTCGTCGGACAACCGCCCTAGGAAATCCGCCAGCATCCCCGCCGAGAAGAAGCACATCGGCGTCTGCGACGTGCCGGGCTCGGCTTCCGCCCAGTCGCCCGAGTCGAGCGCGAGCGCGCCCGTGCCCACCGGCGTTATCGTGACGCTCCCCCAACCGCCCGTCTTGAAAAACTCGGACAACGTTTCGCCGAGCATGTCGGCGTCGAGCTCGGCCGGGTTGCTCGCGGCGGTGAACGCGCGGTACAAGCCGTCACCCGCGGCGTAGCCGGCTTCCTGGAGAATGGTGACCACCTGGTCGGGAGCGTGAGCGGCGAGGCTCGCGTGCAGCTGGCGCAGGATGCCGGGGACGGTCATATGGGAAGGCAACTTAGGGTTTGCGGTTCGCACGGCGCAAGAGCTCCGCCTCGTCGATTTGCTCGACGCCGAGCGCCTTCGCTTTGTCGAGCTTCGACCCCGGATCGGCGCCAACGACGAGCGCGGTCGTTTTCTTCGAGAGGCTGTCCGACACGTGACCGCCCGCGCCTTCGATCAGGTCGCGCGCCTGTTGGCGGGACAGCGTCGGCAGCGTGCCCGTGACGACGAACGTCTGGTCGGCGAGCGGCCGCGGTCCGGTCGCCGTCGCCGTCTCCCGCAGCGTCAGCCCGAGCTGCTCGAGGCGCTCGACGAGCTTGCGATTGCGCGGCTCGGCGAAGAATCCGGCGACGGCGGCGGCGATCGCCGGTCCGACACCGCGGACTTCGCCCACCTCTTCGGCGGAGGCCCTCGCCAGCGCTTGCATCGTGCCGAAATGGCGCGCCAGCAGCTTCGCCCCCTGAGCGCCAACGTGCCGGACGCCGAGCGCGAAGAGCAGCGACGACAGGGGCTGCAGCTTGGAGTCTGCGATCGCGTCCACGAGCTGTTGGGCCGATTTCTCCGCGAACCCCTCCAGCGTCAGCAGCTGCGCCGGAGTGAGCTCGTAGAGGTCCGCCACGTCGTCAATGAGCTTGGCGTCGAGGAGCGCGCGGACCCGCTCGTAGCCGAGGCCCCGGATGTCCATCGCGCTGCGGCTCGCGAAGTGCACGATGGATTCGAGGATGCGCGCGCCGCACGAGATGTTGGGGCAGTACGTCATCACTTCGTCCTGCGGATGCTCGACCTGCGAGTCACAGCTCGGGCAGCGCTCGGGCATGCGGAACTTCTTCTCCCCCCGGGGCCGATCCTTGACCGGGCCGAGGATCTGCGGAATCACCTCGCCCGCGCGCGTGACCTCCACCCAATCGCCAACGCGGATGTCCTTCGTCGAGATCAGGTCGGCGTTATGGAGCGTCGCGTTGGAGACCGTCACCCCACCGATCTCCACCGGCTCGAGCACGGCGTAGGGATTGAGCGCGCCGGTGCGGCCCACGTTGATGCGAATCTCGAGCAGCCTGGTAATCTGCACCTCGGGGGCGAACTTGCGCGCGACCGCCCACCGCGGCTCGCGATTGCCGATCGTCCCGAGCTCGGCATACAGCGAGCGCCGGTCCACCTTCACGGCGACGCCGTCGGCGCCATAGTCGAGTGTGGGCAGGACGGTTTGGAGCTTGGCGATCGCCTTGTGGGCCGCCGCGAGATCTTTCACGAGTGTGTGATTGGGCTCGACCGGCAAGCCCCACTTGAGCAACGTCTCGAGCAGCTCCTGCTGTGAGTCGATGCCGAGCTTCTGTCCGGGCGCTTCGACTTGGAAGGTGAACACGCGCAGGCCACGGGCGCGGGTTTTCTTGGGATCGAGCTGGCGCAGTGCGCCGGCCGCCGCGTTGCGCGGATTGGCGTAGGGCGGCTCGCCCGCTTTCTCACGCTGCGTATTGGTCTCCGCGAACTGGCTCTTCGGGAGGTACACCTCGCCGCGGACTTCCATTTTCTCCGGCCAGCCCTTGCCGCGCAGCCGCAGCGGCAGGTCGAGGACGGTCCGGAGGTTCGGCGTCACGTCCTCACCTTCAACGCCATTGCCGCGGGTCACTCCGGTCACGAGCACGCCGTCTTCGTAGGTCAGGCTCACGGCCGCGCCGTCGATCTTCACCTCGAGCGTGTAGCCTGCCGCCGTGACCTCAGGCACCAGGCGCGCGTTGCGCTCCTCCCATTCACGCAGCTCAGCCTCCGTGAAGGCGTTCGCGAGCGACAGCATCGGCACGAGATGGCGATGCTTGCGGAACGCAGTGGCCGGCTCGCCGCCGATGCGCAGGGTGGGGGAGTCGGGGCTGCGAAGCTCGGGATGCTGTGTTTCGAGGGCCTGGAGCTCGCGGAACAGCGTGTCGTACTCCGCGTCCGACATCTCCGGCTTGTCGAGGAGGTAGTACGCGTGATTCGCCTGTTCGAGGATCTGCCGCAGCTTGGCGGCGCGAGCCGCCGGCTTCACCGCCCTTTGGCTTCTTCCTGGATGACGGCCATCGCCACTCCGACCAGGCGATCGAGCTCGTCGGCGCTGGCCTTGGGCAGGAGGCCTTCGCCCCACGCGCCCTCGTGCTGTTGCCCGAAGGTGTCGAGCAGGCGCCGCATGAACGCGAGCAGGGCCACTCGTTCCAGCTCCATGCTCTTGAGATGTTCCGTCGTCTCATGCGTGCGCTGCGCGAGGCGCTCGTAGCGGTGCGCATTGCGCAGGCTCTGCGCAGTGAGGGAGGCGACCACCTGGACGAATCGCACGTCGGCGTCGGAGAAGGTGGGACCGTCGCGGAAGGTGCGCAGGAAAATCGCGCCGATGGCGACCGACCGCCACGTGATCGGCACGACCGTAATCGACTTCACCCGGCGATTGATCAGCTCGCCCTTCACGTGCCGCAGCGACGGATCGTTGGCGGCGTCGGGGATGAACACCGTTTCCCCGCTCTGCATCGCGCGCTTCAGCTCGGGATAGCGCTCGAGGTCAACGACGTAATTGCGGATCGTCGGGTCTTCGTACGAGGCGACGAGCCGCACCTGCCGGCCGCCCTTTTCTCCCAGGAAAATCGAGCAGCGATCCAGCCCAAAGGACTCGCCCAGCTTGCGCGCGATTGATTGGAGAATGTCAATGAAATGCAAGGAACTCGATGCTTCCTTCAGGATCTCGATGACCGCGAGGAGATGCTTGCGCTCATGTTCGAGCTCGGCGATCCGCGCGGCCAGCCGTTCCGCTTCCGCGTGTGTGAGAGCCGAGTTGATCGTCATGGGTGCCATAGTTTCGCTCGGGAACGCGAGTCACGTCAAGCGCGTGTAGATTTCTCCCTCATGCGAACCGCGACGAGTAGCATCGCCTTCGTCGTTGCCGCGATGCTGCAAACGATCAGCGCGCAAGCCGCGCCGTCAGCGGGATCTGCGGCGCCGATCGGTGCCTACGCTGTCGTCCCCGAGCTGCCGGGCATGGGACGCGCCGTGGACACTGCCGCCGTGGCCGCGCGCCGGCGCGCGCTGCTGCGCCGCATCGGGCGCGGCACGGTCCTCATTCCCGCCGGGCACGAGCGCGATGTCGAAACCGATTATCTGCAAGACAACGATTTCCGGCAGGACAACACGTTCTTCTACCTGACGCAGCTCGAGGCGCAAGACGCCTGGCTGTTGCTGACGGCGCGCGGCCCCGATTCGCTCGAGACCGTGCTGTTCCTGCCGCCCCGCACTCCCGCGCGCGAGCGCTGGACCGGGCTGCGGCTCGGTCCCGACAGCGTCGCGGTGCGGCTCTCCGGCATCCAGGTCGTGCTGCCGGTCGATTCGCTCGAGAACCGCATCGTGCGCGCGCGGTTCGCGGGGCCGGCCCCGGTCTACACGGTGATCACCCGCAGGACGCGCGACGAGCGCCGCATCTCCGAGCTCGTGTTCTCGGGCGCGGACGTGCGCAACGTGCTGCCCATCGTGGACTCGATGCGCTACGTGAAGGACGCCGACGAGATCGCGCGGCTGCGGCGCGCGGTGGACATCAGCGTCGCGGGTCACATCGCCGCGATGCGGGCGGCAAGGCCGGGGATGTACGAATACGAGATCGAGGCGGCGTTAGAGCAGGGGTTCCGCGCCAACGGCGCCGATCGGCTCGGCTATCCCTCGATCGTCGGCAGTGGGCCGAATTCGACCACACTCCATTACGACGTAAACCGCCGGCGCACGGAGACCGGCGATCTGGTGGTCATCGATGCCGCCGCGGAATGGGGACAGTACACCGCCGACGTCACCCGCACGTTCCCCGTGACCGGGCGTTTCACGCCGCGCCAGAAAGCGATTTACGATCTCGTGCTCGGCGCCCAGCAGGCGGCGTTCGACTCGGTGCGGCCCGGCGTCACGATCTTTCAATTGGACGCGATCGCGCGACGCTACATGCGCGAGCACTCCGGCAGCGTGTGCGGCGAGAAGACCTGTGATGACCGGGAGTTCTTCAACCACATCGTGGGACATCCCATCGGTCTCGACGTGCACGACGTGGGGTTCAGCCGGCCGCTCGAGGTCGGCGCGGTGTTCACGATCGAGCCGGGGATCTATCTCCAGGCCGAGAAACTGGGCGTGCGGATCGAGGACGACGTGCTGGTCACCGCCAAGGGCGGCGAGTGGCTCTCGGCGGGAGCGCCGCGGACCACCGAAGCGATCGAGCGCGTGATGCGTCGCCGCTAGCTAGGTCTCGTCCTTCTCGTTCTTGATGTCTTCAAGCAGCGCGGCCGCGTCCTTCTTGTATTGCGCGTCCAGCACGTCCACCTCCGGGAGCGTCGGAATCACCTGCAGCTGCTCGCGCGCCTTCGAGTAGCGCCCGAGATCGGTGTAGACTTCCGCCAGCTCGAGGCGGTGATAGATGTGGCGGGGATTGATCTCGATCGCGCGTTCCAGATGTTTCACCGCGTCATCCCAGTTGGCCGCCGACATGAAGCCACCGCCGAACAGCGCCTTGGCGAAGAAGCGCTGGATGCCGGAGAGCCGTTTGACTTCGGCATGCCAGGCGCCAAGGACGTGGTGGGCGTTGTCGTGGTTGGGATTGCTGGTCACGGCCTTCGTGGCTTCGTCGAAGATGATCTTCGCGTAGCGCACCCGCTCCTTGCTGCTCTTGGTGCGCGAGAGCCGGCCCAGCACCATCGCCAGCGCGTAATGCCCGTCCGCCTTGGTGGAATCGCTGCGAATCGCGCGCTCGGCATAGCCGCGGCCCACGGAATACAGGCTATCCCGGCGGTTCTTGAGGGAATCGGCATTCCCCTGTATTTGTTTTGCCACGTCGGCGATCGCCCGCGCCGCCTTCCAGTTTGCCTCGTAGCTCATCGAGTCGATCGCGAGGGCCGCTTGGTAGTGAGGCAGCGCGACATCGGGGTGCATCGAGCCGGCGCTGTCGCCAAGCACGATGTGATCAACGGGACTCTGTACTACTAGGCCGAGGGCCAGAACGATGGAGATCATGCGAGTATGATCGTCGTCCCCTTGATCGAGCGCAAGCGCGACGGCGGGAGCCTGAGTCCGGAGGAGTGGTCGGCGCTGATCGCCGAATACACCGCCGGCCGGATCCCCGATTATCAGATCGCCGCGTTGTTGATGGCGGTGTTCATGCGCGGCCTCGAGCGCCAGGAGCTCGCCGCGCTCACGGATGCCATGCTCGCGTCCGGCGATCGCTTGTCCTTCGACGGCTTCAAGACACCGATCATCGACAAGCACTCGACGGGTGGCGTGGGCGACAAGGTCTCGCTCGTGCTGGGACCGCTCGTGGCGGCGTGCGGCATCGCGGTGCCGATGATGTCGGGGCGGGGACTCGGCCATACCGGCGGAACGCTCGACAAGCTCGAAGCGATTCCCGGCTTCCGCACCAACCTGTCGCTCGCCGAGGCCAAGGCGCAGGTCCAGAAGCTCGGCTGCGTCTTGATCGGCCAGACCGGTGAAATCGCCCCGGCCGACCGCAAGCTGTACGCGCTGCGCGACGTCACGGGGACGGTCGAATCGATCCCGCTCATCGCGGCCAGCATCATGTCCAAGAAGCTCGCCGAAGGACTGCACGGCCTGGTGCTCGACGTGAAGAACGGCAGCGGCGCGTTCCTGCCGGAGGTGGAGCGCGGCCTCGAGCTGGCCAAGACGATGATCGCGCTCGGCGAGGATCGCGGCTGCCCGACAATCGCACTGATCACCGCGATGGATCGCCCGCTCGGCCGGGCGTGCGGCAACGTGCTCGAAACCGAGGAAGCGATTCTGGCGCTGCGCGGGGAAGGGCCGCCCGATCTGCTCGAGGTCACGTACGCGCTCGGCGTCGAGATGTTGATTCAGGGCGGGATCGAGAAGAACACCAAGAAGGCGCGCAAGAAACTGGAGACCGCGATCGAGTCCGGTCTCGCCGCCGAAAAATTCGAGCAGATCATCGAAGCCCAGGGCGGCAATCCCACAGCGGTGGAGGATCCGTCGGTGCTGCCGCAGGCGCAGGCGGTGGAGGTGTACGCCGCCGCGCGCACCGGCATCGTGCAGCGCGTCGAGCCACGCACCATCGGCCGCGCGATTACGGCGCTGGGCGGCGGGCGCCGCACGGTCGAGGACACGATCGACCCGACAGTGGGTTTTGTGATCACGGTCAAGCCGGGAGACAAAGTCCTCGAGGGCGAGCCGATCGCGTCTGTGTTCGCCAAGGACGCCGACGGCATTCGCACCGGGTTCGAAGCGCTGGCCCAGGCGATTGTGGTGGGTGACAAGCTCGCACAAAAACCACTCCCGCTCGTGTCACATCGTGTGACCCGGGCGGGAGTGGAGGTACTGGGGAAAACCTAGACGTCCAGGTTCTTCACGAACTTCGCGTTCTCTTCGATGAACTTGCGGCGCGGCTCGACCTCGTCACCCATGAGCGTCTCGAACAGCTGCGACGCCTCGAGCGCGTCTTCCATCGTCACCTTGAGCAGCGTGCGTTTGGTCGGGTCCATGGTGGTATCGCGTAGCTGATCGGGATTCATTTCGCCGAGCCCTTTGTAGCGGCTCACGTTCACCGAAGCCTTCGACTCCGCCCCGTTGGTGAGCCGCTTGATGTAAGTGTCGCGCTCCTTCTCGTCGTACGCATAGAACTCTTCCTTGCCCTTGGACACGCGAAACAGCGGCGGCTGGGCGATGTAGATGTACCCCGCGTCGATGAGCTGCTTCATCTCCTTGTAGAAGAAGGTGAGCAGCAGGGTGCGGATGTGCGCGCCGTCCACGTCGGCATCCGTCATGATGATGATCTTGTGGTAGCGCGCTTCCTCGACGTTGAAGTCGTCACCCACGCCCGTCCCGATCGCGGTGATCATCGTCCGGATTTCTTCGTTCGAGAGGATCTTGTCGATCCGCGCCTTCTGGACGTTGAGGATCTTGCCGCGCAGCGGCAGGATCGCCTGATAGCTGCGGTCCCGGCCCATTTTCGCGGAACCGCCGGCGGAGTCGCCTTCGACCAGGTAGATCTCGCACAGCTTGGGATCGGTCAGCGAGCAGTCGGCGAGCTTGCCGGGCAAAAGCCCGGCGTCGAGTCCGCTCTTCTTCCGCACCAGCTCGCGCGCTTTGCGCGCCGCTTCGCGCGCCCGCGCGGCGCTCACGGCTTTGGCGATGATCGCCCGTGCCACGCTGGGATTCTTGTCGAAAAATGCCCCCAGCGCCTCGTTGACCACGGTCTTGACGACGCCTTCGATCTCGGAGTTCCCCAGCTTGGTCTTCGTCTGCCCCTCGAACTGCGGCTGCTTGACCTTGACGCTCAGCACGCAGTTCAATCCCTCGCGCACGTCGTCACCGGAGAGTGTGAACTCTTCCTTCTTCAGGGCGCCGTCCTGTTTCGCCCACTCGTTGATGGTGCGGGTGAGTGCCGCCTTGAAGCCGGTGAGATGCGTCCCGCCTTCGTGCGTGTTGATGTTGTTCACGAAGGTGAACGTGTTCTCGCTGTACTGATCGTCGTATTGGACGGCGCCCTCGACCTCCACGCCCTCGCGCGCCGCCTCGAACGTGATCGGCTTCGCGTGCAGCGGCCGGCGGTTACCGATCACCCACTTCACGAACTCGGCGAGGCCGCCCTTGTAGTAGAACGTCTCTTCCTTCTGGACGCCCTTGCGCTCGTCCTTGAGCGTGATCGTTAGCGCTTTGTTGAGGAACGCGAGCTCGCGTAGCCGGTTGGCGACCGTGGCGTAGTCGAACCGGGTCTCGGTGAAGATCTGCGTGTCCGGCTTGAACGAGACGGTCGTGCCCGTGCCC
>JBOHSJ010000275.1:0-6226 GCA_050733035.1 Gemmatimonadales bacterium | reverse complement strand
CCCCGCGCCCCCCGCGCCCCCCGCGCCCCCCGCCCCCCCCGCGCCCCCTGCCAACGGCCGGACCAGCGGGCCGCAGCGGCGCTCGTCCTAATCCAGCGCCTTGCGGGCTTGGTCGAGCAAATCCGTCGTCAGGGTTGGTGAAGGCAGGTGGAGGTCGGCGGCGGAATACCGGCTCCCCGAGGGACGCTTCGGTTTCGCGGACACGGTGCTGACGCCGGCGCGCAACTTCACGGCTGCGGTACGCGACACGGCGTCTGTAATACGCTGCACCAGGCCCTCCGCCCCGGTCTCATCCGTCGCCGGCGCAAAGACCGTAAACTCTGCCGGACCGGTGCGGCCCACGGCGTCGGACACGCGGCCCACCCGCCGGAACGCCGCCGCCAGCCGGTCCGCGGCGGCGGCGGTGAGCGCGCCGTCTTCCGGCTGAAACACCGCGCAGGCGAGCGGCATCCCCTCGCGCGCCGTGAACGCCGCCAGCTCGCTCGAGCGCCGCGTGATGCCGGCGTCGTTATACAGGCCGCTCGCGCGGTCCACGAGCCCCTCGGCACCCAGGCGATCACTCTCGAGCTTGCCCTGCACGTAGACGCCCAGGCGCAGCACCAGCTCTTCCATGTCGAGCGGATCGCCGCGCAACTCCCACGCGCCGGCGCGCAGCGCTTCGAGCTGTTGCGCCCGCAGCGCCGGACCGGCGGTCATGAGAATGATGGGCATCGCGCGGGAGATGGTGCCGTCGGCGCGCAGCGCGCGGCACAGCGTGAGGTTGTCGCTGGTGCGCTGGTCGAGGCCCATGTCGAGCAGGATCGCATCCGGCTGATGCCGGCGGGCGAGCTCCAGCACCTGCTGGCGCTTGGCGGTGGTGAGCACCCGGTACCCGCCTTGCGTGAGCACGCTCTCGAGCGATTCGGCGAGCCACTTGTCGGCGTTCGCCAACAATACCAGCGGCTCCAGGGTCATATGGGCCATCGGCGGGTTATGTTAGGGTCTATGATACAGACCGCAAGGACTGTGTTGCTGATCACAATCACACTTTCGTCGTGCGCGACATTACGAAACGCGCTCACGTTCGAGCAGCCCCAGGTCGAGCTGCAGGAGATCCATGTCACGGGACTCGGGTTGAGCGGCGGGACACTCGACCTCGTGTTCGACGTGTACAATCCTAATGACTACCGGCTGCGCAGCACGCGGCTCGAAGTTGGCCTCGAATTGGCCGGCACGGACTTCGGGGAAGCCCTTATAGACAAACCCCTGGATCTATCCCCGGAAAACCATAGTAGAGTGGTCATGCCGGTGCGGTTCACGTGGTCGGGGGTGGGGGCGGCCGCCCGGTCATTACTTGAGTCGCAAGAACTGCCATACGGTTTGGTGGGAGCGGTGCTTCTCGAGACGCCCATCGGTGAACGGCGAGTCGAGCTCAAGAGCAAAGGGAATGTTCCGTTGAGAAAGATGTTACCGTAATGAAGCTTCAAGAAAAGTTGCGCAGTTGCACAGACGGCAAAGTGGTCTCAAGACTTGGAGCTTCAAGCTTGCAGCCACTTCGCCGTCTGGGCAACTTCGCAACTTCTCTTGTGTCTGAGGGTGAGGACCTATCCGTAAGCTGATTGAGATCCAGGCTCCAATCGAGCGGGCCTTTCTCGTTGGAGCTCCGCGGAAGGGTTCCGACGAAGCGGTGCATGTGGACGAGCACTTGGGGGAACTCGAGAGACTCGCGGATACGGCGGGAGCTCAAGTCGTAGGGCGTACCATCCAGCGCATCGATGCCCCCACGCCCAACTTCTATCTCGGCCAGGGCAAGGTCGAAACCCTCAAGGACGAGCTGGCGTCGAGCGGCGCCACGCTGATGCTGTTCGACGAGAGCCTCACGCCGGTGCAGGGCGTCAAGCTCGAGAAGAGTCTCGGCGTGCGGGTGATGGATCGCACCGAAGTGATTCTCGACATCTTCGCCACGCGCGCGCGTAGCCACGAGGCGAAGCTGCAGGTCGAACTGGCGCAGCTCGAGTACCTGCTGCCGCGCCTGACCCGCATGTGGACCCACTTGTCGCGTATCCGCGGCGGTATCGGGCTCCGGGGCCCCGGCGAAACCCAGCTCGAGACGGACCGCCGCGTCATTCGCCGCAAGATCTCGATGCTCAAGAAGCGGCTCAAGGACGTCGCGGAGCATCGCGCCAACCAGCGCCAGGGCCGGCGCGATCTGCCGACGGCGGCGCTCGTCGGCTACACCAACGCGGGCAAGTCGAGCCTGCTCAAGGCCCTCTCGGGCCAGGACGTGTTCATCGAGGACCGGCTGTTCGCGACGCTGGATACGCTGGCCCGAGAAGTTGATGTGGGCGAAGGCTACCGCTATCGCCTCACCGATACCGTCGGATTCATCCGGAAGCTGCCGCACCATTTGGTCGCCTCGTTCAGGGCGACGCTGGAAGAAGCCGAGGACGCGGATTTGTTGTTGCACGTGATTGACGCCAGTCATCCTGGTTGGGAAGACCAGGTCGATGTGGTGGAGGACGAATTACAACGTGCGGCGTTCGGCGTGCGGCGTAGCAATGGAAGTCCGGAGCGAAAACGCACGATCCACGTGTTCAACAAAGCCGACTTGCTGCCAGATCCTGAGGTATTTCTCGCCCTGGTTCGGGAAAAGTATCCGCACGCGATCCTCACCTCCGCTGCGCCACACGCCGCACGCCTCACGCCGCACGCTGGCGTGGACGATCTCCGTCTCGCGCTCCGTACGTCTGCCCAGGCATTGCGCCCCATCGCGGAAATCCGCGTTTCGGTGAGCGACGGGAAGCTCTTGGCGGCATTACATCGCGACGCCGAAATTCTCGAACAGCACCAAAACAACGGCATGGTGACGCTGCGGGCGCGTATCGAGGCCCGGCTGCTCGGACGTCTTCGACAAGAGGGGGTAGAGGTGGTACTCGGATGAGATATCTCCCGTTGCTGGTGCTGCTCGCCGGGTGTGCCAGCTGGTTCGATTCGCCCACCGGGCCGCCGCCGCCTCCGCCACCGCCACCGCCGCCGCCACCGCCGGCCGCCGCCATCCAATCCATCGGAACGTTCGCGCAGCCCACGTTCCTGACTGCGCCGACGAATGATTCCTCGCGCATCCTCGTGGTGGAGCGCGCCGGACGGGTGCGGCTTTTGAAAAACGCTGTGCTCCAGGCGAGAGCGTTTCTCGATTTGCGCGGCAGGATCAGCGCGTCGGACGAGAACGGGCTCTATAGCCTGGCGTTTCATCCGCAGTACCAGACCAACGGCCGGTTCTACGCGTTCTACACGAACATGAACGGCGACATCCGCATCGTGCGCTACGTCGTCTCGAGCAATCCGGATAGCGCCGACGAGTCGCAGGCCGACACGATCCTGGCGATCCCGCATCCCGTGGCGGGCTTCTCGCTCCCGTTCGGCAACCATCACGGCGGCCAGCTGCAGTTCGGTCCGCTGGATGGCCAGCTGTACGTCTCGCTCGGCGACGGCGGCTGCTGTGGCGATCCGCAGCAAAACGGCCAGCGCAAGAAGACGCTGAACGGCAAGTTGCTGAGGATCGATGTCGCCGGCGCGACGGGGTACACGGTTCCCGCCGACAATCCGTTCGTGGGCGACACGAGCTTTCTGCCGGAGATCTGGGCGCTGGGCTTCCGCAATCCCTGGCGCTTCTCGTTCGACCGGCAAACCGGCGATCTGTACATCGGCGACATCGGGGACGCGTCGTGGGAAGAGGTGGACGCCGCGGCCGCGCCGAACGCGGGCAAGGGACTCAACTACGGTTGGAGCGTGGTCGAAGGAACGCACTGTGTCGGCGGCGGCAGCTGTAACACCGCGGGGATCACGATGCCGGTGACGGAGTACGGGCACACCAACAACGCCTGCTCCATGACCGGCGGCTACGTCTACCGCGGCACGCGCGTGACGCAGCTCAGAGGACACTATCTGTATGCCGACTTATGTGTTGGCTTCGTGCGCAGCTTCCTGTTTGCCGGCGGGCAGGCGACGCAGAGCACTGATTGGACGTCGCAGCTGTCGCCCGGCGGCTCCATCGTCTCATTCGGCGAGGATGCGCGTGGCGATCTCTACATCGTTACGTACTCAGGGCCGGTTTACCGGATCGTTGCTCCAAGTCCGTAGACACATGTCGCAAGAAAAGGTGCGCAGACGGCAAAGTTGCGAAGTGGTCTCAAGTCCGGAGATCCAAGCGTGAAGCGACTGCTAGCGATGCTTTTGGTGATTGGAGCGTGCCAGAGCTCTCCCACGAATCCGCCGACGGTCGCGGTCGAGCTGCAGCTGGTCGGCAACTTCACGAGTCCCGTCTTCCTGACGTCGCCGCCCAACGACTCGGCGCGGCTGTTCATCGTCGAGCAGGCGGGGCGGGTGCGCATCGTGCGCCGCGACACCACCCTGGCGCGCGCGTTCCTCGATCTGCGCGGGCGGATCAACGCGGGCGGCGAAGAGGGGCTGCTGAGCATCGCCTTCGATCCGCAGTATGCGATCAACGGCCGCTTCTACGTCTACTTCACCGACGACGCCGGCGACATTCGTGTCGTGCGGTACAATGTCTCCGCGACGGATGCCGACAGCGCGGATGAAACCACTGCGGATACCGTCTTGGCAGTGGCCCATCCGGGGCAGGCGAATCACAACGGCGGCCAGCTGCAATTCGGGCGCGACGGCATGCTGTTCATCGGGACGGGCGACGGCGGCGGGGGCGGCGATCCCGACAACAACGGCCAGAACAAGCACACGTTGCTCGGCAAGCTGCTGCGGCTCGACGTGAACGGCGCGAGCGGGTACGCGATCCCGGCGGACAATCCGTTCGCGACCGACACGACCGGCGCGCCCGAGGTGTGGTCCTACGGGCTGCGCAATCCGTGGCGCTTTTCCTTCGACCGGCAGACCGGCGATCTCTACATCGGCGATGTCGGCCAGGGCGAATGGGAGGAAGTGGACGTCGCGACGGTGGGGAACCAGCGCGGCAAGGGCGCGAACTACGGCTGGAGTATTATGGAAGGGAACCACTGCTATCCGAGCGGTCCCTGCTCGACCACCGGCCTGGTCGCGCCGTTTGCCGAATACTCGCATGCGAACGGCGCGTGCACCGTCGTCGGAGGTTACGTGTATCGCGGCGACGCGATTCCCGAGCTGGATGGCCACTATTTCTACGCCGACTACTGCAACGGCGTCGTCACCAGTTTCCATTTCCCGGATCCGGTGAAGATCGACTGGACGTCGCTACTCCGGCCCGGCAACGGCGTCAGCTCGTTCGGTCAGGACGCGAGGGGGGAGCTGTACATCATGCAGCTAGGCGGGGGAGTCTTTCGGATTATTCCTACTCCAACCCCCTAGGATCAACCCGAATTCAATGCCGAGCAGCGCACCAGCCCATTCCCACACGGTGGTCGCTTTCAGGTTCGTAACAATCGGAACGACGATTAGTCCAGCGAGTGCCAGTCCCACAGCAACCTTCGCCATTGCCGCCCTTCGCCGCCCCTCGCCGCCGCCTTTTTCGCCGCCGCTCCCCCTCGCCGCCCAGAACCCGACCCCGATCACACATCCGGCCACCCAGCACGCGTTGATCACCGCCAGGATCCAGCTCGGCCATCCTTCCGGAAAGAAGATCAGCTTCCAGCCGTCGCCGATGGTGTAGCCGAGGTCGCACCGCCAGTCGAGGTTCAGGGCCAGGCAGATTCTGCCGGCCTCGCGGCCGGTCGCGGCGGTGAAGGTGTCCCCGGGCGCGATGTTGGCGAGGGCATGGCGCCAGCGCAGATCGGGTTGCGCGAGTGTGAGGGCGACGGCGGGCACATGGTAGTGCAGCAACAGGTCTGTGCCGTCGACCGCAAGGATCGTCGCCTTGGTATTGCGCGCGTCGAGGATCGCGGCGAGCGGCGCCGGGCGGCGGTGCGGACGCGATGGAGCGACTGCCTCGACCTCGAGCATGCCTCGCTCCAGCTTCGCCGACCGGATCTCTCCTCGGTAACGTCCCCAGTAGCTGAAGTCCGGTCTGGGGACCACGCGGTAGGGCGGCGGCGGAAAGGTCGGCCGGAGCACCGCGGCCGTGCCGAGCCACACCAGCACGGCGATCACGGGGGCGCCGAGGGCGTGCCGAGCGCTGCGATCGGGGGGCGTCAGGAGCCAGCGGGGTGCAAGTCGCACGAGGCCGATGCCCAACGCGGTGCTGATCGAGTTGCACAGGATATCGCCCACGCTGGGATCGCGGCCGGGGATCCACTGTTGGGCG